>CAZKLE010000011.1:0-25597 GCA_964553415.1 uncultured Myxococcales bacterium
GAGCGCCGTCCTGAGGTACATACTGGCCTTGCTTGAGGACCTCGACCAAGCGCTCGCCGCGGCTGAGCATCTGCTGCGTCGCCGCATCGAGGTCGGATCCGAACTGCGCAAAGGCAGCCATTTCTCGGTATTGCGCTAGATCGAGACGAAGCGTACCCGCTACCTGCTTCATCGCTTTGATCTGCGCGGCTCCTCCCACACGCGAAACCGATAATCCCACGTTGACCGCAGGGCGGACGCCCGAATAAAACAGGTCGGTCTCCAAATAGATCTGCCCATCGGTGATCGAGATCACGTTGGTCGGAATGTAAGCGGAAACATCGCCCGCTTGCGTTTCGATGATCGGCAGCGCCGTGAGCGATCCCCCCCCGCGCTCGTCGCTCATCTTCGCCGCACGCTCGAGCAAACGGGAGTGCAGGTAGAAGACATCACCAGGATAGGCCTCGCGCCCCGGCGGGCGCCTCAACAAGAGGGACAGCTGTCGATAGGCGACGGCTTGTTTGGAAAGGTCGTCGAAGATCACCAAGGCATGGCGCCCGTTATCTCGGAAGTACTCACCCATGGTGACGCCCGTATAGGGTGCAAGAAACTGAAGCGGCGCCGATTCCGAGGCGGTCGCGGCTACCACGATCGTGTAGTCCATCGCCCCATGCCTTTTCAATCGATCCACCACCTGCGCTACGGACGACCGCTTCTGCCCGATCGCCACATAGATACAGACTACGTCGCCGCCCTTTTGGTTGATGATGGTGTCCAAGGCGACGGCGGTCTTGCCGGTCTGGCGGTCGCCGATGATCAACTCGCGCTGTCCGCGGCCGATGGGGATCATGGAGTCGATGGCCTTGATTCCGGTTTGTAAGGGCTCTCCGACCGGCTGGCGGTCGACGATACCCGGCGCCTTGACCTCGACACGCGCGGTGCCGGCGCTCTTGATTTCACCCAAGCCGTCGATGGCGCGGCCCAGGGCGTCCACCACGCGTCCGAGCAGCTCATCGCCGACCGGGACTTCGGCGATGCGTCCGGTTCTTTTGACTTCGGAACCCTCGGTAATCTTCTCCGGATCACCGAACAACGCCGCTCCGACGTTGTCCTCTTCCAGATTCAGGACCATTCCGTACACGCCACCCTCGAACTCCAGAAGTTCTCCCGCCGCCGCTCGGTCCAGTCCGTAAATGCGAGCGATTCCGTCACCGGTCGACAGGACTCGTCCGGTCTCACGTACTTCGACCTCTCGGTCAAAATCGCGGATCTGTTCCCTAATGATGTCGCTGATCTCAGAAGCCCTGATCTGCATCCTTGGTCTTACGCTCCCATCGCTTTGCTATTCGCCGGCCATTTTTGCGGCCAGGCGGGATAAGTGAGTTTTCACACTACCGTCGTAAACCCGTCCCTGTAGCTCGACGACGATGCCGCCGATGAGATCGGGATCAACTCGGAGCTCAGGCACGACGTTGCAATCGGCGAGCCGCGCGAAGGCGGCCGAGACTTCGCGCAACTCGGAATCGTCAAGTTCACTCGCCGACAGGACCGACAGACGCGCGCGGCCGGCGGCTTCGTCCTGCATACGTACAAACCAGTCCTGAATGGCCGGAACGATCACAAGGCGTTCGCGCATCGTGAGCAATCGAACAAAGCGTCCCAGCGTCGTGTCACGCCCGAGCGGAGCAGCCAACGCTTCTCCCATGCGGTGCAGAGCATCACGCTCGAGCACACCCGGGGCGATGCGGTCGCCGTCCACCTGGGAGACGGCAACAGCGAGTTGCTGCAACGCAGCCGCCACCTCACCGGTGCTTCCCTCTTCGGCAGCCAAAGAGAACAGCGCTTTCGCGTACCGTTTGGCAAGGGAGCCTCCGATCATGGCTGCCGGTCCACTCCCTTGAGAAAGTCGTTGAGAAGGCGGCGATGGTCCTCACGATCGAGGCGTCCCCCGACTTCTTTGCTGGCCGCCCCCGAGGCAAGCTGTGCAGCTTCGGCACGCAACTCGCGTTTGGCCCGCTCGAGGTCGCTCTTCGCCGTCCGCTCCGCGTCGCGCAAAAGCCGTTCGGCCGCTTCGCGCACCGCAGCCAGGGTCTTGGCGCGATCCGCCTCTGCAATTGCGGACATTTCTTCCATCATTTCGGCACGGGTGCGCTCGAGGGACGCCGACTTGGCTTCGTATTCGACCTTCATAGCTTCGGCTTCTTTCTTGGCTCTGGCCGCCGCTTCTATCGCTTCTCGTACTCGTTCTCGTCTGGCGCGGAGATAATCCGCAAGCGGGCGTCCCGTAAAACGACGCATCAAATAGATGAACAAGGCAAAGTTGATCATCGCGCAACCGAGCAAAATCCATTGCGCTTGACTGGCTCCGCCCGCGTGGCCGCCGTCGCCGGCCCACGCCGTGACTTCCGTCAAGCAGAGCAAGGCGCCGGCCAACAGAGAATACCAACGGACCTTCACGACGCCTCCCCGACCCCCAGGATGGCGTCCACCATCTGTTCAGCCATGCGTCGAGTGTCGTCGCCCAAGGTTCGAGCGGCCTGCTTTTTCGCCTGATCAATCTCGGTGCGCAGGGTCTTCAATCGCTCGGCCGCCTGCATACGCGCATCCTCGAAGAGACGGGATTCTTCCTCCTTGGTACGGCGCCGAATTCGATCGACTTCTTCTCGAACCAAGGCACGGCCCTTCGCAAGCTCGCCCTCTATATGAGCCTTGAGCTGTTCGGCTTCGGCCACTTGGGCGCGGGCAAGATCGCGGTCGCCGCTGCTACGCCTCTCGCGCTCGTCGAGGAGGTCCATGTAGGGCCGGAACAAAAGCCGGTTCAGAAAGAATAGCAGTACGAAGAAACTCCCCAGCTCGATGAGAAACGTAAAGTCCGGCGGAAAGGCCAACATTGAAGTACCTAGGGAGTCCCCTGTGCCGGGGAACCGGCAACAAACTCAGGTGCGGTAACATTGCCCCGCCAGCTTGTCAAAACGACGTCCTGCGTCACGAACCGGCGACGCGCCGCCGCGGCGCAAGGAGAGGCCGGACGGCTCGCTGCGTAGGCCGCTTGGTAGGGGGTTGCGGTTTTCAGCCGGCGCGCAGACGGTCGACCAAACGCGTAAGTTCCTCGTTCGAGTGATAGTGGATCTCAATGCTGCCACCGGCCCCCTTTGCTCTGATTCGCACTTTTGTAGCCAGCTCGCGGGTAAGGCTGTCCTCCAAGGGCGTGGCTGCCGGTCGCCCACGACCGGCCCGGCTCTGTGCCGGCTCCCTCGAACCAGCGGTGGCCCGTTTGGCCAGCTCCTCGATCTCGCGAACCGAGAGCCCGTGCTGGACGCAACGGCGTGCGTAACGGATCTGCTCGGCGCTAGAGGAAAACCGTAGCAAGGCGCGTGCATGGCCCTCGCTCAATTCTCCTGCATCGACCAGCTGTTGAATCGGCTGCGGCAAGCCGAGTAGACGGAGAGTGTTCGAGATCGTCGCACGAGATTTGCCCAGTCGCTTGCCAAGCTCTTCCCGCGTATGCCCATGGTCGTCGATCAGACGCTTATAGGCACGCGCCTCTTCCATGGCCGTCAAGTCTTCACGCTGGATGTTCTCGATCAGGGCCAACTCGAGCAGTTCGCCATGAGCGACGTCGCACTTGACGATCACGGGCACCTTGGTCAAGCCCGCTCGAGCGGCTGCGCGTAGGCGTCTTTCGCCGGCGATCAGTTCGAAGCCCGACGGCCCTTCGCTAACGATTAGGGGCTGGAGCACACCCTTTTCGCGGATCGATTGCGCCAACTCTTCGAGCGGCGCCTCGGCAAAGCTGCGACGCGGTTGACCGCGGCCGGCGACGATGGTCTCGATGGCCAAAAGACGCGCCGCGTCATTTGGGTATCCCGCATCCTTTCCCGGCGTTACTGCCGGCCCGTCATCGACGGCATGAATGCTGGACCGCGTTGCCGTGGGCTTGGGCGTGGCCCCTCCCAGGATCGCGTCCAGACCTCTACCGAGTGGTTGCCGTTTCATTTGCCTCGCCTCCTCGCCTACGCACGCCGTTTGAATAGCGTGAATCCAAACGGCTTATAAACTCATTGGACACTTCGCGATATGCCTGCGCGCCTCGAGACGCGGGATCGTACAACAGCACCGGCATTCCGTGAGACGGACTTTCGCTAAGCCGTACATTACGCGGAACGACGGTTTCAAAGACCTTGCTCTCGAAGTAGTTGCGGACCTCTCGAGACACCTGGCGACTGAGAGACAGGCGTCCGTCAAACATCGTCAGGAGAATACCCTCGAGGAACAACTCGGGGTTGAATGCACTACGTATGCGCTCGACGGTATCCAGCAGACCGGTCAATCCCTCCAGTGCGTAAAACTCGCATTGGAGAGGGACCAGTACAGAATCTGATGCACAGAGGGCATTGAGTGTAAGCATGCCCAGAGAGGGCGGACAGTCGATAATGATGAACTGGTAACTGGAGAGCAACGGCTCGATCCGCGTTCGCAGTCTGAACTCACGGCCCTCGAGCCCGACCAGTTCGATCTCCGCACCAGCCAAATTGCGGTTGGCGGGCAGGATGTCGAGTTCCGATAGCTCGGTATGGCGGAGGCCCTCGGCGGCCTGGGCACCGCCAACGATAACCTCATAAACAGTAGGACCGGAGGCTGTAAGGGCGCCAACGCCACTCGAGGCACTCCCCTGAGAGTCCAGATCGATGAGAAGCGTTCGCTTGGCTTGCAAAGCCAGAGCCGCGGCCAAATTGACCGCGGTGGTGGTTTTGCCGACACCACCCTTTTGGTTGGCTATCGCTGTGACAACCGCCATTTCCCCATCGCCTCCGACCCAATGCCGACAGCAGTGCATTGCGTACCACGTACCCGCAAAGGATGCGAACGGAGCGTTTCACGTGAAACGCCAGCCACTGAACGAGCGAGCCCTCCGCAGGCGTCGATATCGTTTCACGTGAAACGGTCAGCGGAAAAGGCAACGCCCCGGCGGGGGGTCTCAGGCCGTCTAAGCGACCGGATGAGGTTCGGCCACAACGATACAGCGGCCCTCCTTGCCGCCGGGCAATCGAAAATTTCTCTGCGCGGATACGGCGGCACAAGCACGAAGGGCATCCCTCTCGGCGGCCCTTAGGCCACAACCTCCACACATCAGAAGAACCTTCCCGTGGCTCGCCAAAAGCGGTGTCGCTACACGGACGAGCTCAGCCGGGGATCGGAATGCCCGCGCCGTCGCCGCATCAAAGTAGCCCACAAGGTTTGGTCCGAGGTCCTCGGCATTGCCTTCAATGACGCGACAGCGCGAAAGTCCAAGCACGGCAATGGCCTCGTGGAGAAAACTACAGCGCTTCCTCTTGACCTCAACGAGACACACCTCCAGATCCGCCAGAGCCGATGCAATGACGATCCCCGGCAGACCCGGCCCACTGCCCAAGTCCACAATTTTCCGGCAGTCCCTGAGAAAAGGAACGCAAGCCAGGCTATCGAGAATATGCAGGCGTACGGCATCGCCGCGCTCGATCGCCGTCAACCGCGTACTACGATTCCAGGCATAGAGAAGGTTCACGTAATCGAGCAGACCGGCGATCAGGCGGTCGCCCAACTGCACACCTAGTTCGGCCGCGCCGAAGCGTAGGCGGTCCGCCTCTACGGGGAGATGCGTCACGCCCGGCGTAGTTTTTTCAGATGAATCGCCAGCGCAGACAAAGACGCCGGCGTCACACCCCGAACCCTCGCGGCTTGTCCGAGGGAACGCGGACGTACGAAGCTTAACTTCTCCTCAGCTTCGTTGGACAAGCCCTGCACCTGCGAATAGTCGATTCGGTCAGGGAGTAGGGTGGTCTCGAGCCCTTTCATGCGTTGGATCTCGTCTCGCTGTCTTTGCACGTAGCCGTCGTAACGAGCCTCAATTTCCACTTGCTCGGCGACTTCTTCGTCGCTCCCGGTCAAACCGGCTAGCTCGGCAGCAAATGAAAAGGAAAGGCCTGGCCTTCGCAGAAGGTCGTAGGCTGTGGTTGGTGCGCTAAGCGGTGCCTCACCGAGTTCCGCCAGCCGCCGATTGGTTTCGGGGCTGGGGTTGACAGCCGTAGTTTTAAGTACGGCAAGCGCTTGCTCAAGCCTTCCGCGCTTGCTCTCCAGCCGCTCACGACGCTCCTTGCCAAGAAGACCGAGACGCAGAGCCGCATCACACAGGCGTAGGTCTGCATTGTCTTCGCGAAGCAGCAGACGAAACTCGGCCCTCGAAGTGAACATCCGATACGGCTCACCATCGACACCCCCGGTGACAAGATCATCGAGAAGGACACCCACGTAGGCCTCCGACCGCGCCGGCACAAAGGCCTCCTCGCCGCGTATGGAAGCGACGGCGTTGACCCCGGCGATGAGTCCCTGGGCGGCGGCCTCCTCATAACCGGTGGTACCGTTGATCTGTCCGGCGAGGAAAAGTCCCGGCAGATCCTTGCAGACGAGGGAAGACCGCAGTTGCGTCGGCAACACATAGTCGTACTCAATCGCGTAGCCCGGGCGCACGATTACAGCGTGCTCGAGTCCCCGTATGGTGGCTACGAAGGCTTTTTGGACGGTAAGAGGGAGGGCGGTCGAAAGCCCGTTGGGATAAACCTCTACCGTGTCGAGCCCCTCGGGCTCGAGGAAGATCCTGTGACGATCGCGGTCCGGAAACTTCATGACCTTGTCTTCGATCGACGGACAGTAGCGCGGCCCGCGGGAACGGATCGCGCCGCTATACATGGGTGACAAAGCAACCTGATCGCCTATAATGCGATGCGTCATTTCATTGGTATAGGTAATATGGCAGGCAACTTGCGGCAAGAGCGGCCGACGACTTTCAAAACTGAATAGCGGCGGCGGGTTATCTCCGGGTTGTTCCTCCAGGCTGCTGTAGTCGATGGTCCGGGCATCCAGACGCGGACACGTCCCAGTCTTGAGTCGCCCCAAAGTCAAACCCAAACGAAGCAAATCCGCGCTTAGGCCGCGCGAAGCGCGATCCCCGGCTCTTCCCCCCGGACGTTTATAGGAGCCGCTGTGCATGAGGCCCTCCATGAACGTACCCGTGGTAAGAACGACCGCGAGGGCGAGAATCTTTTCACCCTCTTCGGTGACAACCCCGATGATGCCGGAATCGGAATCCAACAAGGCTACGACTTCGGCCTGCCGCAGAGTAAGAAACTCAGTGGACTCCACCACCCGTTTCATACGCGCCCGGTAACGGGCTTTGTCCGCCTGCGCACGCGAGGCCTGCACGGCGGGTCCCTTGCGGGTATTGAGACGCCGAAATTGAATCCCACACTCGTCAATCGCGCGTCCCATCTCGCCGCCCAGGGCATCGATCTCGCGTACGAGATGGCCTTTACCGATGCCCCCGATCGCCGGGTTACACGACATTTGTCCGACATTGTCGGCGTTGAGTGTGAGCATCAGCGTCCGGGCGCCCGAGCGCGCCGACGCCAACGCAGCCTCGATCCCGGCGTGGCCGGCACCAACTACGATGACATCGTAGTCACAAACCGACCCAGCCGTGGTCGACTGCTTACTTACCGATGCAGAATTCACCAAAAATGACGTCCAAGACGTCCTCGTTATCCACCGGCTCGACGACACCCGCAAGTGAGTTCAAGGCCGTCCGCAGGTCAACGGCAATCAGCTCCGGAGGCTGCTGCCGATCGAGCATCTGCGCCACGCGCGTAAGAGCCGCGGCAGTGCCTTCCAACGCGCTTCGGTGCCGTACCCGCGTGATACCGACGGGCGGTCTTGCATGGGAAGGCGAGGCCAGCGAGATCAAGGCGCCTGCCAGCTCGTCGCATCCCGCGCCCGTAAGAGCCGAAACCTCGAGTACGGGTACACCACAGGCACCGAGCCGGACACGCTCTGCGGCAAGGATCCGGCAGCCGAGGTCCGCCTTGTTGACCACGACCAAACGCTGGGCAATGGCCGCAGTCTCGTCGAGGAGCGCGAAATCCTCGTCCGTGATGGCCGTGGAACCATCGACCACGAAGAGCCCGATATCAGCATCGGATACGGCTTGGCGAGTACGCTCGATAGCGGCCTGCTCGGCCTTGCTCCGCGACGGCCGCACCCCCGCCGTGTCCACCAAGACAAATGCCAATCCGCCGAGATCCACCGTTTCTTCGACCGTGTCCCGGGTCGTGCCCGGCTCGTCGGAAACCAGCATCCGGCCGCAGCCTAGCAGGGCGTTGATGAGGCTCGACTTGCCGACGTTCGGCCTACCCACAAGGGTTGTGCGAAAACCTTCCCGGAAGCGACGGCAGGCGGCAAATCCCCCGAGCAATTCCGCGATATCCGAGCACAGGGCATCCACAAGGAGACGCTGCGCTCCGGCCTCCATAACTTGGGGTTCGTCATCGCTGAAATCGACGGCAGCCTCTACTTCCGCCAGAATGGCGAGAATACGCGAGCGCAAACCCTCGAGCCGTAGCGACAGTGCCCCCTGGAGTTGCGACCACGCGGCACGCGCACCAGCCTCAACACGGGCGTCGATGAGGTCGGCGACAGCCTCAGCCTGTAGCAGATCGATGCGCCCGTTCAGGACAGCCCGACGCGTAAATTCCCCCCGCTCGGCCAGTCGTGCACCGGCTCGAAGCGCGTACTGCACAAGCTGTTCGACGATCAGCGGGGAACCGTGAACCTGGATCTCCACGCAGTCCTCGCCGGTGTAGCTCCTCGGGGCGGGCATCAGAACGGCGAGAGCTTCATCCAACTCCGCACCGGTATCGGGATCAACGACCCGGCCGTGCACCAGACGCCACGGCCGTAACGAACGGGCTTTGCTCGGACGGAATATTCGACCGAGAACGGACCCCGCTTCGCCACCGCTGATCCTCACAATGGCGATCGCCCCGCGTCCCGGGGCGGTGGCACAAGCGACTATGCAATCGGCACGATACACACGAGTTCAGGACTCTTCGCTGCCTAGATGGTCATCGTGCTCGCGTTCGGTCTCGGCGCCGCTCCCGGCTTCGGAAACCGGGGCTTCCGCCATACCGGCGGGGCGGATTTGGATACGCCGATAGGGCCCGCTACCGACTACCTTGAGCACCACCGTACGGTCGTCTCCTAAAACCTCCTGCACAATGCGTCGGTCGCGCATACTCAACGGAGAAATTTGCACCGCACGCTGCTCGATCAAAGCCCGGTCACGGAAACGCGTGGCGGTGTCCTGGAGAGAGTGTCGACGGCGTTCACGGTACCCGCCTATATCGAGCGTGACGGCCGTGGTTCCGGCTGTCTCGCCGGCGAAGATCATACGGTTGAGAATATGCTCGAGCGCATCGAGGGTTTGGCCGCGCCGCCCGATCAACATTCCTTCGGATTCCGAGGTGACCCTGACGACAACCTGGGGCTGCTCGCGGCCGTGCAACCCCACCTCAACGGTGGCCTCGAACCCCATTTTGCCGATCAGGCCGGCCGTGAGTTTCCCCGCCTGGTCGCGCAAGGTTTCCAGATCCGCAGCCGATGGGGCCTGAGCACCCGGCGACGAAAGCGCCGCGATCGTAGCGCCCGCGCCCTTCGACCCAACTTCGCCGACCGCGTCCGGCACAGCTCGGGCTTGTGCCTTGGTCACCGACTCGGAAACCGCTTTACCGGCCGCAGACGGCGATGTTCCCGAAGCGGATGGGGCCGGATCCTTGCGGCGGGTGCCCGATGCACCCTTCGGCCGATCGACCTGCCTCGAGGGCTTGTCAGATTCCGCACGGTTGTCGCTGCTCCCGCCGTTGGCGGTTTGTCCGGCGGCCGAACCTCTACCGCTTCGCGAGCGTCCACCGCGCCGTCGCCGTCCCCGTTTGGGCGCTCCTTCAGCCGCTGCGGCGTTCTTGGTGCCACGAGCGGTCCGGTCTGCATCACGCAGATCTCGTTGGGGCGCCGCTGTTGCGTCGGCTCCTTTGCCGCCGCGATTCCCGCTATCGTCGCTGCCCCCCTCGCCGCGTCCGCGGCCCCGCCTGCGCCTGGCCGGCCTCCGGCGCGGCGCCATATCGAACTCCTGCCCGTCCCGGAAGGCGTCCTGGCGCAAGGTGGCTCGCACCTTGGCTCGGCGCGCGCCTATACCGAGAAACCCTCCTCGTGGATGGTGAAGGATTTGTATCTCCACTCGGTCGCGCGAAGCGCCGAGCTGATTCAGGGCCGTCTGAATAGCCTCGTCAACTGTGAGTCCTTGTGCTTCTACCGAAGTCGGCATCAACTGCTCCTAGGTGTCCGAGCGGTTGGTGACATACTGTTGCGCAATCGTCAGAACGTTGTTGGCAAACCAGTAGATCACCAGGCCGGCGGGAAAATTTACAAACATGACGGTAAACACGACCGGCATCAGCATCATCATGCGCTGTTGGGTCGGATCTCCGGTCGAAGGGGTCATACGCTGCTGGATGAGCATGCTCAGGCCCATCAGTAAGGTCAGTACGGGAATTCCGGCGGGATGGACAAAGGGCAACTGCAACGCTCCAAGCCGATCCGGTTGCGAAAGGTCATTGATCCAGCCTAGGAACGGCGCGTGGCGCAGCTCGATGGACTGCAGCAACCCATTGTATAGGCCTATGAACACCGGTATCTGCAAGACCATAGGGAGGCAGCCCGAAAGAGGGTTGACCTTGTGGCGCTTGTAGAGCTCCATCATTTCCTTGTTCAGGGTCTCGCGATCGTCTTTGTACTTCTCCTGGATCTTTTTGAGCTCCGGCTGAATGCGCTGCATGGCCTTCATGGCATTGCTCTGGCGTTGGTTGATAGGAAACATGACGACTTTGATGAGAATCGTCAGGATGATGATCGCCCACCCATAATTTCCAGTGAAGCGACCGATAAAGAGCAACAACCACAACATCGGACGAGCTACGATCGAGAACCAACCCAAGTCGATCGCACCGTCGAGTTTGTGGCCGGCCGCTCGCAAGACGGCCAGGCGTTTCGGGCCAACGAACAGTTTGAAATCGACCGTATCGGCGGCCCCGGCCGTCCACAATGTGGCAACGCCGATTTTGCCTTGCCGTAGGGCGACGAACTCGTGCTGCAAGTCGCCGGTCGGAGCAAAGGCCGCCAAGAAGTAATGGTCGGCATAACCCGCCCAGGCGATATCGCCCTGATGCCGTTCCGCCTCGGAGGGATCCAATCTGGCAGCCGCTTTGGCCTTTAGCTTACCGTCGATCAACGCGGCCGGACCATCAATACCGGCAAAACGCGATCCTTTACCGGCGACTTCCCGCGTCCAAGAGACTGCCAAACGCGGATCGCTGCGGCCTTCGACCGAAACGCTGAAATCCAGCACATAGGAATCCCCGAGAAAGTGCAGCGTCTTGGTGATCCGCTCGCCCTCGGGCCCCCTGCCCCGCAAGACCAGCTGCGTAGTTTCTCCGGCGTGCAGCCTGTGCCGACCACCCTCGACAGTATAGGCGACGTGGCTGTCGTCGAGCACCTTGGAGCTGTCCTTGGATGGCCACTGCAGCCCCAGAGGAAGCTCGCCTTGGCTGTGCACCATGTTTAGGAGGGGACTCTCGGGGTCATTGGTCAGGCGGAACTTCTTGAGCGTGAAGTCGACCAGGCGCCCCCCCCAAGAGCTCAAGGTAGCCGCATACAAATCCGTCTCGACGGTAAAAGTCTGCTCGGGAACGTCGAGCCGGGGCCGCTCTGGGGTCACCTCGGTCTGCGCCACGGCAATCGCAGGGAGCTTTGGCTTCGGAGCTTCGAGCCCCGCGGCTCTCCCAGGCTGCGTGCCGCGAGCGCTACCACCACCGCTGTCCACGGCCTGAGCCTCCTGCGAGCCGTCGGCGGCTACCGGGGCGGAGGCGAGCCCGTCCGCCGACTGCGGGCTCGGTGCCCGTGCCTCGAACAGCATCTGATAGCCGATGAGAATGGCTATCGATATGACAAATGCCAGTAGTGCGTTTCGCTCCACGAAGCGGCCTCCATCGGGCCGCAGCCAGCGTGGTGGACCTCTCGTCCGTCAGTGCAGAGGGTCGTACCCCCCCTCACAGAACGGGTGACAGCGCGCTATACGCGTGAGCGCTCGTACGGACCCGCCGAGCGGGCCGTACTCTCGGATGGCCTGCTCGGCGTAGGTCGAGCAAGTCGGGTGGAAGCGACAATGCGACCCCAACAACGGGGATACCACGGCCTTGTAGAGTCCGACGAGGCCGATGAGCAGCAAGCCGATCGAATTTCTGATCGGCTGCAGGACCGTCACCAACCTGTTGGCTGTGGCATGCAATCTTTTCATGCTCGCGGAACCAAGAGGTTCCGAAGTTCCGCCTCAATTTCCCAGTAGCTCAATGTGTCCGCACCCGCCCGCGCAATAATCAAGAGGTCTTGGGCTGGCTGCAATTCTTTACGATACTTTCGAAAAATCTCCCTTACTCGTCGCTTCACTCGATTCCGCCGGACTGAGCCACCCACCTTGCTGCTTACGGTGAGACCCAGCCTGGTTTGACCCGTAGCAACCGGGACACTGATGACGATGAAGTGCCGAGTTCTCCTCGCTCGGCGCTCGCGCTGGATCCGCAGGTATTCTCTGCGTTTTCGGATCCGTACCCGCGGTGGGAATGTGAAATCGCGGCCGGCTACCGTTTCGCCCGTTTCGCCGGCGTAGACACCGTCAGCCGTTTTCGTCCCTTCGCACGCCTTGCGCTGAGTACGCTCCGCCCGCCCGGACTCGACATTCGAGACCGGAAACCGTGGCGACGTCGGCGTTTTACATTGCTGGGCTGGAAAGTTCGCTTCATAGCGACGGTACCTCGACCACACGATTCAACCTGCGCGACAACACGCAAGCACCTGAACCGCAGCAAGCTCTCATGAGGTCAGGGGCTTGTCAATCCGGCCGACCCTTCCCCACCAGGAACCTATACACCCGGCGGAGTTTCAGCCGAACTCGGGTTTCAGCGGCCTCGAGAACAAAGCCTCCAGGACTGCGCTCGGGGCCATGCCCTCATAGAGAACTTTGTAGGCTGCATTTACGATGGGCATTTCTATGCCGTTGCGGTCGGCGAGTTCCTTGACCGCACGGGTGTTGCGCACCCCTTCGGCTACCATACGCATCCCTTCAAGAATTCCTTCGATGTTCTCACCTCGGCCCAAACGTAATCCCAACTGTCTGTTGCGGCTGAGGTCGCCTGTGCAGGTAAGAACCAGGTCTCCAAGGCCGGACAACCCGTAGAGGGTTTCCTTCTCGGCACCGAGCGCCACGGCCAATCGCGTAATCTCCGCCAAGCCCCGGGTAATCGTCGCCGCCCGGGCGTTGTGCCCGAAGTTGAGCCCGTCGGAAACCCCTGTGGCAATCGCCATGACATTTTTCACGACCCCGCCGATTTCGACACCCATGACATCCGTCGATCGGTAAACCCGCAGACGGTCGTTGGCAAACACCTTCTGGATCCTCTCGGCAACCGGATCGGTACGCGCTGCCGCCACAACCACCGTAGGGACTTCGGTCGCAACCTCGACAGCGAAACTCGGGCCCGAGACAACACCGATCCGCTGCTCGTTACCGACACAGTCAGCAAGGACTTCGAACATGGTCCTGTAGCTGCCGTCTTCTATGCCCTTACTCGCCGAGACAACGAGAGCGCCGTCGCCGACGAAATCGGCGGCACGCTCCATGGTCTCACGCATCGCGTGCGAAGGGACCACGGATAACACCAGCTCAGCGGCCGAGACGGCCGTCTCGAGATCGGTAGCAGAGGTCAAGGACTCGGGCAGTTTGATGCCCGGCAAATAGACCTTGTTCTCGTGTTTTTCGTTGATCGCGTCGGCGACTTCGTCGCCCCGCGACCACAGGGTAGTTCTATGACCGTTCTTGGCAAGGACAGCCGCCAGTGCCGTTCCCCAACTTCCCGCTCCTACGACAGCAACGTTCATCGATTTGCTGCCCGTCAGGGGTCGAGTTCCTCGATAGGAACTTCCTTTTCGGCAACAGGCGCCACCGAAACAACGGACTCGGAACCGTCGCTCTCCACCCTCACCAGCCGTACCCCTTGGGTGTTGCGTCCGATCACCCGTACACCGGCGGCCGGTATGCGGATGAGTTTACCGCCGTCGGTGACCAGCATGATGTCTTGATCATCCTCGCGGATCTGTAAGACACCGACAACCGGACCCGTCTTGGCCGTAACCTTCATGGTCCGGACCCCCTTTCCCCCACGGTGGACCAAACGATAATCGTCGATCGGACTGCGTTTGCCGTACCCTTTTTCGGATACCGTCAGCAGCAAAGCCCCCGGCTGCACTACTTCCATCGAGACGACGCCATCGCCCTTCTCGAGCTTAGCGCCGCGAACGCCGGCTGCGCCGCGTCCCATAGGCCGGGCTTCGGTCTCTTCGAACCGCACCAACATCCCCCTTCGCGTCGACAACGCGACCTGCTGATTGCCGTCCGTCAGACGCACCGAAATGAGTTCGTCGGTCTTGTCGAGCTTGATCGCAATGATTCCGTTGACGCGCGGGCGCGAATAATCCATCAACGAGGTCTTCTTCACGGTACCGTTCGCGGTAGCGAACAACACAAATCGGCCGTCCGTGAATTCACGTACCGGAAGGAACGCCGAAAGGGTCTCTCCCGGCTCGAGCGGAAGAAGATTGACGATAGCCTTCCCACGCGCGGCGCGTCCGGCCTGCGGCAGTTCGTGGACCTTCCTCCAATACACCCGGCCCCGGTTGGTGAAGAATAGGATGTAGGAGTGCGTAGAGGCAACGAACATGTGCGCGACGAAATCTTCCCCCTTCGTCCCCGCGCTCATTTTGCCGCGGCCACCGCGACGCTGCTGCCGATACAGGGTGGTAGCATTACGTTTGATGTAGCCGTCGTGGGACACGGTAACCACCATGTCTTCGTCGACGATCATATCTTCGATGGATATGTCGGTCGCGTCGGGGGCAATCTCCGTGCGACGTTCGTCCCCATACTGTTTTACGAGGGCCTCCATCTCCGCATCGATAATCTTGTCGACCTCACGCTCGTCGGCAAGTATCCGACGCAAGCCTTTGATGAGCTTGCTGACCTCTTTGTGTTCGGCAAGAATTCTATCGCGCTCGAGACCCGTAAGCCGCTGTAAGCGCATGTCGAGAATGGCTTGTGCTTGGATTTCGCTCAGGTCGAATTTTGTCACCAGGCCGGCTTTGGCGATCGCCGCGTCCTTGGCCGCGCGTATCAACTTGATCACAGCATCAAGATGATCGAGGGCGATCTTTAGACCGTCGAGAATATGGAGACGAGCCTCGGCCTTCCTCAGATCAAACGCCGTTGCGCGCCTGATGATCTCTTTCCTGTGTAGTAGGAACTGCTCGAGTATTTCCTTGAGATTGAGGAGCCGCGGGCGACCGCCTACCAGCGCAAGCATGATCACACCGAAGCTCTCTTGCATGGATGTGTGCTTGTACAGATTGTTGAGCACCACCATCGGAACGGCATCGCGTTTGAGTTCTACAACGATACGCATACCGCGGCGGTCGGACTCGTCACGGAGATCGGAGATTCCGTCGAGCTTCTTCGCGTTGACCAGAACCGCAATCTTCTCGATCAGCCTGGCTTTGTTCACCTGGTACGGGATCTCGGTGACAATGATGCGTGAACGTCCGGTTCGGCTGTCGGTTTCCGTGTTCGCTACCGCTCGGATGGTCAGAATACCCCGACCGGTATTGTAAGCATCAACGATGCCTTTGCGGCCATGGATCACGGCTCCGGTCGGGAAGTCGGGGCCTTTGACGATCTTTTGGAGTTGCTTGATCGTCAGGTCCGGATCCTTGATGAGGGCGCGCACGGCGCCGCAGGTTTCCCCGAGATTGTGCGGGGGAATATTGGTCGCCATGCCGACGGCGATTCCCGCCGATCCGTTGATCAAGAGGTTGGGAATCTTCGCCGGAAGTACAGACGGTTCTTTGAGAGTCTCGTCGTAATTGGGGACAAACTCGACGGTGTCTTTTTCAAGGTCGGCGAGCAGCTCGCCGGTAATACGAGCCATGCGCACCTCGGTATAACGCATAGCCGCGGGAGGGTCGCCGTCAATCGATCCGAAGTTGCCTTGTCCGTCCACCAACGGATAGCGAAGACTGAAATCCTGCGCCATACGAACGATGGTATCGTAGACCGCCGACTCGCCGTGAGGGTGGTACTTGCCGATCACGTCGCCGGCCACCCGTGCCGATTTCTTGTAAGCCTTGTTCCACTCATTGCCGAGGTCGTCCATGGCGTAGAGAACGCGGCGGTGTACGGGTTTGAGGCCGTCACGAACGTCCGGAAGCGCGCGACCGACGATGACACTCATTGCGTAGTCCATGTAGGACGTACGCATCTCGTCTTCGATGTTGACCGGGATTTTCGCCTTTTTCAGGGAAGAATCCATCAGATGTCTAGATTGTGCACGTTCAGAGCGTTTTCTTCGATGAACCTGCGGCGTTCGCTAACATCGTCTCCCATGAGGCGAGAGAAGATGGCATCGGCCGCTTGTGCGTCGTCGGCACGTACCTGCAAGAGTGTGCGCGTTTCCGGATTCATGGTGGTTTCCCACAGCTGCTCGGCGTTCATTTCACCGAGACCCTTGTAGCGCTGCACTTCGAGACCCTTGCGGGCAGCCGTCATGATCACGCTGTTCAGCTCCCGCACTGAAGCTGCGGTTGCCTCTGCTTTGCCGATCGAAATATGAAAAGGAGGCTGGCCCAAAACCGCGAGGTCTCCTGCGATCGCCTGCAGCTTGACGAACTCCGGTAATTCGAGAAGCTCTTTGTTCAAGAGGCTTTCGCTGGCTGAACCGTTGAGTTTCGAAATCATAGCAACGCTTTCGCAGCCGTGTTCTTGATCCTCTTGGTAACGAAAACGAACCGGCAGCAATTCCGGCACTTCCTCTTCGATCAACCGCTCTATGCGTTTCATGGCGGCACGGAGCTTCTGCTTGTTACCGAGCAACTCCGGCGTGATCTCGGATGCGCCCGCAACCAACACCATGAGTTCTTTATCGCGACCCTTTCTCTCGAGAACGCTGAGCAACGATTCCATGTCTTGGAGTTTTTTCAACGTCGCCTTGAGAGCTGAGCCGACGATCGATTTCTTCGAGCGACTCGACCGAATCTGAACATCTTCGGCACCAAGGTCGATAAGATACTCGGTCAAAGCCAACTCATCTTTTAGATATTTTTCGACCTTCGCTTTTTTCACGCGGAACAGCGGCGGCTGAGCTATGTAGAGGTGCCCGCGCCGGATCACCTCTTCAAAGTGCCGGTAAAAAAACGTCAGAAGCAGGGTACGGATGTGGGAACCGTCAACATCGGCATCGGTCATGATCACGATCGTTTGGTAGCGTAGCTTGTCGATCGATTGGTCTTGTGGCCCGATGCCGGTACCCAAGGCCGTAATCAGCACGCGGATCTCTTCGGAGGAGATCATGCGGTCGAAGCGAGCCCGCTCGACGTTAAGGATCTTGCCCCGCAAGGGTAAAATCGCCTGGTTCTTCCGATCACGCCCTTGTTTGGCGGTACCACCGGCGGAATCACCCTCAACCAGATAAAGCTCGGACCGCGCCGGATCGCGTTCTTGGCAATCGGCTAGTTTTCCCGGCAGTGCGGCAGAATCAAGAGCGCCTTTTCGACGTGCAAGGTCTTTTGCCTTACGGGCAGCCAGTCGTACACGCGTCGCGTCCATACACTTGCCGACGATACGGCGAGCTGATGTCGGGTGTTCTTCGAGATAATCCCCCAAGCTCTCGTTGACCACCGCTTCAACGAGGCCTTTGATCTCGCTGTTGCCAAGCTTCGTTTTGGTCTGGCCCTCAAATTGGGGCTCGGGAACTTTGACCGAGAGAACCGCCGCTAGGCCTTCGCGGACGTCGTCACCTTCGATGCCCGTGTCGCCTTTGCGGAACATGTTGTTTGCGTTGGCATAGCTGTTCAGCGTTCGCGTCAGGGCGGCACGGAAGCCGCTGAGATGCGTGCCCCCCTCGATCGTATTGATGTTGTTGGCAAAGGTATAGACATTTTCCGAGTAACCGTCGTTCCACTGCAATGCGATTTCGATATCGACGTCGTTTTTGTTGCCGGCCAGGTAAACGACCTTACTGTGAATTTTTCCTTTCGCCTTGTTGATATGCTCGACGAAACTGACGATGCCGCCTTCGTAGTGGAGTTCAAGAGACTTTCCGCCATCACGCGCGTCCGTCAGCGCAATCTTGACGCCACGATTGAGAAAGGCCAGCTCGCGCAGGCGGCTCGCCAAAACGTCGAAACTATAATCCACGGTTTCGAAAACAGTCTCGTCGGCTTTGAAGCGAACGATCGTCCCTCGTTTCTTCGTCTTACCGACCTCGGCGAGAGGCTTCTTCGGTACCCCCCTCTCGTAGTCCTGCGTATAGACTTTTCCGTCACGGTGAATTTCAAGTTGCAGTGTTTCCGATAGAGCGTTGACTACGGAGACTCCGACTCCGTGAAGGCCTCCCGACACCTTGTAGGACCCTTTGTCGAACTTGCCGCCGGCATGCAGTTTGGTCATTACGACCTCGGCAGCTGATATCTTCTCGGTCGGATGAAGATCAACCGGAATTCCACGGCCGTTGTCGGCAACCGTAATCGAGTTGTCAATGTGAATCTCGACACGAATCTCGCTGCAGTAGCCCCCTAAGGTTTCGTCGATCGAATTGTCGACAACCTCGAAAACCAAGTGATGAAGTCCCCGTTCACTGGTATCCCCGATGTACATCCCGGGCCGTTTACGAACCGCCTCTAGGCCTTCCAGAACACGGATCGAGGACGCAGTGTATTCTTTTTTCCCTTGTTTTTTCAGCGTCTTATCTACTGTGGTCGGGGATTGAGAAAGATTTTTATTCGTCTTTTTTGTTGCCATGAAGGCGATAGACCTCCGCCGGCAAATACGCCCGGCCCGCGGTGAAAAAGTGTAGCAGCCGGCTTGCGCCCGGCCGACGGTCTACAGGTACTTGCAAGATAGCAGAAACTATCAGTAGGCGGTTGAAAAGTAAAGTTACTAGTAGCGAGTAAAGGCCTGTTCTTTCAGGGGTTTAGCGGGTGTTTTTAGATCCGCATGGGCATAACCACATAGCTGTAATTGGGGTCATCGGTGCGTAGTAGTCCCGGACTCAGCTGGTCGTTCAAACAGAGTTCTACGTGGCTGCTTTCGGCGAGGACCGTCAAGACGTCAAGAACGTATCGGGCATTGAAACCGATTTCTATTTCCTGGCCGTTGTATTCGACTTCGAGCTGCTCGCGGGCTTCGCCGATGTCGGGATTGTTGGCCGTGATGGTTACGCTCCCGGGCTCCAATGCGAAGCGCACCCCACGGGCGCGCTCTCCGGAAAGGATCGATACACGTCGCAGGGATTGTAAAAAATCGTCGCGTTCGCCACGAACCACGTTGGGAGATTCTTTGGGAATAACCTGTTTGTAGTCGGGGAAAGTTCCTTCGACCAAGCGCATACTAATCGTGCAATCGCCCATCTCAACAATTGCGTCGCTCGCAGTAATCGAGAGTGTAACTGTTTCGTCTCGGTCCTGCAGGAGCTTAGCCAGTTCGGTTACCCCTTTGCGAGGGAGAATCACTCCTGTATCAACCGTTCCACTTTGACTCTTGCGTTCGATAATTGCTAAGCGATGGCCGTCCGTAGCCACCATACGAACACCTTGCCCGTCATCTGTCTTGTCCAAGAAAACGCCGGCCAGATTGGCGCGGCTGTCGTCGCTCGACACCGCGAAGACAGTCTTTCGAATCATTTCGGCCAGCTGGGCGGCGGCGATCTTGATTTGGCTGCTCTTTCCCTTGGCGGCCTCCGGTTGGGGCATTCCAGGGTGGTCCTCCGGATCAATTCCCAACAACTTAAAATTACTACGTCCGTAGGTGACCTCTAAGCCTTGGTTTTCCAACTCGTGAAGAGTGATCTGGTCGGAGGAGGCTGCGCGGATGATTTCGAAGAGTGTTCTTGCCGATACACAGATCTTTCCCGATTCACTCACCGTCGCAGAACAGGATTGACGAAGACTGACTTCCAGATCGGTGGCAATCGCTGTCAGTTCGCCGCTTTCTGCGCTGAGTAAGACGTTGGTCAAAATTGCAGCCAACGGTTGCCGTTTATCAACGATACCTTGTGTGCGCGTCAGAGTTGCCAGAAGAATCTCGCGTTCGATTTTGATGTTCATAAGCAGTCAGCCTTTCTAAAGAGAGTGTTCTAATTTTATTGTTGTTATAGATAAGCGCAAAACCGGGGATAGCAATTCCAAGTAAGCAATGTAAAACGTTTTTTTTCCGCACAAGCAGCGTGCGGAAAACTTGCGGAAAATGGATTAAACCGGCGAGGTTGAAGTGGAGGGTGCCGTTGCGCGTAGGAGAGCATTAAACTAGGTAAGGCTTATCCACAGCCTATGACCCTGGAAACTTTGTCGAGCATGCGTCGGTAACGGAGGTCGTCCCGGCATCGTTTCTGCACTGTTTGGAAGCCATGGACGACCGTTGAATGATCTCGGCCGCCGAGAAACTGACCTATAGACGGGTACGATGCACCCATGTGTTGTCGCATCAGATACATGGCCACTTGCCTAGCTTCGGCGACTTTCTTGGTTCGTCGCCTGGCTTTCAATTCGCCCGGCTGAAGTCCGAAATGGGAGGTTACCCCCCGTTCGATGTCTTCGAAGCGAAGCTTCGGCCGGGATTGTCCGCAAACGGCGAGGAGCAATCGTTCGGCCAGACCAACGTCGATCGCGACGTGATTCAGGGACGCGTAAGCAGTGATTCTAGTCAATGCGCCTTCGAGGTCACGAATGTTGGAGTCTATATGGACGGCGATGTAAGAGGCAACGTCGCTTGGTAGCTTGATCTTTTCGTCGGCGGCCTTGCGCTCGAGAATCGCTTGTCGGGTTTCCGTGTCCGGGGGCTGAATATCGGTTACCAGGCCCCATCCGAAACGATTGCACAATCTTTCTTCGATACCGTCTAGTTCATTGGGCACGGTGTCCGACGTCAGAATAATTTGTTTTCCCTGCTCGTAGAGAACGTTGAAGATATGGAAAAACTCTTCCTGGGTTCTTTCGCGGCCGGAGAGAAATTGGACGTCATCGACGATCAGAACATCGAGTTGGCGTACTCGGTTCTTGAACTGCTGGGCCTTATTTTTCGAAATCGCGTCGATGAGTTGATTGGTGAAGCCGTCCGAAGAGGAAAACATTACACGAGTTTTCGAATCTTGGCCTAGGATGGCGTGACCGATGGCGTTCGCCAGGTGGGTTTTACCGAGGCCGACGCCGCCGTAGATGAACAGCGGGTTGTACAAAGTGCCCGGTTGTTGAGCCACTGCCCAGGCTGCGGCTCGTGCGAACTGGTTGTTTGGGCCGACGACGAAGTTGTGAAACGAGTAGCCGGCGATCAGACTGCCGCGTGGTCGCCCGGAGCGTCGATTGAGGGTCGGGGCCGTGCCGCTGAATAGACTCGGCTGAGCGCCGGAGGGCATGCATACAAAACGCCATTCGGCTCGTGTCCCACTCACCGTTTCCCAGCTGCTGCGGAGCTGTTCGAGAAAATGCTCTTCGAGCCACGAGGCGAATAGCTGGTCGGGTACGGCGACTTCGATAGCAGTACCGCTGTATTGAAGAGGCTTGATGGGTTGGATCCAAGTGTCGAAATCATGCTGGCTCACGCTGGCCTCGAGGACCGTAAGTGCCTGATTCCAAAGGGATTGAAAGTTGTTCGTCGAGCCTGGATCCACCCCGCCCTCTCTATTTACGCACAGTTCAATCCACAGCTGTGGATAACTGCGCAACAGGACAATCTTCTGTGGCCGGGGCGCTCGCTGCGGGCCCGCCGGAGGCTCGAATACGGCCGAAAGTCGCCAGCCGGGAGCGGAGGTTATGCCTGCCGCTTCGCAACGCAAGCGCCCGCGCCGCCGCTTTGCCTCGCGAGTCGACCCTGCGCATCTCTCTCATAGCGAAATAGTCGCTAAGTCAGACACTTGTGGGGGCGAGGCAGGCCACGATCCGGCACCGCGGCTGCATAGGCGGATCGGCGATGGGGTAATGGTGAGTTCTATGCCTTTGTTTTTTCTGGCCGTTTTCCGCATTGGCTAATACGGAGGAACAGCCGTGCCGAACAAAGCAGCACAAGCGACGAAGATCTCGGAGGCACTGTTCCGGCGCGCCGGAGTCTGCATGCCCGGAGGCGTGAATTCACCGGTACGCTGCTGGCAGGCGGTCGGCGGAAATCCGCGCTTTGTGGCTTCGGCCCAAGGTGCGCGCATTCGCGACGTCGACGGCAACGTCTATACCGACTACATCGGCTCCTGGGGCCCGATGCTGCTCGGTCATGCCTACCCGGCGGTTGTTGAAGCCGTGGTAGAAGCTGCCGGTAAGGGGACGAGTTTTGGGGCCTGTACGGCCTCAGAAGTGCGCCTCGCTGAATCGGTGTGCTCGCGTTTCGACAGCATCGAGAAGTTGCGTCTGGTCAGTTCGGGCACCGAAGCGACCATGAGCGCTTTACGTTTGGCCCGAGCGGCGACCGGGCGTGACGAGATCATCAAATTCGAAGGTTGTTATCATGGTCACAGCGACGGCTTGCTGGTGCGTGCGGGTTCCGGGGCGACGACCCTGGGGGTTCCCGACAGCCCGGGGGTTCCCGAGTCCGTGAGCAGCCTGACGAGGCTTGCGGTCTTCAATGACCCCGCATCGTTACGTCGGGCTTGCGGACACCGGACGGCTGCCGTCATTGTCGAACCGGTGGCCGGCAATATGGGTGTCGTGCCGCCGCGGCAGGGGTTTTTGGAAGAGTTGATCGAGATTGCGCATCATGCCGGCGCTCTGGTCATTTTCGACGAAGTGATAAGCGGTTTTCGCAGCGGTCCCGGCGGCTATCAAGAAGTTGCCGGCCTGCGCCCCGATTTGACGTGCCTGGGTAAGATCCTCGGAGGAGGTTTACCGTTGGGCGCGTACGGCGGACGCAAAGATCTCATGGATCAAATCGCCCCGGCCGGCCCTGTGTACCAAGCGGGCACGCTGGCGGGCAATCCCTTGGCTGTAGCGGCCGGTTTGGCGACCCTCGGGGCGACCGAGGAGGAAGGTTTTTACGAGCGCCTGGAGACGATCTCGGCCCGCCTGGAGACGGGCTTGCGTGAGGCGCTGGGAGATCGCCCCGGCTGCGTCCAAAGGTCGGGGAGTTTGCTGACTTTGTTCTTCGGACCCGGTGGTGTCGACAATTACGATGATGCAACAAAGGCCGACACCGAGGCCTTTGCGCGCTTCTTCCGTGCGATGCTCGAGCGCGGAGTGTGGGCCCCTCCGTCACAGTTCGAAGCCTGGTTCGTGTCGGCCGCGCATTCCGCTGACGACGTCGACGCAACCATCGTTGCCGCCCGTGACGCCCTCGCCTCGTTCGACGGGTGAGCAAGAGAATGGCGGGGCGCGGGAGCCAAGGAGCGTACGAGGCCCTCGGGCTCGCCTGGAGCTTGGGTTGGCGAGTCGCCGCAGGGGCGTGGATAGGCTATCGCCTGGATTTGTGGTTACACAGCAGCGGCCTTCTCACGCTGCTGTTGTCGTTGACCGCGATGGTGACCGGCGTGCGAGCTATGATCCGCGCCGGCCGTATGGGGACGAACCGGCCGTCGGATTCGGCCGATGATAAGGATGACAAAGGATGATTCTGCGTACGGTCGACTTCACGCGCGCAGTATGGCTCACTTTGGTGTTCATGTTGGCCTGTGCGGGCGCATCCGCGCTCGGTCAATGGGGCAGCGCGCGCGATATCGTGCTTGGGGCGGGGTTTATGATCGGCGATTTTCTCTTGATCCGTACGCTTGTTTCCAGACTCATACGCCCGAGGGCCAATCGGGGGCTGACGCTGCTCTTGCTGCAGGCCAAGTTCCTCATGGTTTTGCTGTTGTTTGCCGCCGTGATGATGCAATGGCATGTAGAGCCGATGTCGTTTGCTTTGGGGGCGTCGCTGCTGCTCGTGGCGTTGCTGATCGAAGCAACGCTTAGCGGGGATCCGGTGCCTCCGCTGGAGGCTGGCGCTTACGGCCGCGGCGGCGGAGAGAAACAGGAATAGTAGGAAAGGAGTATGGAAACCCATCCGATCATCTGGGTAGGTCTGATCCCGGGCATCAATCAACTGCCTGCGCACACTGTGACCGCGACCTTCATTGCGCTGGTGCTCGTTGCGTTCGCGTTTTTGGCCCATCGCGGCCTCGTTGCCGCCCGCGCGCAAGGTCAGGCGCTCATCCCCGACGAGACCTTGACCATCCGCAACATGGCGGAACTTCTCGTCGATGGTGTGTACTCGATGGGCAAGGGAGTCCTGGGTGCCAACGCGGACAAGTACGTCGGGCTGTTCGGAAGCTTTTTCTTGTTCATATTGATCAGCAATTTGATCGGTCTGGTGCCGGGCTTCGCGCCCCCGACCGGCGACTTCAACATTACCTTCGGACTCGGAGTCGCGTCTTTCCTCGCCTACAACGCGATCGGCATCGCCGACCAGGGTCTGCTCGCATATGCCAAACATTTCGTCGGTCCGATCTGGTGGCTTGCGGTGCTGATGGTCCCTTTGGAGTTGATCGACAACCTCGTGCGGCCGTTCTCACTAGCGTTGCGACTCTTCGGAAACATGACCGGTGATCACTTGGTCTTGGAAATCTTTACCGGTCTTACGCGTTTGGTGATCCCCGTCGCGTTTTATTTTTTGGGCGCTTTTGTATCGCTGATTCAGGCATTCGTGTTCACGCTGCTCACGGTGATCTACGTTTCGTTGGCCGTCGGCCACGGCGAGGAGCATCACTGAGGGCGAGAGCACGATCGAGGCATCGGACGACCGCTAGCGGAAGAGGATAGAAGAGGTCGTGGAAGGTCGGAGTCCGAGCCTACAAGCAGAGGAGAAACAAAACATGACACGTATTAAGACACTCATCTACGGATTGATAGGATCGGCTGTGGTCGTTTTTGGTATGGTTCCCCTGGCCTGGGCCGAGGGTGCCGGCGAGGGTGGATATGGCCATGGCGGCGCTACCGGCATGATCGCACTGGCGGCGGGGATAGGAATCGCCGGCGCTGCGTTCGGAGCAGCCCTGGGACAGGGCCGCGCCGTTGCGGCCGCCATGGAATCGATCGGGCGCAATCCAAATTCGGCCGACCGCATTCAGACACCTATGATCATCGGCATCGCCTTTATCGAGGCATTGGCCATCTACGCGCTGGTGATCGCGTTCTTCCTGCAGGGCAAGATTTGAACGCGGAGCGCGTAGAAACCGACTAGGCCCAAGAAGGAATCCGGTGCGCGTCGCAAGGGGCGGGGGCCCGGCAGCGCTGGAAACGGGCCCGGGCGAAGTCCGGGCCCGTTTATCCTCGTGCCCGGTAAGCCTCGCGGACACTGGTCTTGGACGCCAGCGCCTCTGCCGAGCCCGCGCGCTCGGCGAGCCGGGCCAGGCCATCGTCCTCTTCACGGTCGACGACGGCCACAACCAACGAAACCTTGCCGCCGGTGGCTTCGACTTGCTCGATGGCCTCGATCGTCGATGCCCCCGTTGTGACAACGTCTTCGAGGAGCGCGATTCTCGCTCGAGGGTCCAAACAACCGTCGATCTTCTTCTCGGTGCCGTGTTCTTTCACCTGTCGACGCACGAAAAAACCTTCGAGCGGGTAGTGCTCGCGCTCGGCTTGCACC
>CAZKLE010000012.1:0-25152 GCA_964553415.1 uncultured Myxococcales bacterium
CGATGGCCGGGGATGTGGGCGGATACTTCGGAGGACGTGCTTTCGGCCGTACCCGCCTGTGGCCGGCCGTAAGCCCCAACAAGACCGTCGAAGGCGCCTTGGCGGCCCTGGCGTGCAGCATCTTGGCGGGCGTGGTCGTCAATGCGACCATGCTACGCGTGCTGGGAGGCTGGGAGGCCTTCGGCGTTGCAGCGGTCGCCGGCGTGCTCGGAGCTGTAGGCGATCTGCTCGAATCGATGCTCAAGAGGGCCTTCGATGCCAAGGATTCCGGCTGGATTCTGCCCGGGCATGGAGGCCTCTTGGATCGTACCGATAGCCTGGTTTTACCGGCTGTATTTATATACTACTATGCTGTCCTAGCAGTTTGAGCCGTATCCGAGCGCTTTCCGTCTGGCAAAGGGGTAAGGATCGACTACAATAGTCGCGAATGGTTATCGCTAATTACGCAGCCGCCATCGGCGTCCTCGCGCTTGTCATCTTCGTTCACGAATTCGGACACTTCCTGGTCGCGAAATGGTGCGACGTCGAGGTCCTCACTTTTTCCATCGGCTTCGGCCCGACCTTGATCTCGAGAACCTGGGGAGAGACCGAGTATCGCGTGGCCTTGGTTCCTCTGGGCGGTTATGTGCGCATGGCCGGGCAAGACGATTCCGAAGACTCGGCCCCGAAGGATCCGAGCCGCGGCTTCTCGGCCAAGAAACTTTGGCAACGCGCCTCGGTGGTAGCCGCCGGGCCGGGAGTGAATTTCCTTTTCGCTTTCGTCGTTTTCGCTGGGGTTGCCGGGTACTTCGGCCAAGTGGTCCCGAGTGATGCCCCGCGCGTACGAGCCTTGCTCGACGGCGCGCCTGCGCAAACGGCGGGTATTCTCGCGGGCGATACCGTGGTTTCGATCGACGGTGCGCCCATTGATCATTGGGACCAGCTCTATGACTCGGTTCGTTCGAGCCAGGGACGAACCCTTTCGGTCGTCGTCCGTTCGGACGGGGGCGAAGAACGGACCGTTGCGCTCACACCCGAGCAACGCGACGATCGCGACTATCTCGGCGAAGTGATCGGCAAACGCTACGTGATCGGCATCCAGCGCGATATCGAACACCACCCGATCGGGGCGATGACGGCGGTTGCCGCCGGCGCTCAGGCAACGTGGCGGTGGACGGCGACGATTTTTGAAACCCTGTGGCGATTGTTCCAAGGTCGTCTGTCTCCGCGCGATCTCGGTGGCCCCATCATGATCGCGCAGGAGGCGAGCCACCGTGCCCATACGGGGATGGAACCCCTTTTGATGTTCCTCGCCCTGATCAGCGTCAACCTGGGCGTGATCAACGTGTTGCCTATCCCGGTGCTCGACGGAGGGCACTTGTTTTTCTTCCTGATCGAAGGACTGCGCGGCCGGCCGATCTCTTTGCGTTATCGCGAATATGCTCAGCAGGTGGGAGTATTCTTGATCGTTGCGCTGATGGTGTTCGTCGTCTTCAACGACTTGAATCGGATCGTTTCCGGGTGATCCCCGGCTCCGGCCCTGTGCTGGCCGTTGATACCTGCGGCCGACTCCCCGGGGTTGCACTGGCTCTTGACGGTCGTTTGTCGGTCGAAAGCTACCTTGAGGACGCACGGCCGCGCGCCGAGTACGTTGCCGCAAGAATCGGCCGGTTGTTTGCGGAGCGTAAGCTCGGCGCCGATTCTCTAGTCTGCTGCGGCGTCACCACCGGACCCGGGTCCTATACGGGGCTGCGTATCGGGCTCGCGCTGGTGCGCGGGTTGGCGCTGCCGAATCGTTTGCCGGTGGTCGGCATGGGCAGCCTGGAACTGGCTGCGCGCGCTGTCGAGCCGCAGCCGCCGTCGGGTAGTCGGCTGTGCGTAGTTTTGCCTGCCGGCCGCACGCGCGTCTACGCAGCCGGGTTTCGTGTTTGTGGTGCTAGGGCCGGCGGGCTCTTCGAATCGCTCTTTGACCCGGTGGCGCTCGAGGCCGAGGCTCTGTGTACGCGACTGCAGGCAGCAGGCGGCGCCTGGCTTCTGACAGGCGAGGGCGCCGCGACGGTAGTTGCCGGCGGTGGTCATCCGGGCTCGGGTTTGCTCGTGGTGGAGTGCCCGGCTCGGCGAGCGGGGGTGTTGGCCGAAGCGGCTGCAGACCTGTACGCACACGGTTTCGCGAAGCCGGCCGGGCAAGTGCTGCCGCTGTACGTCGGAGGCGATCGGGCTGTCCCCAACCGCAACCGCGTCGCCGTCTCGACAGCCGGCCCCCGTCAGGGGGTAACTAGTTGAAAACAATACGGTCGGACTGTATGGTACCGACGATTTTGACATGGACAAGGAGGTATCCCATGGAGGCGAATGATGAGGATTTGGTAAAATCTCTCGCAGCAACCAACCCCGAGCTGAAAAGAGCCTACGAAGAGCACACGCGACTCAAGGCGCAAGTTGACGAACTGAGTTCGCGTTCGCATCTTGCACCGCTCGAAGAGGTCGACAGAAAGAACCTCCAAAAGAAAAAGCTGGCCGAAAAGACGAAAATCTCCAAAATCCTCGAGGAGTTCCGTAAGGGGGAACGCCAGCAGCGTTCAGCCTGAGAGCGAGCCCGTTTTGCATCCGGGCATCGAGGGTCCGCCTCGCCGCCGCAGTAGTCTACGATGAGCAGTCACACCCGTCATACGATATCGATTCTGGTGCAAAACGAGTTCGGCGTTCTCGCGCGTGTATCGGGACTGTTCAGTGGTCGCGGATTCAACATCGAAAGCCTATCGGTGGCCGAGACGCTCGACGCGGACGTCTCGCGTATCACGCTGACGACAACGGGGGACGCCGGGGTCGTGGAGCAGATCAACAAGCAACTCAACAAGTTGGTGCCGGTAATTGAAGTCGTCGACTTCCGCGAGGGGGATGCCGTCGACCGCGAGCTTGCGCTCATCAAGGTCGCAGCAAACACGGAGACGCGTCGCGATGTGATGAACATCGTCGAAATATTTCGCGCCAAGATCGTCGACGTCGGTCCTCGTTCCTACATCGTGCAGATCACCGGCAGCGAGGACAAAGTACAGGCGATGATCCAGCTGCTGAGGCCCTTCGACATCAAGGAAATCGCGCGTACGGGAAAAGCGGCCTTGTTCCGCGGCGACCGTTTGTTGACGGTCGCTTCTCCGAAACGTACACAGAAAACGAAAGGTAAGGAGAAGGTGGGATGAAAATCTACGAGAAGTCGGAAGTCGAACCGGAGAAGATTCAATCGAAGACGGTGGCGATTATCGGCTACGGCAGCCAGGGGCATGCGCATGCGCTCAATCTTCGCGACAGTGGAGTGACGGTGGTCGTCGGACTACGTGAAGGTAGTTCCTCGCGTAAAAAAGCCGAGGCCGAAGGTCTCGAGGTGTTGTCGGTCGCCGACGCCGCCGCCCGCGGGGACGTCGTCATGCTGCTGGTGCCCGACGAACTTGCCGGCGATCTCTACGAAGCCGAAATCCGGCCGAATCTCAAATCCGGGGTGTATCTCTCTGTTGCGCACGGATTCAACATCCACTTCAACAAAATCGTTCCGCCCGATGATTGCGGCGTGTTCATGGTCGCGCCCAAGGGCCCCGGTCACTTGGTTCGCAGCGAGTTCGTTCGCGGCGCGGGGGTGCCTTGCCTACTCGCGGTGGCTCAAGATCCCATAGGCGATACCGAAATGGTCGGTCTTGCCTACGCCGACGGGATCGGCGGCACCCGTGCAGCCGTAATCGGCACGACCTTTCGCGAAGAAACCGAAACGGATTTGTTCGGAGAGCAGGCCGTTCTGTGCGGAGGCCTCACCGAGCTGATCCGTGCGGGATACGAGACCTTGGTGGAAGCGGGCTACGCCCCCGAGATGGCCTACTTCGAATGCATGCACGAGGTGAAGTTGATCGTCGACCTTCTCTACGAAGGCGGCATCGCGAACATGCGCTATTCGATTTCGAATACGGCCGAATACGGCGATTTGACTCGCGGCAATCGCGTTATCGGAGAGGGCACGCGCGCAGCGATGAAGGAAATCCTCGGCGAGATTCAATCGGGCAAGTTCGCCGAGGAATGGATCACCGAATACAAGTGCGGCCTGCCGCGCTTTCGCGAGCTACGGCGAGAGGGCGAGCATCACGACATCGAGCGGGTCGGGGCCAAGCTGCGTGCCCTGATGCCTTGGCTGGGTCAGGACAAGCTGGTCGACCGCGCGAAAAACTGAGAGCGCGTAGCGTTGAAGTTTGCGCGGGAAGGATACTTTGTGGCAGCCGTGCCTGCGCTGCTCGCCGTGCTCGTGGGGGTGAGTCTCGGGCCCCTTCTTGCCGTGGTCCCGGCTTTGCTGGCGGTTGCTGCGCTGCTCTTTTTCCGCGATCCCGAACGAAAACCCGAGGGTGACGATGCGAGTATCCTTGCGCCTGCCGACGGCCGAGTTGTCGCCGTCGAAGATCTGCCGCTCGGACATCCTCTGTCGGCCGAGGCCAAGCGACGGATCGCGATCTTCATGTCTCCGCTCGACGTTCATGTGAACCGCAGTCCGATCGCAGCCGAGGTTGCCGCGGTGGAACATCATCGTGGAAAGTTTCGTGCGGCCTATTCGAGCGAAGCGTCTGAAGTCAACGAGTCCAATGCGATTCTGCTACACTCCAACGACGGCTTGCAAATGGTGGTCGTGCAGATCGCCGGCTGGATGGCGCGTCGGATTGTCTGCCGGGTGAGCAAGGGCAGCCGGCTCACGCGCGGCCAGAGGCTCGGCCTCATCATGTTCGGCTCGCGCGTCGATGTGTATCTTCCCGAACAGCTTCGGGCCACGGTCGTGCCGGGAGCAAGAGTCCGGGCGGGCTCGAGCGTGATAGCGCAAGCAAAGGTATCTCTATGAGCAAACACAGGCGACAGAGGCACGTACAGCTGGGTCAAATCAGCAGCGCCCGACGCGGGGTGTATTTGGTGCCCAACCTATTGACCTCCGCGGGTCTCTTCTGCGGCATCTTCGCGATCGTTGCGACCATGCAGGCCCATTTTACCAACGCCGCCCTCGCTATATTCGCAGCGCAGATCTTCGACATCCTCGACGGAAGGGTGGCCCGGCTCACGAACACGACCAGCCATTTCGGCACCGAGTACGACTCGCTGTGCGACTTGGTGTCCTTCGGGGTTGCACCCGGAATGCTCATTTACCGCTGGGCACTGACTTCCTGGGGGCCTTGGGGCTGGCTTGCCATTGCGTTGTTTGTAACTTGTTCCGCGCTCCGCTTGGCTCGCTACAATACGATGATTTCGGTGCTTCCGCGCGGACATTTTCTCGGGCTGCCGGTTCCCGCGGCGTCGGCGATGCTGGCCTCCGTCGTGTTGATGTATAAGTACGTCGGCCGCTCCGGTCTTCCCGACAAGCATGTGGCGCTTCTCTTGATTACCTACGCGTTGGCCGTACTCATGGTCAGCAGTATCCCCTACAACAACTTCAAGACCGTCAAGCTGAACAAACGGCAGCCTTTGTGGATTCTTGTACTCGGTGTGTTGTTCTTGAAAGTGATGGTCGTCGCCTACCCGTTGGTGATCTTTACGGCAGCCTCGATCTATGTGGTCTCGGGTCCGGTACTTTGGGCCTGGCACGGCCTGCGGGGTAGCGACGACGAGGCCGACGGTGACGACATGGGGGAAGCCGGGAAGGCCGCTACAACAACGCTCCCGACGTGAAGCGGCGATGGTTGCGTAATCCGCATCGCCGCACAGGACCGGCTGGGCACTCAGATCGTTCCCCGTTCGAGTTCGGCGAGAAAATCCGCGAGCGGGACGACTTCGATACCGGCCTCGGGGCGCAGTCGTTCGCGACCCAGATAGACTAGAATTCGCCGCTTCACGCGCGGCAGGTCGCCTATGGCGCGCAAGCCTTTGAGCAGGTCGGGTTTGTAACGACGCGAGGTCTTGGCCTCGATGGCCAGGAATTCGCGGCCACGCCGCAACAGAAAGTCGACTTCGGTCGATCGCGCGGCAAGCGGCGCCCAGTAAAACATCTCCTCAGCAAGCCCGCGATACTCGTTGTAGACACGCAACAGTTGTGCCATCCACCCCTCGAACAGTGGACCTCTGGTTGCGCTCTCACCTCCGCCTCCGGCGGCGAGTACGGCGCGGACGAGTCCCGGGTCGACCCAGTACAGCTTGGGGTGACGGCGCTCGCGTACGCGCAGGCGTGCTTCGAACGCAGGAACGCGAAACGTGAAGAGGGTGTCTTCGAGGACTTCGAGATAACCCTGCACCGTGGTGCGCGCCGCGCCTGCGTCGCGGGCAAGCGAGGACACGTTGAGGCTCTGACCGTTGAAGAGCGCGGCGATCGGAAGAAAGCGCGCGAACCCGGCAAGGTTGCGGGTTGCGGCTTCGGCCTGGATTTCTTCTTTCAGGTAAAGCTGGACGTAGGCTTGTAGGGTCGCGGCCGGATCTTCGCCGTTCCACACCAAAGGCAGGGTGCCGATCTCGAGCGCACGATCGATGCGAAAGGCCGATCCGAGTTCTTCGGGAACAAACGGATGGAATGTGCGGCGCACGGCACGACCAGCGAGAAGGTTCACGCCCGCCCGACGCATCTTGCGGGCACTCGAACCCGAGAGCGCGAAGCGCAAGCGCTTGGCCTCGATCTTTTGGTGGACGGTGTTGAGGAGGTTCGGCAGGCGCTGCACCTCGTCGACAACCACCATCGAGCGATCGGGCAATGCATCCAGCTCGGCTGCAAACAAGGCCGGATCGACTAGGTAGCGTTGGAAGCGCCCCTCGTCGAGTAGATCCACCCAGTAGGCATCGCCGTGCAAGCGCCGCAGCCAGGTGCTTTTACCACTGCCGCGCGGGCCGAACAGGAAGTAGCTGCCCTTGGGAGGCTGGAAGATCCGATCGATGATCGCTGCATTGTCGGGCATACCGGCAGTTTACCACGCATATTGCCGGTATGCCAAACGGGCTATCGCCGCCGGTACTTTTGTCGACAAGCATAGTTCACGCGGCCAAAACTACCGGCGTGAGCCGCAATACGAGCTTGCTGCCTTGCAGCTTCGGGGATGTTGCGATCGGTTGACACGGAACTTGCGCAGGAGTTACAGTCGGACAACAGGCGAGACAAATGGCTCCGATCACCGAACATAGCAGCCGCGAGGCAACAGAGCGGGTTCTCCGCAGGCTTCTGCTTAGAATCCCGTCCGGGGTTTCCGAGGTGGCCTGAACCGTAAGCCACCGAATGGAACTGCGGGCGGCGAAGAAGCCCGCGGTCGAATTGAAAAAAAGCCGCGGGATCCCGCGGCTTTTTTGTTGGTGGCCGGCCGACTCGTCGAGGGGACCCGCGCAGCAAAGGGAATAGGGAAATGACGAACGATCAAGATTTCGTACAAATTTTCGATACGACGCTGCGCGATGGCGAGCAGTCGCCGGGTTGCACCATGAACGTGGACGAGAAGGTAACCATCGCCATGCAACTCGACGCCCTGGGGGTCGACGTGATCGAAGCCGGCTTTGCGGCCGCGTCACCGGGCGATTTTGAATCGGTGCGGCGGGTTGCGGCTTCGGTCGAGCACCCCATCGTCCTCAGTCTGTCGCGCACACGCGAGGCCGACATCGACAAGGCTTTGTCGGCCGTCGATGGATGCGCGCATCCGGGTATCCACATATTCATCGCGACGTCGGATCTGCACCTGGAGCAGAAGCTCGGCATGAGCCGTCGCGAGGTGATCGATGCGGCCGTCTGGGCGGTGGAGAGGGCGAAGCAGCACGTCGATTATGTCGAGTTTTCGGCTGAGGACGCATCGCGCAGCGATATGGAATACTTGGTCGAAATCTTCGGCGCGGTCATCGCGGCTGGGGCCCGTGTGTGCAATGTGCCCGACACGACGGGCTACGGAACGCCCGCGCAGATCCGCGCGATGTTTGCGACCTTGCGGGCCGAGACGCCCGGTGGCGACGAGGTGATTTGGAGCGCGCATTGCCACAACGACCTCGGCTTGGCGGTCGCCAATTCGCTGGCCGCCGTCGAGGGAGGCGCGCGGCAGGTGGAATGCACGGTCAACGGGATCGGAGAACGCGCGGGAAACACTTCGATGGAAGAGGTGGTGATGGCGCTCGAGACGCGCAAGGATTACTTCAAGGTGGCGACGAGGATCCACACCGAGCAGATTTATCCGTCGAGTCAGTTGCTCTCAAAAGTGATCGGCGTGCCGATTTCTCCGACCAAGCCGATCGTAGGAGACAACGCTTTCGCGCACGAGGCGGGGATTCACCAAGACGGAGTTCTCAAAAACGTACTGACCTACGAGATCATGCGGCCGGAACACGTGGGGCGTACCAGCAATCGTCTGGTGCTGGGAAAGCACTCGGGGCGGCACGCCTTCGCGCAGCGTCTGCGCGCGCTGGGTATCGACATCGAACGCGTGGATGTAGCCGAGGCCTTCGATCGCTTCAAAGAACTCGCCGACAAAAAGAAAGAAATCTATGACGAGGATTTGTTCTCGATCGTCGCCGAAGATGCGGAAACCGCGAACCGTTATCGATTGCAAGACCTACGCATATCGAGTTCGCTCGAAGGAGAGCCGACGGCCGAAGTGACGCTCGCAATCGACGGTACGTTGAAGACCGTCGAGAGCAGTGGTGACGGGGTGGTGGACGCATGCTATCAAGCGATCAAACGCGCGGCCGGCCTTGACCCGAAGCTCGATCGCTATCAGGTCAAGGCGATGACCGGCGGCACCGACGCAATCGGAGACGTTACCTGTGTGCTGCGTTTCGGCGATCAGGTGGTACGCGGGCACGGTGCCCATACCGACATCATCATGGCCAGTGCTCAGGCCTACGTAGACGCGTTCAACCGCTACGACTACCGTTGCGCGGGGCGCAACAGCGACGAAGGGCCCGGGCCCGGTGAACGCGAAGTCGGCCCCTGATCAGCGCGAGGTCGGGACGGTGAGAGTCAAGGCGATCGTCGAATACGAGGGCTCGGCGTACTCGGGTTGGCAGGTCCAGCCCAACGCGCCGAGCATCCAAGCGGAGATCGAACGCGCACTCGAGATCGCTACACGGCGTAAGGTTCGGATTGCCGGCGCCGGGCGGACCGACGCCGGCGTCCATGCGGAAGGCCAGGTTGCCGCGTTTGATGTCAGCGAGGGTACTGATTTGTATCGATTGCGGGCCTCGTTGAACGGCATCACCTCGCCTTCCATCGCCGTCGTGTCGCTCGAGTCGGTAACGGCCGACTTCGACCCACGCCGAGATGCGGTGGCCCGCAGCTATCGCTACACCATCGTTCACGGCCGGCCTCGCTCGCCGTTGCTGGAGTCGCGCTCTTGGCATCTGCCCGCTCGTCTGGATGTGGCGGAGCTGCAGAAGCTGGCGTCCATGGTTGTCGGCCGTCACGATTTTCGCGCCTTCCGAGCCTCGGATTGCGGAGCCCCGACGACCTGTCGCCGCGTGCAGAAGAGCCTTTGGACTTCCGAGTGTGGGGTGCTTATCTACGAGGTCACGGCCGAGGCATTTTTGAAGAACATGGTACGCGTTCTCGTCGGCACCATGGTGGAGGCGGCGTTGGGAAGGCGGAGCGTCGATGAGTTTGCCCGCTTGCTCGAAGGCGCCGAACGCTGCGAGGCGGGACGCACGGCCCCGGCGAAAGGGCTGGTGTTGGTGCGGGTCGAGTACTAGCGGGTTTTAGGAGAGCGGTTTGCGCGGTGTCGCGCCGCTTGCGCGAACCTCGGCTGTTGCGGATTCCAAGCCGACGTACGAAGCGTTCGACTTCGCCGCCGAGGCCAAATACGCGACCCCGTGAGCGAGGTTGATACGAGCTTCGGGCAAACCGACGAAGCACACGGCCTCTTTGACGGCCATCGCCAGGGGCAATGCCTGAGCGTCGGCAAGCCCGATATCCTCGCTTGCGAACACCACCATGCGCCTGGCGATAAACAGGGGATCTTCGCCGGCTTCGAGCATACGCGCCAACCAATACATAGACGCATCTGCGTCGCTTGCGCGCATGCTCTTGATGAAAGCCGAAATTACGTTGTAGTGTTGCTCGCCGCTCTTGTCGTAAGCCAGCGCCTTGGCCTGCATACCCTCTTCGGCCAGTTCCAGGCTGATGTACGGATCGTTCCCGCTATCCCGAGCACGCGTGGCGGCCAGGTAAGCGGCGCTTTCCAACGCACCCAGGGCGACACGCGCGTCACCCTGCGAACGTTCAGCGAGGAACTCTAAGGCCTGTTCATCGATCGTAGTATTGTCGGCGCCCAGTCCGCACTCGCTATTGCCCAACGCTCGGGTGATCAGCTCGCGGAGCATGTCGGCATTTAGGCTGTCGAGGACGACGACACGACAGCGCGACAAAAGCGGTGCGGTTATCTCGAAAGACGGATTCTCGGTGGTAGCGCCGATCAGAACGATGGTTCCGGCCTCCACGTGGGGAAGAAACGCGTCCTGTTGGGCTTTGTTGAATCGATGAATCTCGTCGACGAATAGGATCGTTCCCTTCCCGTGGCTTCCGCGCCTCAGCCGCGCTCGTGCGATAACCTCGCGCACATCTTTGACACCGGCAAGGACCGCCGAGATCTGTTCGAAGGAGAAATCCTCGCGTGCCGCCAGCAGCCGTGAGATGGTCGTCTTGCCGCTCCCCGGGGGGCCCCACAAGATACACGAAGCGGGTTTGCCGCCGCGCAACATGCGCCCGAGGAAACTCTCGGCGCCCAGCACGCGCGCCTGACCGACCAGCTCCTCGGCGCAACGCGGGCGCATGCGTTCGGCCAGCGGTGCCGACGGCGTAGGCGTCGCTGAGGGGAAGCCGCTTGGGGTGTCCTCCACGATTTCGTGCGACGCGAACAGGCTCGGCTCGGGGTGGGACTTCACCCCGGGAACCTAGCACAAAGGCGGCGCCGATTTGAAGGCAAGCTGGGCTTTGCAGGCAAGCTGAGTACCGATAGACTGTCTAGCATCCAGGCAGGCTCGGTTCGGCTCGTCGCAGGCTTGCCGGGCCGAACGCGTAGGCTGGCCGATCACGATGGAGGAGCCGGCAACGCACGACGACGCTATCCTCAAAGCCGGGGCTCCGACGGCCAGCCGCTGGCGCAGTGCGGTAGTGTGGGGCTTGTGCGTGTTGCTGTTCACCGGCGCTTTGGGTCGTCTCGATCTGTTCGAACCCGATGAAACGCGTCACGCCGAAATCGCCGCCGAAATGCTGGCGGGCGGCGGGTTTCTAACGCCGCACCTACAAGGCCGGCCCTATTACGACAAGCCGGTTCTCTACCACTGGACGGTGGCTGCCTCGATGGCGCTGTTTGGGCACAACGGAGCTGCGGCGCGTCTGCCCTCCGCGTTGGCGGGGCTGTGGACGCTGTTGATGACGGCCTGGTTCGCCCGCCGTGTCTACTCCTCGGAGACCGCCGTGTTTGCGGCCGTCGGCTTGGCCACAACGGCCTGCTTTACGGCTATCGGCCGCTACGTCCTCATCGATATGATGTTCACGGCTGTGTTGACGACGGCGTTCGTATGGCTCGGGCTTTGGTTCGTCGAGCAAGAGCGCCCGCGTTCGATCCTGCCCGTATACGCCCTGACGGGCTTGGCCGTGCTCGTCAAGGGGCCGGTCGCTGTCGTTTTGGTCGGCGGCGTAGCCGTCGTCATGGGGCTGATCGTCTTCGGGCGTAGCGGCATCGCTCGATTACGGCCGCTCGCGGGTCTGTTGGTCGGTCTGGCGGTCTGCCTGCCTTGGTACCTGGCGGCGTGGTTGACCGATCCGACCTACATCGAGACGTTTCTGTGGACCAACAACGTCGAGCGCTATCTTGCCGGTGGCCACGTCGGCCATCCTCACCCTTGGTACTATTACGCCTGGACCATGCCGGCGGCTTTGCTCCCTTGGGTGGTTCTCATGCCGGCGGCTATCCGTGGACGGATGAGAAAAGAGGTTCGCAAGCGCGCCGACGTTTATCTTCTCGTCTGGGCCGGTGTGATCGTGGCGTTCTTCTCGACGGCCAACTCAAAGATCGTTACCTATGTACTCCCGGCCTTTCCGGCTCTGGTGTGTATGACGGCGGCCTACGTGGTCGCTGCACTACGAGGCGACTCGCCGGGGCTACCGCGTGCGGCGGTCGTTTCGTGTAAGGCTTGGATCTGGGCGATGGTGCTCCTGTCTACTGTAGCCGCAGCGTACGCGGCCTATGACGTGCCCGGGTGGAGCGTTGCGTTTGCCGGTGCGCTGGGATTGATTCCGTTGCTGGCGGCCGCTTACCGGGCTTGGCGAAAGCCCGACACGTGGACGGTCTTGTCGATGGCGGCGCTTACCACCGGGATCGCGATCTTGCTGGTATTCCTGGGTCCCGTCTCGCAGTTTTACAATCATAGGCTTAGCGAAGCGGTTCCAGCCAGGATGATCGCGCGTGATTTGCCGCAAGATGCACCGGTACTCGCGTATCGCTTGGGAGGACACGCGGTGGCGTTCTACGGAGGCCGCTTCGTCGATCGCATCGACGACATCCCTGAGCTTACTCGTCGGCTGCAGCAGTCTGCGCAGGCTGCTCTGCTGATACGGCTCCGCTACCTGGATCGCCTCGGCCTGGACCCGCTGCCGCCCGGTTACGAAGTGGTGTGGCGAAGTATGCGTGACGAGGCTTTGATTTTGAAACGACCCGTTGAAGGGTAAGCCTGTGGTGGCGGTCGAATCGCAATCGGCGTAGGAAGATCAACATGGTTCAGAGTGAGAACGCCAAGTTGGAGACCATAGGGATCGTCGTACGTCCCGGTGCCAACGATGTTGCCATGCGAGCGCGCCGACTGGCCGGGTGGCTGGAAAAGCGCGGTAAGAAAGTCCTTGCGCATGCCGGATGGTCGACCGCCAGCGGCAAGGGAAGCAAGCGCCCGATGGCACGGCGAGTCGAAATGATGCGTCAGGCGGACTTGATCGTCGTTCTCGGGGGCGACGGCAGCTTGCTCGGTGTTGCGCGGCTATCGATCACTCCCGCAGTTCCGGTTGTCGGCATCAACCACGGAAGTTTCGGATTCTTGACCGAGTCGGATCGCGGCAACCTGTATGCGACGATGGAGAGGATCCTCGCGGGCGATTACCATCTCGACAGACGTTCGATGCTCAGCGCCGAAGTTCGCAGGGGGGGCGAGCGTATCGTGCGTTCCCAGGCTCTCAACGACGCGGTGGTCACCCGTGGGCTTGTCTCGCGCATGCTCACGCTCGAGGCGAGCGTGGAAGGGCGCTATTTGACCACGTATCAGGGTGACGGTCTCATCGTTGCCACACCGACCGGGTCCACCGCTTATTCCTTGTCGGCCGGTGGGCCTGTGGTCGATCCGGCCATGGGCGCCATGTTGGTCACCCCCATATCCGCGCACACGCTCAGCAGCAGGCCGATCGTACTCAGCGATCGTGCGCTCCTGTCGGTGCGCACCGACCGCGACTGCGAGGACGCCATCCTTACGATGGATGGGCAAGAGACCTTCCCTCTAGCGGGCGGCGACGTAGTCGAGATTAAGCGGTGTCGCCATCATGCTGCGATCGTCAGTATCTCCGGCGACGGCTTTTACGGGGCCCTGCGCAACAAGATCAATTTCGGCGCGCGCGGCAAATCCGATCGTCGTATTCGCCGTAATTGACGATCGTGCGACGAAGGCGCCTGGAACCGGCGTGCGCGCTCAGGCCGACGCGCCGGGTTCGTGAATCGCGGTACGTGTCAGGCCGCTGAGGTCGACGCCGAGGAAGGGAAGCGCGAGTGCGCCTTGCACGATCAGCGTAACAAGCTGGACGGCGTTGAGGACGATGCCGTAGGCCACGGCCTGTGCTTCAGGGATCCCGTACAGCCCCAAGGCGACCACGCAGGCATACTGGAACACTCCGATCATGCCGGGCGGGTTCGGCAGGGCGGTCCCGAGACCGATGGCTACGAACACGACCAGCGCCGCGCTGAACGGCAAGGGGAAACCGAAGCCGAGGATGATCACGTAGCTCGATAGGATCGGCAGGAACCACAGCAGGGCCGTTACTGCGAATACCAACGACACGAGCTTTCGGTCGGGCAAAATGCGCAGCCCCTCTCGTGCGTTCGTCAGTACGTCGAGCATCCAGCGACGCCCCTTCTCGGGCAAGACGCGACCGAGGCCGGCGTCGAAAAACGCTTGCCCGCGCAGCCAGAATCCCAGCACCAGAACGAGCAGAGCCGAAAACATACTCAGACTGAAAGCCGACGCTTCCCAGGCCCAGTGTGGAAGATCGGTGGCCAGCAGGGTCACGTGGATGAATAACACCAGCACGGCCGCATCCATCATCTTCTCGAATACCCAGTTGCCGACGATAGCGGAGACCGATAGGCCCGACTTCCACGACATCAGTACCGGGCGCACGGGTTCCCCGAGCCGGAAGGGCAACAGGTTTATCATCATGTAAGAGACCGCCACCACCAGCCAGGTCAGCGAAAAGGGTAGTTGGGCCAGCGGCGACAGTTCGAGTTTCCAGCGAAGTGCGCGCAGAAGCTGAATGCCGAGGCTGAGCGCGACGGCGGCTATCAGATAGCGTGTGTCGAACTCGCCGAGGGCGCGGCCGACTTCACCGAGGTTGACGCTGCGCAGAGCGAGCCAAAGACAGAAGGCCCCAATGGCGATACCGGCGGCCGCACGCAGGCCGATACGCCGAGGCGGCGGTTTCAGTGCTCGAGGATCTTCTTGGATAAGACCTTCCCGTGTTCGTCGAAGTTGTAGACGATGGGAACGCCGGTTGCGAGGTTGAGATCGACGACCTGTTCTTTGCTGAGCCCGTCAAGCTCCATCACGATCGATCGAAGACTGTTGCCGTGGGCTGCTACCAACACGGTGCGTCCGGCGTCGAGGTCGGCGCGTACGTACTTGTTGAAGAACGGTAGGGTTCTTGCCGCGGTGTCTTGCAGGCTCTCCCCCTTGTCGCCGGGTGGAGGGATGTCGTAGCTGCGTCGCCAGATCAGGACCTGCGCTTTGCCGAACTTCTTTTTGGTCTCGTCCTTGTTCAGCCCCTGCAAGTCCCCATAGTGGCGCTCGTTGAGGGCCTGATCGCGGGTGACGGGAACGTCGGCCTGACCAATTTCTTGCAGGATTATATCGAGCGTGTCTTGGGCGCGGATCAGGTCGGAGGTGTAGGCGTTGGTGAAACGAATGCCCGCTTCTTTCAGTAGCTCGCCTGCGCGGTGCGCTTCCTCGCGACCCTTGTCGGTGAGCGGAACGTCGACCCACCCGGTAAAGCGATTCTCCAGATTCCACTGCGATTGGCCATGGCGTACAAGAACGAGTGTCGGCAATGTAGGTGATCTCCTCCAGGGAATCTTAGAAGTGACGGGCGTGCTTGCCAAATGGGCAACGCCCGCCGGCGCCGGTCACGAAGGTTTGTTCCGCAGGCGCGATCGTTTTAAGATTCCCGGTCATATCGACGAGGGGCCGTAGCTCAGCTGGGAGAGCGCCTGACTGGCAGTCAGGAGGTCGACGGTTCGATCCCGTTCGGCTCCACCATTTATTGGCAATCTATCGCCTCAGGCGGCTTCTGCGGCGGCCTTGAATTCGCGGACCGAGTCGACCAGCGCGGTCTTTTCGAAACCCCGTTTGAGGGGGCCGGGAACCCAAAAACCGATGTCGACGCTCTGCGTGCAGGTCGCCTCGGTGAGGCCGGGCTCGAGTTCCACCAGTTCGTAGTTGCCCTCGACGGTACGGATGTCGCCGGCAACACTGTGCCACAGCAAACGATTCGGCCGCGTGCTGTTGTAGGCGAGGGTGTAGGAGATCGTCTTGACGAACATGTTCAGCGTGTACTCGATGGTCCAGGTACCCGCCGAGGGATCGGAGGCGAGCACGGTTGCGGTCGAGATGGCCGAAAACCATTCCGGATAGCGTTCGAAGTCGACGATGGTGTTAAAGCAGGTATCGACGCCGGCTTTGACGACTTCGGTGTGCTGTTGGCTTTCCACGGCGGAACCCTAGGCTGCCGTTGGCTGCTTGTCAACGCTGCGGGCTTGCCATCTCTTGACCGTAATCGCCGACTGTGTCGGTATGCCCGGGTGGCAAGTAGGCAGCCGTCGCTTTTGCTCATTGGTGGCCGGAACATGATCGGCGAGCTTGCGCGTCGTGCTGTGTCAGGAGGCGAGTTCGGCCTCGTACACACGCGCGAGGCCCGACACTTGCGCGCAGCCGAGCAGCGCAAGCAAGGGCGAAGCACCCGCTCGAAACGCGACGGCAATGCCGGCATCGATCTGCTTGCCTCGCGCGGCGCGTACAAGGTTGCCGACCTACTGGCCGAAACCAAAGCCGATGTCGTCGCCTATCTGGGCCTTTGCGGCGCGCCGCGGCCGGACGTACGCGGAGAGTGCGCCGACGCGGAAGCGGCGCGCAGCATGGCGCGTGGACTGCTGAGAGCCCGTCAACTCGGCGGCGGCCCGAAACGGCTCGTGGTCTTGTCGTGGACGGCGGTCTACGGCGTCGCGCGTGGGGCGCCGTTGTTGTTTGGCGAATCCTTCGCCGGCGAGCCCGATGAGCCTGAGCCCCTATCGACGGTCGGCCGTTGGGCGGCCGGCTTGCGGGAGGCCGAGGCGGAATTGCGGCGTGGGGCCGGAGAAGCGAAAGCGCAGCTTTGCCTGTTGCGTGCGGCGCCGGTGGCCGGGGGCGCGGCCGCGAGCATCGTCGGAGATTTCCTCGCCGCGCGTTTCCCCGTACGCGTGCTCGGCTACGATCCTCCTTTTCAGGTCCTGCATTACGAAGATCTTCTCGACACCATCGAGGCGGCGTTGGCCGAACCGGTATCGGCGGTTCTCAACCTCAGCGGACGCGGTACGGTGCCCCTGTCGCGTTTGGCGGCGCTTGCCGGCAAGTTGGCGACTCCTTTGCCGGCGGCCGTTGTTCGCCGAGTCGGACCGCCGGCGCCTGGAGCGGCTCGTTTGCGCTGGCGTTGCTTGGCCGACGGTCACCGTGCGGTGCAGCTTCTCGGAATCACGCCGCGCTTCGCGGCCGAGGATGCCGTCCTTGGCTGAGGTTCGCCCGATTGTTTGGCGCGGTGGACGGCTGTACTTGCTCGATCAACGCAAGCTGCCGGCAACGGAAACCTTCGTCGAGCTGCACGGTGCACGCGATAGCGCACGATCCATTCGTACGATGGTAGTGCGCGGAGCGCCCGCGATCGGCGTGACGGCGGCTTTCGGACTGGCGATGGAAGCGCCGCGTTTCCGGCGCGGCCGGGCGGCTGAGGATTTTGAGCGCGCCGCGGCGCTTCTTGAAGCCTCTCGACCGACCGCCGTCAATCTACGTTGGGCGATCGCGCGCGTGCGCGAGAGGCTCGAGTCCACATTGGCCGAACTAGGCCATGAGGCTCCTGTGCGGCGAATCGCGGCTGCGCTGCGTCGCGAAGCCGAGACCATGATGGCGGCCGATATCGCCGTCAACCGAAAGCTCGGCGAGCACGGTGCCCGATTGCTGAAGGGCGCGCGTGGTGTGCTGACCCATTGCAACGCCGGTGCCTTGGCCACCGCCGGCTATGGTACCGCGCTCGGGGTGATTCGCAGCGCTTGGCAGGCGGGCGACCGGTTTGATGTGTATGCCACCGAGACCCGGCCCTATCTGCAGGGCGCGCGTCTAACCTGCTGGGAGTTCCGCAAACTCGGCATTCCCGTGACCTTGCTGAGCGATAGTATGGTTGGTGCTCTGTTCCAGGGGGGCGCCGTGTCAGCGGTGGTCGTCGGCACCGATCGCACTGCGGCCAATGGAGACGTTGCCAACAAAATCGGCACGTATCCGATTGCTGTGCTTGCCGAGCGGCACTCCATCGACTTCTACGTTGCCGCTCCGACGTCTTCGATCGACTTGAGCTGTTGCGACGGATCGGTCATCCCCATCGAGCAGCGTGACGGGCGTGAGCTGACTCATTGGCACGGTCGTCGCATTGCCGCCGACGATGTCGCGGTGTTCAATCCAGCCTTCGATGTCACTCCGGCGGGGCTGGTTAGCGGCATCATTACCGAGGTCGGAGTCGTGCGAAAGAATTACCAACGCGCCTTGGCTGCGGCTGTAGCCAAGGCGCGCAAGGACGCGAGCATTACTCGGTAACGCGGAACGAAGCGTAACCGGCGGCCTGCAGGCGCTTTCGTAAGGGCTGAGTCTCGGAGGCCTCGCGGAAGTTTCCGACCCGAACCCGATACAGCGGCGTTCCACCCGAGAGAATTTTGCTCACGTAGACGTCGTCGAAGCGGCGTGCCAGCAGTGCCTTCAACTCGTCGGCACTATCGAGGTTACGAAACGCGGCGACCTGCAGTGCGATCCGCCCGCGGCGCGGGGTTGCCTTCCCGCGTGACACGGCCGATCTGATAGCTGCCGCAGCCGGTCGCATCGGAACGATCGGGGCTTGGCCCGCCGTGCCTCCTGTGCTGCGCGCCTTTCCGGCACCGGCGGTGGGCTTCGAGTGCTTGGATGCGTTCGGATTCTCGGGCGGCGTGATGGTCACTTCGTAAGGTGTGTCGGCAAGAAATTTGTCGCGTAGCGGGCTGCCGGCCAGGCGCTTCGGCGACGCCGACTGGACCGGCGGCAGCTGAAAGTCGGGCATCGTGCCGACAGCCGCGTCGGCTGTGTTGGTATCTCCGGAATCGCGTGCCTCGCCGGCCCACGGGTCCATCAAATTGACCTGGGTGGCGGCTACGGCCAATGCAAGCAGAAGGATCACGGCTACCGCTCCCATCGGACCGGCGAGCCAGCGATAGGCCTTGGGTTTGCGCAGCACCTGCGACTCATCGCTTGCAGCCGGTGCAAACACAGCCGCGGCATCGGCAACGAAATCGGGGGTGACTACCTGGGCGTCGGCATCGGCGGCGCGTTTGAGAGACTCCCGCGCGAGGGATGAACACGTGGTGATGACGCCGCCGCTGTGACGTGCGATGGCGATGATCGCATCTTGGGTAAAGACACTGTCGCTTCGCTCCACACCGCAATCGGCGAGACGGTCACCGAGAAAGTCGACGGCTTCATCCGTTGTCATTCGCGGCAGGGTGACGGTAGCGACGACTTGGGCGGCGAGTTCTCTGAGAGTTCGCGAGGCTAGGGATTCGGTCATCTTCAATCGCCCGACGAGGATTACCTGTACGACGTCGTTGATGGCGGTGTCCAGCGTGAGCGCGACACGCAGGTCTTCGAGCTGGACAGGATCGGCCAGGTGGGCATCCTCGATGATGAAGACGATGGGTTTGTCGGCCAACTTGGCCTGTTCGACCATCGACAGCAGTGCCGCCCGGCGACGCGTGGCGGAAAATGAGCCGGCAAACGGCTCGGCCCGCAGGAGCATCTGTTCGATCACCGACGCGGGGGATGCTTCGGCGCAGGAGACGCCGGCGCTGGCGAACACCTCGCGCCGTGCCAGGACGCTGCGCACGAGAGACGTCTTTCCGAGTCCGGCCTCACCGGTGACCACCACGTAACCGCGGCGTTGGCGCAGGGCTTGTTCGAGTCGCAGGGACGCGACTCCGTACGGCCCCCCATAGTAAAAGCCGGGCGTTTCCTTCGCGTCGAAAGGGTCGGCCGAAAGTCCGAAACGTCTTATCCAGTCTCGCATGGCCGCAGGCATCTTAGCCGCATGGCTTGTTATACCAAACGAGTGGCCAACTCGCGATGCTCGGTGCAATTTAGAATGTCGGCCGCAACCGGGATCTTGGCCAACTTTCGCGTGCGAGCGTATAGCCTGTCGCGACGTCGACGGATGTGGGCGCGTTGCGAGGCGGTGATACGCCCGGCGCTCAGCGCCGCGCAGAGTCCGCCATGGGCACGACGTATCAGATCCGGTGTTTCGCAGACCAGGACGACGTCGCTGCCCGCTTCGACGGCGAGTGCGGCGGCTTGACCGATACCGAAGTGGTCGCTGATCGCCTTCATCTCGAGGTCGTCGGAGACGACGATGCCGTCAAAGCCGAGCGCGCTGCGTAGGTATTCGCCGATCACGACCGGACTGAGGCTGGCGGGCAAGCGCGGATCGAGTGCGGGATAGACGACGTGCGCCGTCATCATCATGGCCAATCCCTGAGAGATGGCGCGTGCGAAAGGCTGCATCTCGAGGCTTCGCAGGCGTTCCAGGTCCAATTCCACGCGCGGTAGTTCCAGGTGGGAGTCACAGCTGGTGTCGCCGTGGCCGGGAAAGTGCTTGCCGCAACCGAGGATTCCGGCCTCTGCGAGCCCCTGTAAGTAGGGGAGAGCATTGTGGATGACCTCCTCGGGCGTGGTTCCGAAGGCGCGGTCGCCGATGATCGGATTGGCCGGGTTGGAATGCACGTCGAGAACCGGCGCGAAGTTGATGTGAAAGCCGAGAGCCCGCAGCTCGCGCCCCTGCGCACGGGCAACTTGCCGTACCAGTCCCGGATCCCCCTTTTGCGCCAGGATCAGCGCCGGCGGGAAGCGGGTGCAGCCGGCCGGCAGGCGATCGACGCGGCCGCCTTCATGGTCAATGGTGAAAAGAAGATCGGCGTCGAACTCGTGCAGTTCGGCAAGCAAAGTCTGCAAGCCTGCACGATCCGGCATGTTGCGGGCGAAAAGGATGACGCCAAGGGGCTTGATTTCGGCCAGTAGGCGGCGCGCGGCTGCATCCAAGCGCGGGCCCTCGAGACCGATGATCATCATGCGGCCTGCCTCGACTGCCGGCGAGTCAGCCAGGCTTTGCGGAGTTTCGTCTTTCACCACCGAGCCGCCAAGCCACCCAGCATAGCACGGCCCGCAGCCACCGCGCAGGCCGCGAGACAGGGCCCCGCGCTGAGCCTGGACTAGCCCTGCGGGCCATGGTAAACGCGGCCCTGGACGCTCGAGTGGAGGTTGTGGCTAGGGCACGGGAAGTGCGGTACATTGCGGTGGAAGGGCCCATAGGGGTCGGCAAGACGGCATTGGCCGCCGCGCTCGCCGAGGAGTACTCGGCGCTGAAGGTTACCGAGCCCCTGGAGGACAATCCGTTCCTTCCGAGGTTTTACGAGGACCCGGACCGCTACGCATTGACCGCGCAGCTTTCCTTCCTCGTCGAGCGGTATCGCCAGCAGCGGGATCTGGTCCAGATGGACCTATTCCGTCAGGCGACGATATCGGATTATATATTTGCGAAGGACAAGATCTTCGCGGAGTTGACGTTGTCGACCGACGAGTTGGCGTTATATGAGCGTATATACTCGTTGTGCGACAGCAGGATCAGGAAGCCGGATCTGGTGGTGTTTTTGGACGCCTCGACCGAGATTCTCCTGAGAAGGTTACGCAGAAGGGACCGGCCGTATGAGAGAAAACTCGGCCGCGACTATATAGAGCGGGTGGCGGAGGCGTATCGGCGCTTCTTCCACAGTTATAAGGATACCCCGCTGCTGGTGGTCAACAGCTCGGACATCGACTTTGTCGAGAATGGCGGTGATTTTGCCGACCTGGTCCGGGAGATAGGCTCCATGGGGCAGGGCATCCAAACGTACGTACCGCTTGGATCCAAGTAACCGGTGCGCCTGAAAGGGCGGGCGGGCGAAAAGGACCGAGACGGGAGTTATCAAAGGCCGGTGCGCCACGCGTGCTTGGTTGCTGGGTACCTTCCGGAACGGTCCGGGAGGTTTTTTTATGGCGATTGCATTTGAAGAGGCCAAGGTAACCGTTCCCGCCGTTTTCGAGAGCAAGGGAGAGCGTCGTCTCACCATGCTGACGGCCTACGACTTTACCTTCTCGCATCTCGCCGATGCCTCCGGGGTCGACATGCTGCTGGTCGGCGACTCCCTCGGCATGGTCGTGCAAGGCGCCGACAATACGCTTGCGGTGACCATGGACGAGATGATCTATCACACCCGCTTGGTGGTGCGGGGCAGAAAGCGTGCCTTGGTGATCGGCGACATGCCGTTTCTTTCCTACCAAGTTTCGCCCACCGACGCCGTCGCCAATGCCGGCCGTTTTATCAAGGAAGCCGGCGCGGAGGCGGTCAAGTTGGAGGGCGGGGTCAACATGGCCGAGACCATCGCCCGTATCAGTGACATCGACATCCCCGTGATCGGACATATCGGACTGACGCCGCAATCGGTGCACCGAATGGGCGGTCACAAGGTGCAAGGTCGCCGCAGCGGCAATGCACCGGGCGCCCGCGGGCGGCTCTTGAAAGACGCCAAAGCGGTCGAGCAGGCCGGGGCTTTCGCTTTGGTGATCGAAGGCGTACCCGCCGACTTGGCTGCCGAAATCACCTCGCACGTGTCCATTCCCACCATCGGTATCGGCGCGGGACCGGCCTGCGACGGCCAGGTGTTGGTGATGCACGACGTGCTCGGTCTCGAGCAACGCATCTCGCCGAAATTTGCCAAGCGTTACGCCGAACTCGGACGCGACGCGGTGACGGCGATGTCGAGCTTTGTCGATGATGTCCACACGCAAGCTTTCCCGGACGCCGCGCACTCGTTTAGTTCGCCGCGTCCGCTACGCAAGCACGCCTCGGGATAAGAGATGAAGGTCGTCAACAACATCGCCAAGATGCGCGAGCTGGGCTTTCAGGCCCGCGCCGCCGGCTTGAAGCTGGGCTTGGTGCCGACCATGGGCGCGTTGCACGAAGGGCACCTGCAGCTGGTTCGCCGCGCACGCGCCCTTGCCGATGTTGTAGTCGTGTCGATCTTCGTCAATCCGACCCAGTTCAACGATGCTGGGGACTTCGCCGCCTATCCGAGTGATCTTGACCATGATCGGATGCTGCTGGCCGGTGAAGGCGTCGACATGTTGTTCGCGCCGGCGGCCGAGGATGTTTACCCGCAACCGGGACTGACCACGATCAAGCTCGATCGGCTCGCCGATCACCTGTGCGGTCCCGGCCGTCCCGGTCATTTCGAGGGTGTGGCAACGGTGGTTGCTGCCTTGTTGAACATGGTCGGTCCCGATCTCGTGGTGTTTGGCGAGAAAGACTACCAGCAATTGCAGATCATCCGGCGCATGGTGCGTGATCTGCATTTTCCAGTCGATGTCGTCGCCACACCGACCGTGCGCGAGCCCGATGGTCTGGCGATGAGTTCGCGCAACCGGCGCCTGTCGCCCTCCGAGCGAGAGTTGGCGCCGACGATTTTTGCCGCTCTGTCGGCCGCCGCCGAGACTTTCGCGGGCGGACAGACGGATGCCGAGGCTGTCAAGGCTGTTGCCCGCCAAGAACTCGCCGAGCACGCCGGCTTGGCGATCGAGTATATGGAACTGGTAAACGGCGCGACCCTCGAGCCGGTCGAGTTCGCCGATGCCGACTGCGTGCTGGCCACAGCCGTTAGGCTAGGTAGCGTACGCTTGATCGACAATGTCGTGCTTGCTCACGTTCTCTCGGAAGGAGCCAAACTATATGCGTAAGATGCTCAGAGGAAAGATTCACCGTGCGACCGTCACCGGAGCGGACCTTCATTACGAGGGCAGCATTACGGTCGACTCCGCGTTGATGGATGCAGCAGGCCTTCTGCCGAACGAAGCCGTCCAGGTTTGGAACGTGACCAACGGGGAGCGCTTTGAGACCTATACGGTGGTCGGCGAAGCGGAGTCGGGCGTGATCTGCGTCAACGGCGCCGCAGCGCACAAGGTGTCGGTCGGCGACTTGGTTATCATTGCCGCCTTCGGTTGGATGACCGACGGCGAGGCCGAAGTCTGGAAGCCGCGCGTGGCATTCGTCGACGAGAAAAACCGCCGTGTCGAGCCGCAGCGCCGGCGCGAAATCGGCGGGCAAAGCCGCCTGAAGAAAGTCTGGGGCTGATTGCCTCGAGGCGGGGTACGCGCGGTGCAAACGCCGTCTGCGCTCGCTGGAAGCGCTCGGTAGGTACCGGCCAACGGCCGGCGGCGGCGTCGCACCCCCGGTGCACTTTGGCTCCGGGCACCGGCCCCATTCGGGGCGGTGGCGCTTGGTTGTGGGCGTGAAGGGGGAAGCAAAACCCGCGCCAGTTTCAACTCGCTGATTCTGCATAGTTTGTCGCTGAACTTCTTGCGATCGAGCAAGCTTCTTGCGGTTCTGCTACGCTCCCGAGGTGGCAGCCAAGGTGGCAGCAAAGAGTGACAGCCGCGAACGCTCGGTCGTCAATAAGCGGGCACGCTTTCAGTATCTGTTCGAGGAAAGCGTCGAGGCGGGGGTTGCGCTGCTCGGCACCGAGGTCAAAGCCATCCGCGCCGGCAAGGCCAACCTGACGGATTCCTACGTGCGCATCCGCCGCGGCGAAGCCTATTTGGTCGGCTGTCATATCGGTAGCTACGATGCCGCCGGCACCAACAATCACGATCCCCGACGCGAGCGAAAGCTGCTGCTGCATCGTCGCGAACTCGACCGTCTTGGCGGTAAGGTGCGGGAGCAGGGCCTGACGCTGGTCGTTCCCAAGCTGTACTTCAAGAACGGCCGGGTCAAAGCCGAATTGGCCCTGGTGCGTGGCAAGAAGACCCACGACAAACGCGCCGCCCTGCGCGAGAGGCAGGTCAAAAAGGAGATGGAAAGGGCGATGAAGCGGCGGCGCTGAACAAACGCTCGCCGACACTAACGTTGTCCGCCGCGCGGGCGGCTTCGCGAGAGGAACTCTTGGTGGAAGTATCACATTCGGGGCGTCAGTCACGGCACACCCGGGGCATTAGTGTCATCGTCCCGACGAGAAACCGGCCGGCTCGGGTCGAAAGTCTGCTGCGCGTTCTGGAGTCGCAGATGGCGGGGCTGCCGGACGAGGTCGCCGGCGAGATCATCGTCGTAGACGACGCCAGCGATGCGACGCAGCTGCCCGAGTTGGCGTGCATTGAAAAGGCGTCGATGTCAGGCATGGTTCCGGTTCGCTGGGTGCACAGAGAAGTGCGTGGGGGGCCCGGAGCGGCTCGCAACACCGGTATCACCGTGGCGGAAGGCGAGATTCTGGCATTTCTCGACGATGACTGTGTGCCCGAGGACGGATGCCTAGCTCGTATGCTCCATCTGCATCAGATCCATCCCAGGATCCTGGTTCTGAATGGACACCTTCAGCCGGCGCGGGACGACGTTCTCTCGCGCTACTGGCGCCACCAGTATCAGGCAGCGTTCACCCGTGCCCGAGACGAACCGTATCCCATCCATCGCGTGGCAGGCGGCCACTTCTCAATCAAGCGAGCGTTACTTCAGGAGATTAATCCGCTCTTCGACGATGGACTCAGCTCGCAGGAGGATCTCGACCTCTACCTACGTCTGGAAGACGCCGGTATCCCGACCTACAAGGCCGATTCGGCGGTCGCGTT
>CAZKLE010000013.1:0-24905 GCA_964553415.1 uncultured Myxococcales bacterium
GATCGAGGCCGAGGGCTTGGGCAAGCTGGGCAAGTTCGTGCGGCGGATCTTCGCGGGTTTCGATTTCGCCGACATCCGTCTAACCCCTCCGACGAAAACGTTCGAGAAACATCTCGAGCTGAAGGTCGGCGACAAGAGACTCGAATTGATAGAGGTGGGTCCGGCGCACACTCGCGGCGATATCCTCGTACACGTTCCCGAGGACCGCACGATCTTTACCGGAGACATCCTTTTCGTCGAAGGCACGCCGATCGTCTGGGCCGGCCCGGTGCAAAACTGGATCAGCGCTTGTGAACTCATGCTCGGCATGGAACTGGAGACCGTCGTCCCCGGTCACGGGCCGATCACCGACAAACGTGGCGTCCGAGCGGTGCGCGACTACCTGTCCTACATCAGTCGCGAAACGCGGATACGGTTCGATGCCGGCATGGCAGCCGAGGAGACCGCGCGTGATATCCCCTTGGACGAGTTCTCCTCCTGGACCGATCCCGAGCGAATCGCCATCAACGTCGACACCCTGTATCGAGAGTACCGGGGCGACCCCTCGCCCGCCAATGTTCCGGCCCTGTTCGCGTTGATGGCCGAACTCGTTCGACCATGACCCCGACCACGCGCTACACACGACCATCCAAGACCGAGGAGCCGCGATGAGCCAAGAGAACGAGATCATCCTTCACCACTACGACATGTCGCCGTTCTCCGAGAAGATCCGCAAAATCTTGGCTCACAAAGATTTGGACTGGCACGCCGTGCAGCAGCCCATGTGGCTGCCGCGGCCCTGCTTGACGCCGATGACGGGAGCCTACCGCCGCATCCCCGTTCTGCAGATCGGCGCGGAGATCTATTGCGACACTCGCTTGATAGCCCGCAAGATCGAGCAGTTGCACCCCGAGCCCTCGATCTACCCGCAGCCGCTGCAAGCCGCGGGTGAAGTGTTCGCGCAATGGGTCGACCGTCATATGTTTCAAACGGTCGTTCCACAGGTGTTCGCCGGCCTCGCCGCCGCGTTACCGCCTGAACTTCTTGAAGACCGACGCAAGATGCGCCCGGATCTCGACCCCGAGCAGCTGATGGCTGTAGTCCCGCATGCGCGCGACGAACTGCGGGCCTTTCTCGCATCGATCGAGCCCTCGCTGGCGGGCAATGACTACGTACTCGGCGACAGCTTCAGCATCGCAGACGCAGCCCTGTATCATTTGCTCTGGTTCGCGCGTAACGAGCCCAATGCCGCAGCCATGATCGGACGCTTCCCCGGCTTGAGCGCTTGGCTCGCACGCATGGACACAAGCGGCTGGGGCCGGCCGCAAGACATGGAGCCCGAGGCCGCGCTCGACATCGCCCGCCGAGCCGAACCGCAGACCGAGAGCCGTGAGGACCGCGACGATCCCGCCGGGTTGAGGCCGGGCATGGATGTCGCGGTTTGTTCCGACGACCTTCCGGGAGATATCGTAAGCGGCAAGGTTGTCGCGTCGGACGCCGACGAGATTGTAATTCTGCGCGAGTCCGACGAATGCGGAGCCCTCGTTCAGCACTTCCCGCGTGCCGGTTACCAAGTTCGAAGCGCGTAGACGTACACCGGAATCCATGAACGACTTCCCCGGCACCACAACGGAGATACGTACGGCGCATCGCTTCGACGAGGGCGCGCTGGCCGACTATCTGCAGAACCATACCGATCGCTTCTCGGGCGGGCTCGAGATCCGTCAGTTCGAGGGTGGGCAGTCCAATCCGACCTTCCTCGTTCGTACGGGTGATCGCTTCTACGTGCTGAGGAAAAAACCACCCGGGAAACTTCTCCCTTCGGCACACCAGGTGGATCGTGAATACCGCGTAATGAAGGCACTCGCAGGCAGCGGCGTGCCGGTGCCCGAGATGATCTGCCTTTGCACCGACCCATCGGTCATCGGCACCGACTTTTACGTCATGAGCTTCATCGATGGTCGGATTTTCCGCGACCCGCAGCTACCGGAGATCGCCGCCGGCGATCGCTCGGCGATATACGAAAGCATGATCTCGGTGATGGCGACCCTGCACAACGTCGATTACAAAGCCGTCGGCCTGGACGATTTCGGACGGCCCGGCAATTATTTCGAACGTCAGATCGGGCGATGGAGCAAACAGTACCATGCCGCACAAACCGAAGAAGTAGAGTCGATGGAACACCTCATTCGCTGGATGCCCGAACACATCCCCGGCGACCAAAGTGTAACCATCGCGCACGGAGATTTCCGTCTCGAGAACTCCGTTTACGACCCGAGCGAACCTCGCATGACGGCCATCCTCGACTGGGAGCTTTCCACCATCGGCCATCCCCTTGCCGACCTCGGCTACAACTGCATGCTCTATCACATCATGAGTCCGCAGATCGGCGGATTGGTGGGTGTAGACTACGCCGCGACCGGCATACCCGATGAGCGCAGCTACGTAAGGCGCTACTGCGAACTGACGGGGCGCGACAGCATCGAGGATTGGGACTTCTACGTGGCCTTTTCCATCTTCCGATTGGCGTCGATCGCACAGGGTGTCTACAAGCGCGGATTGGACGGCAACGCCAGCTCCGAACGCGCCATGATGTTCAAGGACGCCTGCCGGATGCTGACCGACACGGCCTGGAATCTTCTGACCGACGCCGGTATGGCCTGAGGCCCCATGATGGATAGCGAGCGTATCGGGCGTCTGCGTTACGTCCGTGTTTCCGATCCGCGGACGATCGACCTCCGACTCTTCCCCGACTTTCTCATCATCGGCCCGCAACGTACGGGAACCACCTGGCTACACGCCAACCTACGCGAACACCCCGAGGTGTTGCTCAGCGAACCCAAGGAGCTGTTCTTCTTCAGCCGCTTGAAACCCCTAGGCACCCACAAGCCGCGCGAAATCTCTCCGGAACTCGCGGACTATCTCCGCGCGTTCCGCGAACGGCCTTTACGTTATTTCTACAAACAGGGCTTTAACTTACTGTACAACAAGCGTTTTTATAGGCCACGGGTTCGCGGCGAGGCGACCGCCACCTACGCCGCCATGGACCGCGACGTCATCGCCGACATCAAGACTCTGCGCCCCGAACTCAAGGCCGTCATGATGCTGCGCGATCCCGTCGAGCGGGCCTGGTCGCATGCCAAAAAAGACCTCGTGCGCAACGCCGGCCGGCCGATCGAAGAGGTCGGCGACAAAGAGTTCGAAGCGTTCTTTCGCGATCCTTATCAGCTGCGATGCGCTCAATACGAACACAATTTGGCCAACTGGCGGGCGGTGCTCGGGGAGGATCAGGTCTTTGCCGGAAGCTTCGAAGACATTCAAACCCACCCGGTCGACCTGATGTGCCGCGTGATGCGTTTTCTCGGCGTCGACGACGACCCGCGCTTTGCTGGCCGCTCGGTACACAAAGCCGTCAATCCCGCGGGAGGTTCCGGCGTCCCTGAGCGTTATCGTACGATGCTCGAAGAGATACTCTTGGAGCAAATCGACGCGTGGAAACGGCTCACATCGAATCGCAACAGAAAACGCTAGGCCCTGCAGTCCCTTCCCGACAACAACCGGCTGCAACCGCGGTCGGGTATCCCCCTGAAACATGGCACTGGTTCCGCAAGCCGAATCGGCGGAAAGCACGACTTTACCCATCAGGTTCTGCTCGCATGCGGTGAGCGGGACTTGCCCGCCAGCGCAACAGCTGGGTTGCACATCGCTTAGGTGAGTGGGCCGGGCCGAATTTGACAACCCCTCGAGTTTGCAACCAGGATGGACCTTTCATCCGTTGCTTCCCCGGTCGGTCTTGTACCTACTGGAAGAGTCGCGGGCCGGGGGGGTATCCGTCGTAGAATCGGCTTCCGTCCCACGTGTAGGTGGCGAATACAGTGGTGTGGTCCGAGCCTTCATTCGACAAACACATTCGTCTCGTTCGTCTACGGGGGTAAAAGCTTTTACGCTGCACGATAAGGGTTCACGCCGAACGCTTCGCGTACAGGAAAGGGTTACCATCGGTATCCTTCTCGCTGTCGGCGCGGCTCTGCGCATCGACTACCTGTACCACTATCGCGTCAACAGCGACGAGACACAGCATCTCCACGTCGTGTGGAGCTGGACGCAAGGGCTGCTCCCCTACCGAGACTTCTTCGACAACCACGCTCCGCTCTTCCATCTACTGATGGCCCCTTTGCTCGCTCATGTAGGCGAGCGACCCGACGTCCTGTACCTAGCGCGAATGGCAATGCTGCCGTTTTGGGTGGCGATGTTGTGGGCAACTTGGTCAATCGCTCGGTCGCTCTACGGGGAACGCGCCGGTCTCTGGGCGGTGGCGCTGCTCACCTTCGCCCCCAGTTTCTTTTTTTGCTCGCTGGAGTTCCGTACCGACGTCTTGTGGGCGGCGTTGTGGCTGCTCGCGCTTGCCGTTCTTTTCGGCGGCTCCTTAACATGGCGCAGATCCTTCGCAACCGGGCTGTTGCTCGGCCTGAGTCTGAGCACCTCGCTCAAGTCGCTTTTTCTTATCACTGCACTCGCCGCCGGTGCGGCCATCCTACCACGCCTGATCACGAACCCTCCGGCGCACGCGCGGGCTCCCCTGCGCACTTGGCTTCCCTCTATGATCGTAGGGATTTTGCTCGTTCCGACCGCCATCGTCGCGTACTTCGCCCACGCCGGGGCCCTCGAAGCCATGTGGCGCTGCACTCTGGGTCACAATCTACCGTCGGCCGAACACAGCATCCTGCATCGTTTTCTATTGCCCTCGCTGCTGCCGCTGGCGCTGGCTTTGGTAGTCCTTGCGGCGCGCGCGTCACTCAAACGACGGCGACGCACCGCGATGGCGCCGCGGCGCACGTTCCTCTTTCTGGTGTGCGGAATCCACACCGCACTGCTGGTTACGCTCGCCCCCGTGGTGCAGAGACAGGATTTGCTGCCGCTGTTTCCTCTATCTTGCGTCTTGATCGCAGGAACAATCCTCACAGCGCCTCTCGCCTCACTCGGGCAACGTCTTAGCAAAGGCCTTCGCGGCGATGATTTCAAAAGCGGGCTCGTTCGATTGTTTGCCGTCGTCGAACTGATGGGATTGATTGCCAACAACCCTATCGCGGCCAATGCGACGGTCGGGAGTACCCGTCTCATAGGAGAGACGATCGCGTTGACAAGCCCGAGCGATACCGTATTCGACCTGAAAGGCGAGACCGTGTACCGGCGTCGTTGCTATTCGCCGGTGCTGGAATCGTTTACCCGCAAGGGACTCCGGACCGGCCTGCTCGAGGACCGAGTCCCGGAGGCCTGCCTCGCGAGCAAGGCCCGCGTTTCAATCGCAAACATCCCGTCGTATCTCCCAAGAGCCAGGGCCTTCGTCGAGCGCAACTTTATCCGCATAGGCAACCTCCGCGTAGCGGGCTTGTGGCTCAAACAGGTCGGCGTCCCCGCGCCCATTCGTTTCGACGTAAAACTCCCCGACAACTATGCGCTGGTTTCCAAACATGGATCGGCCTCCGGTCTTCTGGACGGCAGTCCATACACGGGCCCGCGTTTTCTGGCCGCAGGCGCCCACGCGTTCCTCCCCGAAGGAAACGCCAACTCGAAACGATTTGCACTCGTGTGGGCTCAAGCAGTCGAACGCGGCTTCTCGCCCTTCCCTACTCAGGAGAGAACTCTACGATGAAAGTATGGAAGGGACCTAACAAACAAGACCGCTTGCTGGTCTTCGCTCCGCATCCCGACGACGAAAGTTTAATGGCCGGCGGCCTCATCCAACGCACACTGTCGTGCGGAGGACGAGCCGCGGTCGTCTTCGTCACCGATGGGGACAACAACCCTTGGGTGCAGCGCGTAGCGGAGCGTCGAGTGTTTCTCGGCCCCGATTTCCGCAAACGTTTGGGTAAGCGACGACGACAGGAAGCGCGCGCGGCGCTCGCGACGCTTGGACTACCGGCTTCGCAGGCGACGTTCCTCGCGTTTCCCGATCGGATGATCACCGACGCGTTGCTCAACCGATGCGAATTGCTGATGTCCCGGATCGAAGAAGCCCTGGCGCGCGTCGATCCCACGATCATCGTTGCACCGTCGCTCGCCGACGTGCATCCCGACCACAACGCGGTGGCCCTAGCGATCACGTTGGCGCTTGCCCGCCGTTCTCCCTCGGTGCCGTCGCCTCTGGTGCTGAGATCGTTGATCCACGGTCGCACGGCAAGGACCCCGGCGAACACCACGCTGCGCCTTGCGTTGACCACCGGCGAGCAGGCATGCAAACGGAACGCACTACTGCGCCATCGCAGCCAAGCCACGGTATGGCAACGGCGATTTGTCGCCTTCGCCGCTGCTAGCGAAGCCTTTACGACCGACGGGGCCGCAGCGACGCCCCTCAGAGAGCCCAAACCGCAACTGCAACTCCGTGTCGGCGAGAACCGTGACCGCCGGTTTCTCGAATTGCGGACGCGGCGCCGATCGGTCGGCCGTCGCTCCACTCGCTTCTTCTTCGTCGGCCTCGGAACCGACGGCACCATCGTTCGCTTGGCCATCCGTCCCTCGAACCTCGCCGGCGACGACGGCGTCCAGGAGAGCGTGAACCACGGCCACCCTGTATTCCGTTTTCCCACCCACCGGCTCAGCAACTGCAAGCCGCTTTTCGTCAAAGCCGAACGCCGTTTCGGTCTTTTCGACGGCGCCGGTTGGAGTCGCGCTCGGCAGACAACCTCGAACGTCTCGGCGCATACTCCTCGCACGACCGGACTCTACGCGGTGATTCCTTGTTACAACGTCGCAGGTCTGTGCGCGACGGTCGTGAGAGAGGCGTCACACCAGGTCGACCTGGTGATCGCGGTTGACGATGGATCTACCGACGACACTCGCAAGGTGCTGCAGCAACTGGCCGCAGAGCGTCCCGACCGCATTCGGTTGCTGTTTTTCGACCAAAACCAAGGTAAAGGCACAGCGTTGCAAGCCGCCTTCCGCAGTGCCCTCGCGGACCGCAACTGCTTGGCCATCGTGACGTTGGACGGTGACGGCCAGCACCAGCCCTCAGATATACCGGCCCTGCTGGCAGCGTTGGGGCGAGGCGCCGATCTAGCCGTGGGTACCCGCGAAGCGTTCGGCGACATGCCGCTGCGAAGCCGCTTCGGCAATTTGGCAACCGGCTATTTTCTCCGGCTTTTCTTTCCCGGCTGTCCTGCCGATACCCAGAGTGGATTTCGCGCGTTGACTCGCTCGTTCGCCGAAACCGTAGTCCGAGACATCCGCGGGCAGCGCTACGAGACCGAGCTTCTCATGCTGCTCTGCGCGCTGACACGTGGCTGGACGATCGACACGATCGCCATCCCGACCGTGTACAAAGACGGCAACCGCTCATCTCATTTCCGACCGCTTGCCGACTCCGCTCGCGTCGTTGCGGCCGGCCTCCGCTGGCTCGTCCGCGACGGAAAACGGGGATCCGGAAAATGTACCCCGGTAGAGCAACCCGAGACTTCGGAGATCGAGCCGGAACGTTTTGTAGCGTAGACACGGCCTCAGCCCATCACGAGCTTGATACCGGTCGCCGCCAGAAGAACGGCAAGGCCGTAGCGCAACGGCGTCGTCGGCACGACCTGTGCCAAACGAGTCCCGATGAAGATGCCCGGGATCGATCCGATCAACAGCGATCCCACCATGAAGGGATCGACGTGGCCGCTAACGAGATGGGCTCCTCCCGCCGCCGCAAGCAGGATGGTCGCATGCACCAAATCGGTACCGATGAGCATGAGCACGTCGAGTTCGGAGACCAGCAGCAAGATCGCCATGAGAATCGATCCCGACCCCACCGAGGTCAGGCCGACGCCCACTCCCATGACCAGACCTCCGGCGACGAGAATGACCTCCTTGTAGCGAACTTGAACCGTATGACTTCGGATCAGCCGTGAGTCGCGTAGCTTACCGGCAAAAAACCGGAGTTCGAGAACACCGATGATGCCGACCAGCACGAGCATGACGCCGAGGATCTTGGTCGTCATACGCTCGACGTCGATTCCTTTGCTCATGAACCACGGCATCAACACGAACACCGCGAACAAGGCCCCGGGCACCGAGCCGACTACCAGCCAACGCACGTAGGGGAAGTTGACCTGGCCCCGGCGAATGTATTGATAGGATCCAAACGTCTTGGTAATGGTGGCGTAGGCCAAATCTGTGCCCACCGCCGTAGTCGGTACGACACCGAAACCGAGGATCAGCAAAGGCGTCATCAAAGCGCCGCCGCCTACACCGGTCATTCCGATCAGCACGCCGACCACCAATCCACTTACACTCAGCCAAGGATCGAGCATCTTGTTATTGTAGCGATTGTAGACCTCCGCGTCAGCGTGGCCGTCCAAACAGGAGGCACAAGCCTTGCGGTTTCACATCAGGATCCGCCGCCGCCCGGATCGGTCACCCTCCAGGCGCGAAATGTCCCGGCTCCGGCCAACAGTCTCGCCGCAACCGGCGGCGGTGTCTCAGAGCGCCCAACCCATCCGTAGGCCGAGTCGATCGGCGGCCGTGCTCGAGGGATCTCACCGAGTTTTCGGTACAGGGGAAACACAAGCCGGTAGGACACGTCTGCGTCGATCACCACCGGAAGCGACGGGTCCATCACCGCGGCCAGCTCACGCGCCTGCGCTCGATAACGATATCCGGTGCGTGCCCGTGCGCGCTCGGTGGTAGCTACATAGATCGTCGCGTAGAGCAATGCCATAGCCAGAGTCCACGAGAAGGCGCGACGCGATCCGACGAATTCCCGCATCCAGCCCTCCTCCCGCCGCTGCGCCGATCGTTCTTCGAAGGCGGACCATCCATCTCGAATAAACCGCGCGACCAATACGGATACGAAGGGCAAAGCCGGCATGAGGTAGCGGCCGCGCCCTTCGACGGCGAGCGCCGGACCGAGGAGAACAACGACGGTTACGATCCCCGCAAGGTAAAGAAACGGATCTCTCAGCGCCTCGGCGAACAGCCGCCGCGGCTCACGCCACAGCAGAGCTACGAGCCACAGGCTCCACGGCAACGCTTTGCCGACAAAGATAAACGGATACGCGACGATATGGCCGATCATCATCGACGGACCGGCCTCGGGGCTCGCGTTGTGGAAGCGATGTGCGCCCTCGTAGAGCCAGCGAGCCGCGAGGGGCGCCAGCGGTTGCCGCTGCGAATACAAAAATAGCCACGAACCGACGATCGCCGACATGAGCATCAGCCCGATGACCAGACCGGCAGCCGAAAACGGACAATTCCGGCGACGACGCCAGGCCGTCAACAAAACGGCCGGGTAAAAGACCGCCGGCGCAACCATCTTGGTGAGCACACCCAGGCCTACGAAGACTTGCGGCGCTATCCATTGCTGAACGATCGAGCGGCGCCGACGACCGAACTCGAAGCATGCCAATGCCGAGGTGGTCAAGGCACACAGCGACATGTCGATCTCGCCGGCGCGACCGTACTGCACGACGATTCCCATAGTCGCAAACACGAGGGGAACCAACGGGTCGGGGCGCGATTGGACGCCCGAGACCCCCAAGCGCCAGAGAAGTAGACACACGACCGCGAGAGCCACGAGACTGACGATGCGAAAGGCGGCCGGGCCGACACGCTCGACGCGGTTGCCCGCGACGGCCAAGCCCAACCAGTTGAACATCGGCGGCTTGTTCAGGTAGGGCTCGCCGAGCAAGTGGGGCACGACATAGTTGCCGCTCGTGATCATCTCGATCGCGATCAGAGCACGGCGGGGCTCCTCCCATTTCGCCGGATCACGGAAAACGCCGTAACCGTAGACAAGGCAGAGCAGCGCGACGACTGCCGTCCATTTCGCCGCGCTCATGCGTTCAGACTAGCAGGAACGTCAACACCTCTCGATTATCGTCGCAATACCCATCCCGCCACCGATGCACATCGTGATGAGGGCGGTGTTGAGGTCGCGACGCTCGAGCTCGTCCAAGGCCGTACCGATGAGCATGCCGCCGGTGGCTCCCAACGGGTGGCCCATGGCAATAGCGCCGCCGTTTACGTTGACCTTGTCGGGGTCGACGCCGCTTTCACGCATGAATTTAAGAACGACGGCGGCAAAGGCTTCGTTGACCTCGAACAGGTCAATGTCGCCCCAAGTCATACCCGCCTTGTCGAGCGCCCTTTTGGAAGCAGGAGCCGGCGCCGTCAACATGATGACGGGTTCATCACCCGCGGTAGCCATCGAGACGACTTTCGCGCGCGGCTTGACCGCCGAGTGCGCCTTGACGTAGCACTCCGAGGCGATCAGCAGCGCTGAGGCCCCGTCGACAATGCCGCTCGAGTTGCCGGCGTGGTGCACATGGTTGATACTGTCGACATCGGGATACACGGAGCGCGCTTTCTCATCGAAGGTCATCTCGTCACCCTCCTGGACGTATTCCCCCAAGGAAGAGAACGAAGGCTGCAAAGACGCGAGACTTTCCATCGTCGTTTGAGGACGCGCGTGCTCGTCGCGGTCGAACACGACGTTGCCATCGGCGTCTTTGACGGGAACGATACTCTTGTCGAAGTGCCCCTCTTGGACAGCCGCCGCGGTTTTTTGTTGACTCTGATAGCCGAAGCGGTCGACGTCTTCGCGGGAAAATCCTTCGCGGGTGGCGATCAAGTCTGCCGAGATACCCTGAGGAACCAACGGGTAGCGATCGCGCAAGATGGGATTGTGGCCGTCGAGACCGCCCTTGTCCGAGCCCATCGGGTGGCGTGACATGCTCTCGACACCGCCACCTACCACCAGGTCCTGAAAACCCGCCGCACAGCCCATGACGGCGAAGTTGACGGCCTGTTGGCCCGAACCGCAATAACGGTCCAGGCTCACACCCGTGACCCCCGTCGGCCAGCCGGCCGCCAAGGTGGCCAAGCGTCCTACGGGCCCGGCCTGTTCCCCGACTTCGGTCACACATCCGGTGATGACGTCTTCCACGTCGGCGGGATCGAAGTCGACGCGATCCTTCAGGGCATTGAGAGCCGTTGCAAAAAGTTGGTGCGGATGGATCTCATGAAGCTTGCCGGAACTTTTGCCTTTTCCGCGTGGGGTCCGGGTTGCGTCGAGTATGTATGCAGTGTCCATGGGTCTTCTCCTTGTCTACGGCGCTTCCGGGGATGTATCGTGCGGCAGGCCGAGAATGCGTTCGGCAATGACGTTCTTTTGGATGTTCGGCGTCCCTCCGCCGATCACCGTCGCCGGCCACGAAAGCATGTGCCGCTGCCAGCGACCGCCGTCGAGCGCACCACGCGAGCCTTGAATGTCGCAGCCGAGGCGGCCGATCTCGATTTCGACCTCGGCGCGCAAGAGCTTGTTCACCGAAGTCTCTGCACCAATCGGCTCGCCACGCAGCTGCTTGGTAAGAAACCGCAGCCCGCTCAGGCGCATCGCCTCGATCGTACAATCCAGTTTGGCCAGACGCTGCCGAACCGTGTGGTCCTCGATCGCCGCCCCGCCATTCAAGCTGCATTGTGCGGCCAGCACCTTGAGCGCCTCGACGTTGTGCTGCAAAGCGGTGACTTCGGCGATCGAGCTGCGCTCGTTGGCGAGCGCCGTCTTGGTCACGTCCCAGCCCTGCCCTTCCTCGCCGAGACGGTTCTTGACCGGTACCCGTACATCGTCGAAAAAGATTTCCGCAAACGGCGTCTGCCCGTTCATGGTCTTGATCGGGCGTACCTCGATGCCTTCGGCGTCCATCGGCACCAACAGACAGCTCAGGCCTGCATGCTTGGACCCACTCGCATCGGTACGCACCAGCAAAATCATCCATTGCGCCCACATGGCCAACGAAGTCCATATCTTCTGCCCGTTGATGATATAGCCGTCACCGTCGCGCTCGGCTTTGCACTGAAGCGAGGCCAGATCGCTTCCCGAACCGGGCTCGGAATAGCCGGTGCACCAATGTTCCTCGCCCTTGAGGATGGGCGGAATGAAACGCGTTTTTTGCTCTTCGCTTCCGTACTTGATCAGGCCCGGACCCACCCACGCCAGTCCCATATAGGAGAGCCCGAGCATAGGCGCATGGGCCTTGGCGCACTCTTCCTTTAGGATCATCTGTTCGATGACACCGCCGCCCCCACCGCCGACTTCGCGCGGCCAAGCGAACCCGACCCAGCGCTTTTCGTAGAGAGCCTGATTCCAGGCCATCAGTTTGGGCAGGCGGGCCAAGCTCGACTCGACGTCATCTTCGGCCGCGTCGGCGCGCTTCGGGTTGTGTTCGGCAAGAAAGACCCGCACCTCTTCGCGGAACTTTTCTTCGTCGAGGGTGAAGGAAAAATTCATGACTCTACAAACCTTGGCTCGCGAGCACGCGTTCGCGGTGGTACTCGGGCGAACCCAACAGATTGCGGCAATAGCGCCCGCGCTTGTAGTACAGATGCGCGTCGCACTCCCAGGTGAAGCCGATCGCGCCGTGAATCTGGATGCATTCTTCGCCCGCTTCGTCCAACGCCGTCGAGGCATAGGCTTTGGCCATCGATGCATGCATGGCCGCGTCTTCGCCACGATCGACGGCCCAGGCTGCGTAATAGACAAGCGAGCGGGACGATTCGACGCCTACATGCAGTTCAGCCAAACGGTGTTTCACACCCTGAAAGCGCCCGATGGGCTGACCGAATTGGCGGCGTACTTTCGCGTATTCGGCCGCCATCGTTACCGCAGTATCAGCCGCCCCTACCATATCCGCGGCAAGCACGACCGTTGCGGCGTCGAGGACCGCGCGAACAGCCGGCCACGCTTCGCCGGCTCGACCCAGACGCAAAGATGCCGGCAGCACAACGCCGTCGAGCGTGAGATCGGCGGCGCGGTGGGTGGCATCGACGAGGCGCAACTCTTCGATGCCGAGCCCGGCGGCCGGCATCTCGAGTCCGAAAACGCTGATACCCTCGGCCTCACGCGCGACGACCAGTACGAGCCCCGCCGCCTGCGCGTAGGGTACGAAGCGTTTGCACCCGTGAAGCACGATGTCGCCGCCCGCCTGTGCCTCGGCTCCGCACTCGATCCCTTGCTCCGTGAGAACGTCGCTGTCTTCGAGCAAGGCTATGGTCGCCACCAATTCTCCCGCAGCAATGCGCCCGAGCCAATCGCGTTTTTGCTCTTCGTCGCCAAGCTCGGCGATCAGGCGACCGGCGGCAGCCGTGGCAAGCAGCGGCGAAGGGAAAAGTCCTCTTCCGGTCTCTTCGGCGATTACCGACAGATCTTCCCAAGCCAGACCGAGGCCACCGTATGCCTCGGGAATGGTCAGGGCTTGCCACCCGAGTTCCGCGGCCTTGTGCCACAGATCCTGATCGTAGGCGCGCTCGGCCTCCATGATCTCGCGAACCCTCGGCAAGGGGCATTCCGAGCCCACGAAACGCCGTACCTGAGCCTGCAGTTGAAGCTGCTCGGAGGTAAAACCAAAGTCCACGGCGCTAGCTACTCATGCTCCTTTACTTATTGCAAGAGCGTGCATATAGTTCCGCGCCAGGTAGCGAATACAAACCTGCATCGGCCCGGCCGCCGTGCGCGCGAGCCGATGCGGCAAAGCACGGGAGGTTCCACGAACATGGCTGATTCGGATCGCTTCGGACTCAAGGGCAAGACTGCACTCATCACAGGCGCCGGTGGAGGCTTGGGGCGCGCCCACGCCCTTCTGTTCGGCAAGTACGGCGCCAACGTCATCGTCAACGACCTCGGCGGTGCCAGCGACGGCACCGGCGCCGGCAGTGCGATGGCCGACCAGGTGGTCGAGGAAATCAAAGCCGCCGGCGGCAACGCAGCCGCGAACTATGACTCAGTGGCAACGATGGAGGGCGGCCAAAACATGGTCAAGACGGCGATCGACAACTTCGGTTCGATCGACATCGTCGTCAACAACGCCGGCATCTTGCGCGACATCAGCTTCGCCAAACAGGAGGAAAAGGATTGGGATTTGGTCCTCGCCGTTCACCTCAAAGGCGCGTTTTGCGTCACCAAGGCAGCGTGGCCGCACATGCGTGAGAAGGGCTACGGACGCATCGTCATGACCTCTTCGGCCTCGGGCATCTACGGCAACTTCGGACAGACCAACTACTCGGCCGCAAAGATGGGCCTGGTGGGTCTCGGGCAGACCCTTGCTCTCGAAGGCGAAAAGCACAACATCCGCACCAACATGATCGCCCCTGTGGCCGTCAGCCGCATGACGGAGAGCCTGATGCCGGCCAACGTACACGACACCATCAAACCCGAGTTCGTCTCCCCCTTGGTGCTCAATCTTTGCTCGGAGAACTGCGATGTGAACGGAGAAGTGTTCGAAGTCGGAGCCGGCCATTACTCGCGGGTTGAATGGATCCGCTCCAAGGGCCTCTCGATCGAGCCCACGGGAGAGATCACCCCCGAGCAAGTCGCCGACGGTTGGGAAGCGATCAACGATATGAGTGGCGCCGACATCATCCGCTCGATCGGCGAATCGACCCAGCGCACCCTCGCACACGCGATGGGCTAGGGAGGGACAGCGATGCCGATCGATGTGAACAAGGTGCTCGGTCAGGAACTCGAGCCGAGCACCTACGAATGGACGGAAAAAGACCTGATTCTCTATGCCCTGGGTTTGGGAGTCGGGGTAGGCGCCTCGCCGGTCGACGCCAACGTCCTCAAGTATACCTACGAGAACGCGCTCGAAGCGCTACCCACGTTCGGCGTGATTCCGACTTTTTCCTGCTTGATGGGACTGATCAGCATGGACGGCGTCGACATCAACCCGATGATGATCCTGCACGGCGAGCAAAACCTCGAAGTGCTCTGCGAGCGAATACCGACCAAGTGCAAGGCGACCAATACGGCACGCGTCACGCAGGTATACGATAAAGGCAAAGGCGCGTTGATCATCGTGGAGACCGAAACCCGTGATGAGAAAGGAAAACCGATCTTCCGCAACGAGTACTCGACCTTCGTCCGCGGAGAAGGCGGGTTCGGCGGCGAGCCGGGGCCTGCGCCCGGCAACGAGGCTCCCGATCGTGCGCCCGATGTGAGCGTGGAGTGTCCGACCCTGGAACACCAGGCGATCATCTACCGCTTGAGCGGGGACTATAACCCCCTGCACATCGATCCGCAGATGGCGGCGGCAGTCGGTTTCGAGCGCCCGATCCTGCACGGGCTGTGCACCTACGGTAACATCGGCCGTGCCGTCATCGAGGCATGTTGCGACGACGAGCCCTCACGGCTGCGCGGCCTCAAAGCTCGCTTCGCGGCACCGGTGATCCCGGGGGAAACCATCGTCACCGACATATGGAAGGATTCGGCCACCGAGCTTGTCGTCAAGGCCAGGGTCAAGGAGCGCGGCATCGACGTCGTCAAGAACGCGCGCGCGACCATCAGCGGTTGAGATGTGAGCCCCCCGGCCTCCTCCAAGCCGGTGCGCAGGCGCGACCGCGAACAGACGATCAAGCAGATCCTCGACGCCGCCGAGGATCTGCTTGATCGCAAAGGCCCCGACGGATTCGGCCTCGCCGAACTCGGGCGCGAGGCCGGGGTGTCCTTCGGACTCATTCACCATTACTTCGGCGGCAAAGAGGGTCTACTCAAAGCAGTCCTGCGACGGACCCTCAAAGGACTTGGGCGCGAAATCCGCGCACTGCAGCAAGACGGACGCTACGGCGATCCCGAGTCTCCGGTCGTCGTCGCGGCCTTCGATACTTTCACCCGCCGCCCCGGCGTGCCGCGCATGGTGGCCTGGGGGTTGCTCACCGGCCTGCTCGACGCCGATGACCTCGCCAATGAATTCAGCACTGATCGCGATGCCGTGGCGGAAATGCTCGAAGTGCAGCGTGCCGCATTACCGGAACCGGCAACGCTCGAGGAAGCCGCCATGGGCCTGGCCCTGATGCTCAGCACCATCCTCGGTTTCAATCTTCTGCGTCCCATCATGTCGGAGGCCTTCGGCTGGGACGCAAACACCGATGAACGTTTTCGCAGCATGCTGGTGAAATCTCTGCGCGGCCTGTCGGTCGACGACTAGCGTACCGGGCGGGGCTTTCGAGTGCTGTACTCCGTCGCCGAGCACACAGACACCGTCGTCAGTCGTCGTCGCGATCGTCCAATCCCATCATGCGTGCGAGGATGAGCTTCATGATCTCGTTCGAGCCCGCATAGATGGGGAGCACACGCACGTCGGTGTAGTCGCGCGAGACGGGATACTCCTGCATGTAGCCGTAGCCGCCGTGTAGTTGCACGGCCTCGTAGGCAACCTTGTTGGCCAGATCGCTGATCCACCACTTGGCCATCGACACGCGCCGGGTGATGTCTTCGCCGGCCACGAACTCATCGATGACGGCATCAAGGAAGGTCCGCCCCATTTCGACCTCGGTCGCCAGCTCGGCCAGCTTAAAGGCATTATGCTGGAAGCTCCCGATCGCCTTGCCGAAGGCGCGCCGTTCCTTCGCATAGGCCAGCGTCTTGTCCAGGATTTGCTCGGCGGCCGCCTGCCCGGTAATCGATATCATCAGCCGTTCACGCTGCAAGTTGCGCATCAAATAGCGGAAGCCCCTGCCCGCTTCGCCGAGCAGGTTGGCGACGGGCACACGGCAGTCCTCGAAAAAAATCTCGGCGGTGTCTTGGCAGTGCTGACCCATTTTCTCCAACTGCCTTGATTTGATGAAACCCGGCCGGCCCTCTTCGACGAGCAGCAAGCTAATTCCACTGCGCGACGGTTGCGCTGCGGGGTCGGTCTTCGCGACGACGACGATGAGATCGCAATCGATGCCGTTCGAAATGAAGGTCTTCTGGCCGTTGAGCACGTATTCGTCGCCGTCACGTAGGGCCGTGGTGCGAATGGCAGCCAGATCGGATCCCGCTCCAGGCTCCGTCATGCCGATGGCTGTGACGGCCTCGCCCGCCGCGCAAGCGGGCAGCCAACGCGAGCGCAACTCGCCCGTCAACAGTTGGTCCAGATACGGCACGACGATATCGGAATGCACGGACACACCGGTCTGCACTCCCATGAAACCGGTATGCCCGAGTTCTTCCATGATAACGACGGAAAAGCCGAAAGGAGCCTCGCTGCCGCCTTCGTCCTCTGCCAACCACGGGCACAGAAATCCGTTGCTCCCCATCGCCAACCAGAACTCACGCGGCACGCGCCGCGCTCGCTCCCACTCGGGCAGATGGGGCACGACCTCGGCGCTCAAAAAGCTACGGAATGCGTCGCGAAAGGACTCGACGTCGGCCGTCAGATAGACGGGTTTGCCCATACTGTGCTTCAGCCTCCTATCGAACGGACCAGTTCGGCATACTTGTCTAGAATCGGCATGACTTTTTCACGACCGCGCGGCGGCAAGCTGAAAATGCAGCGGCGGATGCCGGCGTCGCGGTAGCGCTTGATCAAACCCGGGTCCGGCAACGTACCGAAAATATTGATTTCTATGGAGTCGGGATCGCGCCCGGCGTCAGCGGCCATGCGCCGCAATGCGGGAAGGCTCGCGAGAATATCATCCCCGGCTATACCGATCGGGATCCAACCGTCGCAGTAGCGTACACAACGCTTCAAGGCCCACGGCGCAGCCCCGCCGATGATGATAGGCGGATGAGGCTTCTGCACGGGCTTGGGATTGGAAACAATAGGGTCGAAGTCGACCAGCTCGCCGTGATACTCGGCTTGCTCGTGGGCCCAGATCTCCTTCATCGCTTCCACCCGCTCGCGCATGAGCTTCCAGCGCCGCTTGAAATCGGTGCCGTGGTTGCGCATTTCCTCGACGTTCCAGCCGCCGCCGATGCCGAACAGGAAACGGCCCCCGGAGAGTTGGTCCAAGCTGGCAATCTGCTTGGCCAAGATGATGGGATCGTGCTCAACCACAAGACAGATTCCGCTTCCGACTTTGAGCTTCGTCGTCACCGACGCCGCCACCGTCAGAGCCACGAAGAGATCGTAGGTGTCGTAGTATTCCTGCGGCAGATCGGCGCCCCCCGGCCACGCAGACTCGCGGCTGGCGGGAATGTGCGTGTGCTCGGGGAACCACAACGACTCGAAGCCGCGCTCCTCGGCGGCGACCGCCAGTTCGGCCGGCTGCGGTGTGTAGGTGGTCGGGAAAATCACTAGTCCGTAATCCATGGTCTCTCGTTACTCCTCAGCCCTGGGCCTGTACGAACTCTGCAAATCGATCCATCATCGGCATGACCTGCTGTGCCGCCATGGCCGGCAAGCCGAAAATGCATCGCTTGACGCCCGCGTCACGGTAGCGCTTGATCAGGTCGGCATCTGGTAATGCGTAAAACACCGTAACCTCGACCGAGCCCGGCTCGCGGCCGGCTTCTTGCTCGAGACGCCGCAGTTCCGGGATCCGTTCGATGATCTGATCGCGCACGCCGATAGGGATCCAGCCCTCTCCGTAGCGAACGGCGCGTTTCAACGCCCACGGTGCGGCTCCTCCTACGATGACGGGCGGGTGCGGTTTCTGCACAGGCTTGGGGTTAGAAAAGACGGGGTCGAAATCGACAAACTCTCCGTGGTACTCGGCTTGCTCGTGGGCCCATATTTCCTTCATGGCCTCCACACGTTCACGCAGGAGTTTCCAGCGCGTTTTGAAATCCGTGCCGTGGTTGCACATCTCCTCGGCGTTCCAGCCGCCTCCGATGCCGAACAGAAACCGGCCGCCGCTGAGTTGATCCAGGCTGGCGATTTCCTTCGCCGTGGTGATAGGATCGCGCTCGACGAGCAGACAGATACCGCTGCCGATCTTGATCCGCATCGTCGCCGAAGCCGCGCTGGTAAGGGCGACGAACAAGTCGTAGGTATCGTAATACTCCTGAGGCAATTCGGCACCGCCGGGCCAGGGAGACTCGCGGCCGGCGGGAATGTGGGTATGCTCGGGAAACCATAGCGACTCAAAACCACGCAGCTCGGCTGCGACCGCCAACTCGGCGGGAGTCGGTGTATAGATAGTCGGGAAAATGACAAGACCGTACTGCAATCGGCAATCCTCCTATCGCTATGGATGGCCTCACTATCGGGGGCGTCCGGCGAATCTACGTTGCTGTAGCCACCAGGTCCAGACCCGCCCCAACGGCGGCGGCACTGCAGGGGGAACCGAGCGATGAATTTCAACGACGAGCCCGTCTACGTCGGACGCGACTTCGGTGGCCGTGAACTTACCCTCGACCGCGGCCTGGTCGAGAGCTACAGCGGCGCGCTGGGAGACTCTCATCCCCTGTACACAGAGTGTTGCCCCGGCCTTCTCCTTCACTCGGAATGCTATGAAAACTTAAACTGGTACTTGAAGAATATCTTCGGCAACCTCCACGCCCGCCAGGAGTGGGAATTGTTTGATGCCGTGCCGGTCGGCAGCCACGTGAGCACGCGCGGATTTATCCGTGAGCGCTATCAGAAACGGGGCCGCGAGTATGTCGTCAAGGAAACCTGGGTACTCGGCGCAAATGGCCGCCTACTCAACCGTGGCATCACCCACCAAAGCTTCCTCGTCGAAGGACCCGGGGCGCAACCCGGCAGCGGAAAAGCGGTGGTCGGCAAAGAACGTGAGAAAAAGCCGGGGCGCGAGTTCGACATCGGCGGCGATGGCGGCGGGGCGATCCTTGAAGGCAGTCCGAAGCATGTCAACGAGGCCATGTGCATGGCGTTCTCAGGCCCCGGTGAGAACTACCACACCGACCGCGAATCGGCGCGTGCCCTGGGATTCCCGGATATCGTCGTGCAGGGAATGATGCCCATCTGCTTTCTTTCCGAGCTTCTCACCCGCGAGTTCGGCCGCGGTTGGCTGGCCGGCGGCAAAACCGATCTACGTTTGGTCAACGTTCTTTGGTGCGGAGAAACGGTGCGCGCCCGAGCACAGCTAACCGGCCAGACGGCGGAGCCGATCGCGAACGTGTCCATTTTGACGTCTGGGTCGAGAAGGACGACGGTACCAAGGTTATCGTCGGGCGCGCCAGCGCCTTGCACTAACGAGCGCGGGGAGCCCGGAGCAGCATCGGCCTTGCGTGGGGCGTCTAGCTGCGCGGCGTGCGTAAGACAACTTCCTGGACCACGGAACAGACCAATCGGCCTTCGCGGTCGAAAATACTACCACGTGCCAGACCACGCGCACCGGTGGCGGCCGGAGAGTCCGAGACATACAGCCACCATTGATCGGCTCGGACCGGATGGTGAAACCACATGCAGTGATCGAGGCTGGCCGTCATCACGCCGGGGTCGCTCCAATGGATGGCATGAGGGCGCATCACCGTTTCCGTAAGCGTGTAGTCGGAAGCGTAAATCAACACGCAGGTATGCAAAATCGGATCGTCGGGGAGTTCGGCCTTGGCCCGCATCCACACGCGGGACTTCCACGATTCTCCGTCTGCGGGTCGGCAACCGGGTGGATCACACCAACGGATATCGATCGGCCGTTCTTTGAACGCACGTTCGGGAAGACGGCCGCGGTAGGGTTCGAGCCGTTGGCTCAGAGTCGGAAGAGTCTCGGGGTCGGGGACATTCGGGGCCGGCAGGTCGTGTTCGACCCCCTCCTCGACCACATGGAACGACGCCGACATGTTAAAGATAGGTTCACCGTGCTGCACAGCGACAACCCGCCGCGTGGTGAACGAACGACCGTCACGTATGCGGTCGACCATATAGAGGATCGGCGCCGCGACATCCCCCGGCCGCAGGAAGTAGGAATGCAACGAATGCAGACGTCGGTCCGGCGATATGGTCCGCAACGCGGCACGGGTCGCCTGCGCCGCCACTTGACCTCCGAACACACGGGGCCGGTCTTCGTTGGGACTACGGCCGCGGAAGATGTTGACTTCCAGTTCTTCGAGCTCGAGAACGCGCAGAACGTCGGCCATCGTGACGTCCATGTCGTCGAGATCCGGGGCGGTGTTGTTGTCGACTACCAAACCGTTGAGAATCCGCGATCGGGAATATCCAGCGCGCTACGATCCGCCGACTTGATGGCGGCTACCTTGGCGTGCACAGTCGGCAGGACGAAATTGCAGAAGAACTTGGCCGACATCACCCGCCCGGCATAGAAGTCGAAGTCTTCCTGGCATTGATCTTCATCTTGAGTGCGGCACTCCTCGGCAATGACCGCAGCCTCGAGGAGCAAATGGGCAACGGTGATCTCCGACATGGCCTCCAGAAAAGGGCTCGCGCACAATGTCAACTGATCGAGCTTGCCGCTCATCATGTACTCCATAATCGAAGCGCCGGCTTCTTGCAGAGCCTGTCCGGCGGCGCCCAGCCCCCTGACCTCGGGCCCGATACCCGGATCGGCCGAATTCTTTTGCACGAACTCGGTCATGTTGCTCGTGAAGTCCATCAGGTCTTGACCTTTGCGCCCGCGAAGCTTGCGAACCACGAGATCGAGAGCCTGGATGTGGTTGGTACCTTCGTAGATCGAGAAGATCTTGGCATCGCGTAGATACTGTTCGACCGGATTGTCCTCGACGTAGCCCGCACCGCCGTAGGTCTGTATGGCCAGTTCGCAAACGCGAAAACTCTGGTCGGAACAATAGGCCTTGACGATCGGAGTAAGCAGATCCACCTGACCTTTATGATAGGACGCCGTGTCCGGGTCCTTCTCGGCCAACGCGGCAGCCATATCCTGATGCTTGGCCAGCTTAGTGACGAGAGCCCGCATACCTTCGACCTTCGACTTCATTTCCATGAGCATGCGGCGAACGTCGGAATGAGCGATGATCGCCACGCGCGGCGCCGTCGGGTCCTTGAACGCCTTGATCGACGAACCCTGTTCACGCTCGCGCGCATAGGCCAGCGCATTCAGATAGGCCGAACTCGCAACAGCCAGACCTTGAACACCGACGATGATGCGCGCATTGTTCATCATCTGAAACATCTGCTTCATGCCGACGTTTTCTTGGTCTCCACACAGGAATCCTTCGCAGTTATCGTCATCACCGAAGCTCAGCACCGCCGTGGCCGAAGCACGGATGCCCAACTTGTGCTCGATGGAAGCGGTTTTCACGTCGTTGAGTTCACCGGAACTCCCGTCGGCGTTGAGCTTGTACTTCGGTACTATGAACAGGGAGATGCCCTGTGTTCCTGGCGGCGCACCCTCGACACGCGCGAGCACCAGATGGATGATGTTCTCGGAAAGATCGTGATCGCCGGCTGAGATCCAACACTTGCTACCTTTGATCTTGTAGCGATTGCCCTCGAGCTTGACGGCCTTCGTCGCGGCCATGCCCACATCCGAACCGGCCTGCGGTTCGGACAAACACATGGTCCCCGCAAAGCGCCCGTTCATCATAGGCTCGAGCAACCGCTCGCGGTCTTCCGGTCGCGCAAAGGTCGCCACCAATTCCATCGCTCCCAGCGTCAACGACGGGTACATATTCAGCGACGTGTTGGCCCCGGAGAACAGCTCGTGCAGGACGATTCCCACCGAAGACGGCCCTTGGAATCCGCCTTCGCTCATGGGAACGACAAAGTTGGTCAGGCCGAGTTCGTAGAGCTTGGACCATGCCTCCTTGAAACCTGCCGGCGTAGTCACAACCCCGTTCTCGAGCTTGCAGCCTTCGCGGTCGGCAGGCCCGTTGATGGGGCCCATGTATTCTTCGCAGAAGCGCACCGCCTGCTCGACGACGGCGTCGCACTCCTCACGAGAGAGGTGCGAGTAATAGTCCAGCTCGAACAGCTCTTGTACTTTCATGTGCTCGTACAAGGTGAACTCGATCGAACGGAGGTCGTGTTTGTAATGGTTGATCGCTGCCTCGGCCATAGGATTCGCCTTCTCTCCTTGCTAGACCCGCTCGCCGTCCCGACAGAACGCCGCAGACGGCCGGGGGCCGACCCCCTCACGCAAGACTAGAATTACGCATTGCGGCATGGTTGGCAAACGTGCCGCGCGAGCTACCCGCGATACGAATCCCAGCCGATCACGTCGGTTGCCGGGGGCCGGCGCACCGGCCCGAAGCGTCCCAGGGGATAGCCCACCGGGATGGCCGCGCACAGCGTGACATCGGCCGGTATACCAAGGAGTTTCTCGTACTCCCCCGGATGAAAGAGATGCGGAGTGGTCAACACCGCGCCCAAACCAAGGCCACGCGCGGCAAGCAAAATATTTTGTACGGCCGGATAGGCCGCGCCATCGGCACCCTGCAAAGTAGCACGAGAACCGCCGGTCAGGAGACGAAGCGTGCCGCCGAGGCCCAGATGTTTGATCGCCGCCGTGACCGTGCGCGGCGACTTGAGCGCCTCGGCGACCACGGGATCTCGCTTGACACCCACGAAAATCATCGCCGGAATCTCATGCATGTGATCGATCATATATTGAGAAGCCCTGTTGCCTCTCTCCTTGGCAGCCGGGTCTTCGCCGGGTCGTAACGCCGCGTTGATGGTGGCTGTATAGAAGCCCCAAGCGCTGCGCCACAGCTTTTGGATCTCGCTCATCTTGGCTCGGTCACGCACGATGACGAAGGTCCAGTTCTGCGCATTGCTGCCGCTCGGGCACTGTACTGCCGCGTCGATCAGCTTTTCGAGCAGTTTCTCGGGTACGGGGTCGGGTTTTAGACGCCGCATCGCGCGGCAGCTGTACATAATTTCGAAGAGGTCAGCATGGTCATCGGGTTTTGACATACGCAGCCTATTACCGTGGGCGCGCAGGCGAGGAAAGCCGACCACGCGGGCCGGCCGCGGCGGGGGCCGTCGGCTCGAGCGCTCGAGCGGTCAGCGCGTCAGATCACGGGTGATGTTTTTCTGATGGCTTTCCAACGTGCCGCCGCCGATCTCGTTGAGCTTGGCGTCACGCAGAAAACGCTCGACCTTGTACTCGGAGGTGTAACCGTAACCACCGAGAACCTGCATGGCGTTGTCGGCAATCTGTTTGGCGGCCGGGGCGACGAAAAGCTTGGCGGCGTCGGTGCCCAGGCGATTACGCCGGTCGGGGGCAACCTTGGAGGCCTCGCGATAGACCATGGCCCGTGCCGCTTCACACAAGGCGTAGGACTCGCCGATGTATCGCTGAATCTGCCCGAACTCCGCAATCGGCCGACCGAAGGCCTTGCGCTGACGCGCGTACTCGACCATCTCGCCGAAGCAGCGGTCGGCGATCCCAAGGCTGATCGCCGCCAAACACAAACGTTCGAGTTCCAGATTGCGCATCATGCAGACGATGCCCTCGCCTTCCCCTCCGAGCCGATTGGCGACAGGAACTTCGCAGTTCTCGAACACGAGCTCACACATGGTCGACGCCCGCATCCCCATCTTTTTGATCGCGTTCCCCGAAGAGAAGCCCGGAAAATCCCGTTCGACGATGAAAGCGGTAATTCGACCGTCGATTTTGGCATACGTCAGTACGCAATGAGCCTCGGGGCCGTTGGTAATGAACATCTTCGAGCCGTTGAGAACGTAGACATCGCCCTTGCGCACCGCGGTGGTTTGCATACCGAGAACGTCGGTGCCGGCGCCGGGTTCGGTCATGCCCATCGCGCCGACCCATTCCCCGCTCAGCACCTTTGGGAGAATGCGCGCGCTCTGATCGACCGTCGCCGCGTTGGCGAAATTGTTGACGAACAGAACGTAGTGGGCAAGATAGGCCAAGGTAAAGCCCGGGTCCGATTTGGCGAGTTCCTGATGAACGATAACGGCGGCGGTTGCGTCCATACCCGCTCCGCCATCCCCGCTCGAAACCGTCAGCCCAAGCAGCCCGAGCTCCCCGCAACGGCGCAACAATGCGATATTGAGCGTTCCTTCCTGGTCGTGCTCGTCGGCCTGGGGTTCCACCTCGGTCTCCGTGAAACGCCGCACGGTCTCGCGCAGCATCTCGTGCTCAGGCGTCGGATCGAGGAACGGATCTGCAGTCGGCATTGGCTAGATTTCTCCGTTCACGTCCAACAACGCAAACGCAACACCGAGGCGGTCCGGAGAAGCCGCCGGGCCTAGCTCCGGCTCTTGGCCGCTTGCTGCGTCGCGGCTGGTGCCGGCTCAGCGCCGGAGGCGGCTTGCCGTTCCTGCGCACAGCTGTTGTCCGAATAGGTAACA
>CAZKLE010000014.1:0-24217 GCA_964553415.1 uncultured Myxococcales bacterium
ACTACATCCGCCCCCTTCATGCCGATAACCGACTCGTGACAATTCAAGCACTTGGACCCAACCTTGTCCTTTACGTTGAGTAACGGATCCTCCCAAAAGGGGACCAGCCCGTGCGCCTGCTCGACCGAATTCACGGAGGGCCCCTGCCCGCCGTGACAAGCGGTACAACCGAATTTCTCATGATTGCCTAGGTAGTAGGCACGGTCCGGATGGGTCTTTTCGGGGTTCTTTTGGTTCTCGAAGCCGGCCTTGTCGATCGCGACATGGCAGTTCTTGCATCGGTCGACTCGGTCGATCCATTCCCCGAAATTGTTGCGTTCGAACGAGGGCAACACGACCTGTTCGAGTACTGGAATCTTCGGCTCTCGCCGCCCGAAGATATCGAGGGAAACGCCGTCGAGTTTCTGCAGCAACAGCTTCCGAGTCTTCAAGTAGGGCGCGATCTTCTCGGTGAGCGTATTTCGCCGACTGTGCATTTTGTCGATAGCCGACTGCGCGTCATCGCGCTCCTTGACGGCGCCGGCGTAGGCGTGCGCTGCATGCTTGCGTTGCTCCACGAGCGCAGCCAGCTTCTTGTGATCCTCGTCGACTCGTTTGCCCTCGTGTTCATGCTGTTCGAGGTAGTACCAGGCCTCTTCGATCCGGCCTTTGACGAAGCGAAGGTTGAGGTCCGTCTCCGTGACATGGACCTTGGCCGTGTCCAGCCGCTTCTCCAAGTCGCTCAGCTCGGCCGCCGTCTTCGCCCCCGACCCCTCTTTTTCGACCTTGTTCAACTCTCCCGTCAACGCCACGTACTCTTTATCGGAGCCAAGACGTACGTCGTCGGCGGCGAGTGCTTTTTGATACTTAGCGATGGCAATACGGTAGAAGTCGGTCTTGAACTTTTTCCAACCCTGCCGCGAAAACGAATCCTGCCAGATCGCCCACACCGCGCAGGCGATCAGCAGCCCGATCGCGAACACGAACAACGTCGAGTAGGAACGTTTTTCTTCGCTCTCTATGGTACCGCGACCAATCACCGGGAGTCTCCTGTTCTCATGAGTCGATCAATCGTCCCGCATAAAACATCAGCATGCCGATCACCGCCATGCCGACTTCCCGGCCCAGAGAAGCCTGACCGCCGATACCGACGAATAGCGCCCACCCTACTTCCAGGAACCCCGCCAGTTGCAGACCCGTGGCGATATAGAACCGCACCCGACACGGCCTAGACGTTGATCCACGGGGTTACGAGGATGTACTTCACGTTAAACCCAATCCTCAGCCCGATTTTCAGAACGATGGCGATCATGTTGAGAAACAGGAAACCCGCCAATCCAAAACGCAGCCCTCCCCAGCGCCGCATAAAATCCTTGCCCTTGAGTCTGACCACCCACCCATACAGCGCCACGAAACCGGCCACGAAGTAGCCGACGATCACAGCCAAACCGAAGGCCGCCGAGGCCCAATAGCCACGAAGGCCGACAAGATAGGGAAGGTCCACATTGGTCATGGATACGACCTTGTGCGGATCCCACGGCTGCCACGGCCAGAACCAGTTCCAGCCGGGACCGCGAATAAACGTCCCGATGACAATCAGCGAGATCCACAAGACATGAAACCCGAGAAAGAAAGTCAGGATCTCGTACTTCCGTTCCCGAAAGGTGAAATAGCCGTTGCCGTTAGGGTTGATGTCTATATAGGGCAATACAATCAGCCCAAGGATGATCAGCGACGGCAGAACCACACCCGGGTGCCAGGGATCGAAGTACACGAGAGTTTCCTGCAGGCCGAGGAAGTACCACGGCGCCTTCGAAGGATTCGGTGTGCGCGTCGGCGCGGCAGGCGCCTCCAGGGGCGCGTCCACGAGCAAGGCCCAAATGATCATGCCGGCAACGACCAGAAGAAGGCAGAGGAACTCTATGCGTACTAGGTGGGGCCAGGTATGGACCTTGTCGTCGCCGGGTCCGCGGGCCTTTCTCAGCGTGTTCTCCACGCGTGCGCCCTTGCCCAGTTGCTTGGGCGCCTTCCCCACCGGCTCCAGAATTTTCGGTTCGTTCGGTGCTGCCATCGTCAACAAGCCTCCTCGGCCAACCTCACAGCGGCGGACCCGACAGCCCGTCGCGCCTTATGCGCCAGAAATGCACGATGAGAAACAGCGTCGTGACCAAAGGGATGAAGACGCAATGAAGGATATAGAAACGCAACAGCGTATGGGGACCGATCTCGCCGCCACCGAAGATTAAGGCCCGAGCATCGTAGACATCGTTGACCCCGGTGAACTGGGCAAACGGTCCCTCGTGTCCCAAGAAGGGAGTTGCACGGGCCATGTTGGAACCCACCGTCACAGCCCAGATGGAAAGCTGGTCCCACGGCAGAAGATAACCCGTAAAACTCAGAAGCAGCGTGAGCACGAGCAGAATGACGCCGACAACCCAGTTGAATTCACGAGGGGGTTTGTAGGAACCGGTCATGAACACGCGGAACATGTGCAGCCAAACCGCTATAACCATCGCGTGCGCCGCCCATCGATGCATGTTGCGCATCAGCATCCCGAAGGGCATGTCGAACTCGAGATATTTCATATCGGCATAGGCATACTCAGCCACCGGCCGATAGTAGAACATCAAATACACGCCGGTGACCACGGTGATCAGAAACATCAGAAAGGTGATGCCGCCCATACACCAAGTAAACTTCAATCGGATCCCGTGACGGCGGACCTTCGATGGATGCAGATGCAGCCAAACGTTGCCCGACACCATCAATACGCGGTTTCGCGGGGTATCATCGTAGCCATGACGGAACATGGACTGCCACACCGGACTGGCGACGATCTGTTCTTTGACTTCTTGCCACTTACTCATCAATCGATCTCGCTGAGAACTCGTTGTTCCGAGGTTTTGTGCTTGCGCTTGTCGAGGACTGCGCGGGCCGGAAAACCAGCCCCCCTAAACGGTCGCGAACGAACCGGGCTTGGTCCACTCGCCGCGCTCCTGCCGATATCGAACCGCTACGTCGACGAGAAGTTGCCCGTCTTCTCCGATGGTCACGCGACAACGCTCCATCGGACGCGGCGCCGGGCCCTCGAAGTTCACCCCGCTCTTGTAATAGCCGCTTCCGTGGCACGGACATTTGAACTTATTCTCGGTCTTCAGCCAACGCGGAGTACAACCCAAATGCGTACACTTGGCAAAGATCACATAAATATCTTTGGGCTCACGTATGATCCACACTCGGAAATCCTTCTTGAACTTCGTGCTCACTTCACCGACAGCGTAATCGTCGGGAAAACCCGCCTTGAACGTCGAATCCGGCTTGAACAAAACCCGCGGAAAAGCGGAACGCATTCCCGCCAGTACCGTTGTCAGCGCAAACAGACCGAAACCGGTCCAGCCGAGCCGCCCGAAAAAGTCTCGACGCGACCAGACGCCAGCCATTTGCGTTTTATCACGCGAACGACGACCAGCTTCCGTCTTCTGCTCGCCACGACGACGGGAATGAAGCTCCTGCGCTTCCTCCTTGGTAAAGGTCTTCTCTACCCTCTTGGCCATGATCCCTCCGCGTGTGCCACCCGACTCACTCGCCGTTCCGGTTCACGCGCTCGATTCCGGAGAATCGGGTGTTTTCTTCAGCTTCCCGAACAGAGACGCGATCAGGCCCCAGAACAACATCCCAGCGCCCGCAATACATAACATCACCCCTACAAACGGGAAGATCCAAAGCAAGAAGAAACCCAGCGGTAGAAGCAACAAGCCGTATCCGAAAGCCTGCACGTCGCCACCACCGGCCGCAACGGCGCCCGACGCCGCACCCATCAATTCGGCAGCGACAGGAAGCCTCTCGCGTACGAGGCTCACCGCGTAATCATGGAGCGCTTCGCGTTCCTCCGCGGGGGCCTCCCCGACGACCGCCGACATATCGTCGGCCAACAACTCGAGGCGGCGCTCCAAGTCTCCGGCTTCCTCGTCTCTACCTTCTTGCAAACCCTGCTCGCTCTCTAATCTCCCCTCTTCCTCTTCCCGGACCCAAACGTATCCGTTATCGGCTATTACAAACGGTAAACACCGTCAACCAATACCTGCCCCGCTCGGGCGGAAGCATCGAGTACAGAGCTGTCATTGACCCGGCCTCGGCCACAGATCAACAACCGAGGATGCGCCGGGGCATTCTGCCATGTGTGTCCGCCTTCCTCGCACGGGAGCTTTCCCTGTCCCCGCGTTGTCTCGTCTGCCGTCACCCGAGCGACACGGTCCTCTGCTTACGCTGTACTGAGCAATCGGGGGCCAAACCCCTCCTGCGCCCGACATCACCGCCGCCGAATGCGGGGCTGGATAAGCTGTACTTCCTCGCTCCCTACCGCGCAGAGGAGGATCGACGGTCGACCCCTCTCCGCGATGCTCTGCTGCAATTCAAGTACGCCGGCGATAGGCGCACCGGACGATGCCTGGCGAGGCTTTTCGCAGAGGCGGCACAACCGATTCAAGGTTCCGTCGACGCAGTGACCTCCGTACCGCTACATCCCCGACGCCTACGGCGCCGAGGATTCAATCAAGCCGCGTGGCTCGCGCGCTCCCTAGCGCCCGCAGTTGGCGCCCCCTGGAGACCCGACCTACTGCGCAAACTCCTCGACGGGGCCCCACAAGCGCAGCGCCATTCACGAAGCGAGCGGGCGCGGATGCGCGCGACCTTTTCAATGCCCGAAGGCTTGGCTGCCCCGAACCGCGTCCTGCTCGTCGATGACGTCTGCACCACGGGCACCACCCTCGCCGCCTGCGCCGGCGCCCTTCGAAGCCGCGGCGCAACAATCGTTAGCGCGGCTGTACTCTTGCTGGTCGAAGCACCGGCTATACCGATGACGCGACTTTGACTTGCCTCCCACCCTTGGCTACTCGCAGACTGTGGCCAGCGGCCTCACCTATCGTAAGGCCGGCGTCGACGTCGAAGCGGCCGACCGTTTCATCACCCGCGTCAAACGGATGTCGAAGCGCGCCCGCCGTCCGGAAGTGCTGAGCGGCGTGGGGCTCTTCGCCTCGGCTGCCCGACTGCCGTCCGGGTACAGAAACCCCGTGCTCTTGAGTTCCGCCGACGGCGTCGGCACCAAGCTGCTGATCGCGCAAATGGCGGGCCGCCACGACACCGTCGGCATCGACCTCGTGGCCATGAACGCCAACGACATCCTCACCTCCGGGGCGGAACCGTTTCTGTTCCTCGACTACATCGCCGCCGGTGATCTTTCGCGAATCGACGCCGATGCGATTGTCGGCGGAATCGTCACCGGCTGTCGGCGCGCAGGGATGGCGCTGGTCGGCGGTGAAACCGCGGAAATGCCGGGGCTATATTCCGGCCACGATTATGACCTTGCAGGATTCGCCGTCGGCGTCGCCGAGCAGAAACGGGTCCTCGACGGAACAAGCGTACGGACAGGCGACGTCGTCATAGGACTCGAGTCGAGCGGCCTACACAGCAACGGATTCAGCCTAGCGAGACGGGCCTTGAAACTGACATCGGCAGGTCCCGCGCGCGGCCGGTCAAGAAGCGCCCGTGATCTACTCGAAGAGCTGCTCACCCCGACGAGAATCTACGTGAAACCGGTACTCGCAGCGCTGGAAAGCTTCCGCATCCACGCCATGGCGCACGTAACCGGCGGCGGCCTGGTGGGCAACCTTCCACGTGTTTTGCCCGCCGGAGTCAGAGCCGTCATCGATCGCACGGCAATGCCCGAGCCGGAAATCTTCCGCGAGATCCGCAAGGCGGGGAGGATCCAACAAAGCGAAATGGATCGGACTTTCAACTGCGGCACCGGCTACGTCTTGGTTATCGATAAAAGAGACGCTGATAAGGCCTGCACGTTTCTACGCAGACGACGAACCCCGGCACGTATCATAGGTCACATACAACGCGGGCGCCGGGGTGTTCGCTACACGGAGTAGGGTGTAGGTATGGCGGACCTCCGTGTCGGCATTCTCGCCTCGGGAAATGGCTCCAACTTTGCTGCCATAGCCGATGCGGCAGCCAACGAAACGATCGATGCGGAGATCGCAGTGATGGTTTGCAACCGCCCTTCCGCCGCCGTCATCGGCAAAGCCGAGAGCCGCAACGTTCCCGTCACAATCATCGAGCACCGTCTTTACGCCGAGCGGACAGCGTTCGACATTGCCGTTGCCGACGCGCTGCTCGCTCGATCCGTGTCGCTTGTCGCATTGGCCGGTTTCGACCGTCTCGTCACCGGAGCCCTACTCGAACGGTTTCCGGACCGGGTGATCAACATTCACCCCGCTCTGCTGCCGGCGTTTCCGGGTACCGCGGCTCAGAATCAGGCCGCCGACTATGGAGTGACGATCACCGGCGCAACCGTGCATCTGGTCGACGAAAAGGTGGACCACGGGCCGATCATCGCTCAAGCGGCGGTTGCCGTGAAAACCGGTGCGACCGCAGACGAAATACGCAGACGAATTCTCGTACAGGAACACAAGCTCTACCCGTTCGTGATCCGCCTGTTCGCCGAAAATCGAATTCGGGTCGAAGGCCGCAAGGTATTCGTCGACGGCGGCAATCCGACGACGGACGTACTGTTCAGTCCGCCACTCGACTCGGACTAGCGTCGGTTCCGGTACAGAGCCGCAAGACGCTCCGCGGGCACACCGACGAGGTACAAGCCCTTCAACGTCCACATCAGCAGCGAGGTACGAACGACTCCGCCGGCTCGCCATCGCCGTGATGAGGTGATCACCGGCGAAGACGGCACCGCCATCGAAGCCTTTCGCTTGAGCCGCCGACAGAGTTCGACGTCCTCGAACAACGGCTCTTCGAGGTAGCCGCCAAGTTCTTCGAATAAAGCCCTGTCCACGAAAATCGCCTGGTCTCCGGTTGCCCCCCGTGTTAGACGCGAACGCGTCGAGATAAGCCAGGCAATCAGATCGAGAAGCCGCGTGCTCCGGTCGAAGCAAACATCGAAACGCCCCCAACGGCACTTTCCGGATGCCAACGAGTCGGCGATCTCCGTATCGTATCCCGACGGCAGTCTCGTGTCGGCATGCAGGAACACGACTACATCGCCGCTACACAGCGACGCTCCGAGGTTCATCTGCCGACCACGCCCACGCGTTCCCTGGATCACTCGGGCTCCAGCCTCAGCCGCACGCATCGCGGTAGCATCGCCACTTCCACCGTCGACAACCAGAACCTCGTGGGCGCCATCGGCGCTGGCGACCGCAGCTTCAATACAGACTTCCTCGTCAAGGGCGGGAATGACGACCGAGAGCCTCACCTCCGCCTCCCCAGCGCGCCCGGCGCCCGGACGACGGCGGCGATCGATCGGGCTTCGTTGCGCACCGTTACGACAGCGTCAACGGACGCCCCGCCAAAGGGGAGTCCCGGCCACGAGGGAATCATAGCGGGCGTCGGCATCAGCGGCCCGAGTCTAGCACGACAGCCTTCCGCGTTGCATCGCGGCGACGGCTCGGAGGATCGCGGTCTTGGTACCACCGCGGCTTCCGGGCTAAGGTCCGGCCATGGACACACGAGCTTGGTTCGCAATCATCGCTCTCGGTCAAGACAGGCCGGGCATCGTCGCCGACCTGAGCGGCTGTATCTTCGACTGCGGCTACAACCTCGAAGACACAAGCATGACGCAACTCGGAGACGAGTTTGCCGTTCTCATGTTGATCAGCGGTCGCGATAGCAAGAGGCAAAACAGTCACGGAAGCCTGCACGATGCGGTCAAGCGCTTGGAATGGGAAAAGCACCTGACCGTCTTCGTGCGTCGTCTCGAGGGCGAACCGGAACCGCGGGTCGCGGCGCACACGGAAACGTACACGATCAAAGCCACCGGGATCGATCGCGGCGGAATCGTGGCCGGGGTCTCGGGGTGCCTGGCGGATGCCGGTGTTGACATAGCCGATCTGCGGGGCGGCGTATCCGAGGCGCCTCAAAGCGGAACGCCGGTCTACACTCTCCGCATACGCGCAACGGCTCGTGCCGGTGTCAACATCGAGGCGCTCAACCAAGAACTCGATGGCGTCGGCCGCCGACTCGACGTCGAAGTATCCCTGGAACGACAAGACGGATGAATCCGTCTTGCCCGGAACGCCAAGCCGTCCTCGCGCTTACAAGACGAGCCGGCCGGGCCGAAAGAGCACCTTCCCATCGGCGACCACGACCTGATCGCTGACCACGAGTTGTACCGCACGGGCGAGGACCTCCGCCTCGAGTCGGCGTCCGCTGGCCTTGACATCATCGAGACTGTCATCGCCGACATCGATACGAAACACGTCTTGCAGCACAATCGGGCCCTGATCGAGTTCTTCGGTCACAAAGTGGGCCGTACAGCCGCACACACGAATCCCGGCCGCGTGGGCTTGTTTGTACGCGTTGGCTCCCGGGTAGTAGGGCAACAACGAAGGATGGATGTTTAGAATCCGCGAAGGATACGCTGCCACCACCTCGGGCGTCAGCACCTGCATGTAACGCGCTAGGACGACGTAGTCGGGCGCCACCTCACGCAACTCGTTCAGCAGGAACTGCATATGCGCGGCCTTGTCATCAGCAGAAAAGTAACGAAACGGCAGAGAATATTTCTCCGCAAGCGGAGCGAGATCCTGATGATTCGACAGAACCACCGATATGTCCGCATCCAATTTTCCCTCGCGATGGTCGCGCGCAAGGCGTTCGAGACAGTGGCCCTCCTTGGAAACCAACACCGCAATCCTACGTCGCGTGTTTTCGCCGTAAAGCCTCACGCTCGTTTCCATCTTGAGCTCGTCGCCGACGCCCTTGAGATCGAGAATGAGGGTGTCGAGACTAACCGAAAGGTCGCCGAGGTCGACGAGCATCGTCATGATGAAAAGGCCTTCCATCACTTTCTGATCGATGTGTTCTATGTTGATTTTTCGTTCGGCCAGGTAGGTGGATACTCGCGCAACCACCCCTTTCTGGTCGCGACCGATGACCGTAATAACGGCCGGGCTTGCACTGCTCATTGCAACGGAGACTAACGGCGTGCAAGGATTCGGGCAAGCGCCCACAACCGGAGACGGCCGAGCCGAGACGGTGAGGCTACTTGATCTGGCCCCGCCAGCCCCGCCGGGCGTAGATCCGCTCACGTCGTAGACGCCGTGCCGCGAGTGATCCTCCACGCTTCAGATAGACCTTCTCTTTCATCTTGTGAAGACCTGAGCGAACATAGTCGGGGTCAAGCATGAGGCAGGAGCAGATATTCTCGAAGGAGAACGGCCAGTCTGTATCGTGGCTGGCCACCCAGTGATCGACCTCGTAGAACTGGCGACGCTGTTCAGCTTTTTTCGATTCTATGCCGCGCTGGAACGTGACCAGCGCTTCCTCCAGAATCGCCAGCATCAGGCGGTTCTGCGGGCAGGATGCGGTATCGATGGACTCCATGGCGGCGGTATCCTGCAGGGCTAAAGCGTTCGACATGACTGCTGCTCCTCTCATTTACCCTCGCTGCGAGCGTACGCCTTGCGGCCTCGACCGGTCAACGGAATCGCGACTTGTCCGCATCGGTTTTTGCTTGTTTGCGGAAGGCAGATGGACGCGCTGCAACCCTCCTCGGCTCCATCGAGTGCTTTGTGAAACGACAAAACGTTCGTGCCGGCATCCAATCTCGCCATCGGATATTGACATTCATGTTCATCTCTACGAATGCTACTTTGTTTACTGAGCTGCATTCACGACTTGGACATGACGGGGATCGCTGGTACAAAGGGTTACGCAGGATGTGGGAGGGGCGTCATCTTGTCGGAACCAGGGCGCTGAGAGCGTCGAGAGAGGCGTTACCTTAGCTATGACCTCATACGCCAAGCACGGACCGAAACACCGCCGACTCGCAATCCTCCTTACGCTCGCGGCCTTTGCGCTCCTGCCCGGACTTCCGAGCACGGCTGCTGCGGCGCCAACTGAGGCCCTCGCCGCTGTAGCACCGCCGGCCTCAGCCTCATTCAGTACCGAGACCCTGGTCTCGCGTGCCCACGAGGATCTGCAGCGTGCCTGGAGCAAGTTCCACGCAGCCGAACGCTACGGGGAAAAAGCATCGCCGGAGAAGCTCGCCGCCTATCGTGAAGTCGAGAGCATCGTCGATCCGATGGCCAAAGCCGATTCCAAGGAAGCGGATGTCTACTTTCTGCGTTTCGCGTCGCGGGGACGCCCGCTTCAGGGTGGCAACCCTTTCATGAATCTGACCAAGCTGTCGAGTCTCGAGCGCGATCTAGACCACGCATTGGAACTCAACCCCTATCATGCGGAGGCGCTTGCGGCCAAAGGCGGGCTCTTGCTGGGCCTCCCGAAACTCCTCGGCGGTGATACCGAAAAGGCAATTGCCTTTCTCGAGCGCGCCATCCGGTTCAACCCGCGCGGCCCCGGAACGCGATTGGAGTACGCTCGCGCTCTGATCCGACTCGGGCGTACCGAAGAAGCCTACGAACAGTTGCGTCTGGCCGGACATTACGCCTGCGTGCTACGCCGCCCGGCAGCGCTTGCGGAAAGCTCGGAGTTGCTCGACAAACTCACGCCGAAACTCGAAAGCGTCCGTCGCGATCCCTGAACGGAGCGATCGGCATGGCCGAGCCCCGCTACCACTGGCAAGACCTGCTCAACCTCATGCATCGCTTGCGTTCCCCGGGGGGCTGTCCCTGGGACGCGGAACAGACCCACGAATCGCTTCGCCCCTACCTGATCGAAGAGGCCTACGAGGCCGTCGAAGCGATCGAAGGCGGGGTCAGCCAAAGTTTGTGCGGCGAACTCGGCGACGTCCTGCTTCAGGTGGTGTTCCACGCAGAGCTGGCGGCGGAAGAACAAGATTTCACGATCGAAGACGTCATCGAACGGCTGTGCGAAAAGTTGGTTCGAAGACATCCTCACGTGTTCGGCAACGTGGAGGCGAAGGACGCCGCCGCGGTGGTAGAGAATTGGAAGCGAATCAAGGCACGCGAAAAATCCGATGGCGGAGCAGGCCGTTCGGCGTCCGCGTCGGCGCTCGATGACGTCCCTCGCGGAATGCCGGCGCTGGCGCGAGCTCACAGGATCGGTAGCAAAGCACGTTCGGCCGGATTCGATTGGGACCAGGCCCAAGGGGCGCGCGAGAAGATCCTCGAGGAGCTGGACGAAATCACCCTGGCCGAACAAAGCGGAGATCGCCGTGAACTGGAACACGAAGTCGGGGATATGCTGCTCGCCGCTTCGAGCTATGCACGCCTGCTCGGCGTCAGTGGGGAGACGGCGCTGCGTGATGCTATCGAGCGTTTCGATCGACGTTATCGACACGTCGAGCGCGAACTGGCCGCCCGCGGTATGCACACCGGCGAAGCCGACCGAGAGCTTCTTAGCGATGCATGGCGCCGCGCAAAGCTCCGAGAACCCTAGCCCGGGTTTTTCGACCGAAGCGCGGCAAGGACATGGCGGATTTCCTCGCTGCCCAGATACCAAGCGCAGCCCAGGTACACCGAAATTCCGACAGGAAGGGCGACGGCAACCTCGAGGTAGGGCCGCGTCCCTACCCCCTGCCCCCCCAACCAGCTACGGCACACCAACACGGCGGCGGCCATCGCAGCGGCGGCAAGCAGATGTTTCCATGCCGCCGGCAAGATTGACGAAAAGCGGAAACCAGGAAGCTTCCAGTGTAGTGTCGCAGAGAGAAGTGCCGCGTTGGAGATCGCCGCCAAGCTGGCGCCCAGTGCGAGTCCCGCATGCCGCAGATCGACCAGCGCCAGCGCGCCTTGCACAGAGGCCACCGCAGAGGCACCCCACCAGCCCGCACCGGCCTCGGGCGGGCCCATGAAAGCAAGATCGGCGAACACGTTTACAACAAGGGCAACGCAAGCCGCTACGACCGGTAGGCGTGGAAGTTGCAGGGCGTAAAAGGCCGCCACCAACACACGGGTGGTTGCAACCGCAACCATCGCGATGAGGTACGCGCGTAGCGCCCACGCCGTCATCACCGCATCGGTCGCCGAGAACGCTCCGCGCTCGAAGAGAACGCTGACGATCGGGGACGCAAGCATCCAAAGGCCGATCGTTGCGGGAATCGCCAACGCCCAAACCAGCCGAAGTGAATAGGCCACCGTATCGGCCAGCGCGCCGAGGCGACCCGAACCCGCCTGACCGCTCATGCTCGGCAACGCCACCGTACCGACGGCGACCGCGACGATTCCCAGGGGAAATTCAAAAATCCGCCCCGCGTACCAGAGGTACGAGACACTGCGCGCGGGAAGGAGAGTAGCGAGCACCGTCGCCACCAACACATTGACCTGATACACGGCGCCTCCCAGCAAGGCCGGCATGAGCAGCACCCCTACCCGCTTGACGGCGTCGTGCGAAACATGAAGCGCCATAGCGGGCCTCACGCCGAGACGGTAAAGAGTCGGAATCTGCACCGCAAATTGCAGCAAACCGCCGATCAGCACGCCGAGCACCAACGCGTAGATCGGGGTCCGTAGCACACCCGATAACAGCAGCACGCAAGCCACGATCGATAGATTCAGAAGGATCGGGCCGACGGCGGGCACGGTAAATCTTTTGAATGTGTGCAGGGTTCCCATCGCCCACGCGGCCAAGCCGACAAAAAAGAGGTAGGGAAAGACCCCCCGGGTCAGCTGCACCGTGAGCGCATAATTCCCGGTACCTGCTTTGAATCCGGGAGCGAAGACGGAGACTACTTGAGAGGCGAAGACCATACAGGCGACGACCAGCACGGCGAGGACGATGAAGGCGACTCCGCCGACGGCTGCCGCCGCGCGCACGGCGGCAGCGTCCCCGAGGCGCGCCCGCTGGTCGCTAAAAACCGGGACGAAAGCTGCGCTCGTCGCCCCTTCGGCGACGACGCGGCGGAACAGGTTGGGAATGCGAAATGCCACGAAAAACGCGTCGGCGGTGGTCGATGCACCAAAGACCGCGCCCACGACCACGTCGCGGGCCAGCCCACTGATACGGCTCGCTAAGGTCAAACCGCCGACGACCCCGGCTGAGCGGGTCATTTGGACGTGTTCCGAGCTTGAACCGTCCTCCGCTTGACCGCTGCCCGGGGCCTTGCTAGTTTCCACGGTCAGACGGTTCCCCGGAGGCTACGTGGCAAATCACGCATCGGCGCGAAAGCGCTATCGACAATCGCTCAAAGTCAAGGCATCGAACCACTCGGTGCGGAGCCGTATCCGTACACTCATCCGCAGCTGCCGTGAGGCGATTGCGGCAGGCGACGCAGACCATGCGCACCGCTCGCTTACCGACGCGTCGACCGCTCTGGCAAAAGCCGCCTCCAAAGGCATCCTCCATCACCGCAATGCGGCTCGTCGAACGAGCCGGTTGGCGAGACAAGTCGGCACCCTCACCCGCTGAGCCGCCCCGGGCAGCCACACGCGTTGTTGCCCGCGCTCAAAAGCCTCGGACCATGGACGCGTAGATCTCGCGGGCTAACCCGTCGATGAGATCCGACCTCGCTGCCGCCAGTCGATTCTCGCCGAGCTGCACACCGTCGAAGGCGGCAAGGTCACGCGGATCCAGACGCTCCTTCGATTGGAACGAAGAGCTGCTCGTTACCACCGCACCGGGGACAGCTCCGTAATTGCTCACGAGTCCGATGCGATCCTGTGCCCACAGCTCTTTCCCTTGGCCATCCCGCAGCCTTGCCGACGCAACAAAAACCGTATCGTAAGACAACGCCTCATCGAATTCGTCGAAGGCGGCCGACCGTGTTCGATCCTCCGACAGCCGTACTTCGAGCACAGCGTCAGCACCGCCCGCGTCAGCAACCGGCACAAAACGTGCGTGCCGGCGCATTTCCCCCCGTAGGCTGCGGGCGATCGCATCTCCGGTGCGCAGGTCCTTGTTCCGCACATCGACCTTGGCTACGTAAATGGTCCGAACGGTACCGGAGATTCCCTGCCCCCCTCCGACGAGGGTGTATCCGCAGCCCGATAGAACGAGCGCCGCAAGTATCACGACTCGGTTTCTCATAGCACCAGGTTCACCACCCGCCCGGGCACGACAATCGTCTTCTTGAGACTCCGGCCCGCAATGCGTTCACGCACACGATCATCCTCACAGACCAGTCGTACGAGTTCCTCCTGCTCGATGTCGGCCGCCACACGAATTCGTGAACGGAGCTTCCCGTTGACTTGGACGGCAATCTCCACGGTTTGCTTGCACAAGGCGGACTCATCGTAGACGGGCCACTCTACCGCGCAAAGCACACCTTCGCACCCGAGCCGCTCCCATAGTTCGCTCGTCATATGCGGGGCGAATGGGTGCAAGAGACGAACGACGGTAGCTACCGACGCGCGCAAGATCGCATCCTCGGCACCGGGACGCTCGGCGCGATAGTCGTAGATATGGTTTACCAGCTCCATGATGGCCGCAACCGCAGTATTGAAATGCATGCGCTCACCGATGTCGCGAGTCACGCGCATGACGGTTTCATGCATCCGTGCCCGTAGTTCCCCTGCTGCCTCGTCGAGCCCTTCCGGCCCTGGATCCTCCCATCCACGCCCTTCTTCACCACTTGTCGCCAGCGCCATACGCCACACACGTCGTAGAAAACGGTAAGCGCCCTCGACGCCGCGATCGCTCCATTCCAGGTCCTTTTCCGGGGGGGCCGCGAACATCGAAAACAGACGAGCCGTGTCGGCGCCGTAGGTCGCAATGATCGAGTCGGGGTCGACGACGTTGCCCTTCGACTTGCTCATTTTCGCGCCGTCTTTGATCACCATCCCCTGCGTAATGAGCTTGCAAAACGGCTCGCTGATTTCGACGAACCCGAGGTCACGCAGTACGCGGGTGAAGAAGCGCGCATACAGAAGGTGCAATACGGCATGCTCTACGCCTCCGATGTACTGATCAACGGGTAGCCATCGGTTCAAGGCAGATGGATCAAAGGGAGCCGCGGCGGCACGAGGGGAGGCATAGCGAAGAAAATACCAGGACGACTCGACGAACGTGTCCATGGTATCGGTCTCGCGCCGGGCCGGGGTATGGCATTTCGGACACTCGACCGAGACGAACTCCTCCAAGGCAGGCAACGGCGAACCGCCGGCATCGAGGAGTTCCACGTCCGCCGGCAAGACGACGGGCAAGTCGGTCTCCGGAACCGGCACCACACCACAGACGTCACAGTAAATGACCGGGATGGGAGTTCCCCAGTAGCGCTGGCGCGAGATGCCCCAGTCGCGCAGCCTGTAATGGGTCACACTGCTCGCGGTCCCCTCGCCCTCCAGCATTCCCCGAATCGCATCTCGGGCCTCCGCACTGGCCATGCCTGTAAACTCGCCGCTCTCCACCAGCACGCCGTCGGCAGTAAAGGCTTCGCGCATCGCCGCAGCCTCGAGATGACCGGCCTCGGGTTGAACGACAACTTTCATCGGGATGTCGTGTACCTTCGCAAAGTCGAAGTCACGCTGGTCATGAGCCGGCACCGCCATAACGGCGCCGGTGCCGTATTCCATGAGAACGAAATTCGCCAAATATACCGGCACACGCTCGCCGTTCACGGGGTTGAAGGCATAGCAACCGGTCGCCACACCCTCCGTGCCTTGCATCCGCTCGGAGGCATCTTGGGCACGGACTTTTTCGATGAATTCGAGAACCTCGGTGGTGCGGCCGCCGAGATCCGCAAGCTGCAGAGCCAAGGGATGCTCGGCGGCGATGCTTACGAAGGTAGCGCCGAACAGGGTATCGGCTCGGGTCGTAAATACCTTGAGCGTTTCTTCGCCCTCGACCAGCGCGAAGTCGATCTCGGCCCCACGGCTGCGGCCGATCCAGTTACGCTGCATGGTGCGAACTTTTTCCGGCCAACCTTCGAGTTCGTCGAGAGAGTCGAGCAGCTCATCGGCGTAATTGGTAATACGGAGAAACCACTGTTCGAGCTCTGTCTGCCGAACCGGACGGTGCCCACGCCAGCATTGGTCTTCTTCAACCTGTTCGTTTGCAAGCACCGTACCGCACTCGTCGCACCAGTTGACTTTGGACTTCTTTCTGTAAGCGAGACCATGCTCGAGCATGCGCACGAAGAACAGCTGCTCCCATCGGTAATAGGACGCGTCACAAGTCGCCAACTCCCGGTCCCAATCGTAGCTGTATCCCATGCGCACGAGCTGAGCACGCATGGATTCGATGTTTTCCTTCGTCCACACGCCCGGCTGCACGCCGTGCTTGATCGCGGCGGTCTCAGCCGGCAACCCAAAGGCATCCCAACCCATAGGATGGAGAACGCTATACCCGCGAGCCCGTAGAAAACGGCAGAGGACGTCGCCAATCGTGTAGTTGCGGACATGCCCCATGTGAATGCGTCCCGACGGATAGGGAAACATCTCGAGCAAATAGAAGGGTTCGCCTTTCGCCGACGGCGCGCCGGCTTTCTTTTCGAGCCAACGCTCCTGCCAACGAAGCTCGAGTTCTTGGGGGCGGTAGGTGTCTTGATCCGTTGATGTCATGAGTCGAAATGGGGAAAACCCCGTCCCAGCTGCCGGGCAATGCGATCCAAAACCCCGTTCACGAAAGAAGCCGATCGCTCGCCGGAAAACCGTTTGGCGACCTCCATTGCCTCGTCAACGATCACCCGCGACGGAACATCCTTCTCCCGCATCAATTCTTCGACGGCAACCCGCAGGATACTCAGATCCACCCGGGATATACGATCGAGGTGCCAATGCTCGGCGGCATCGCCGATGCTTTTATCAATCTGTTGCAGATCCTCGATTGTCCCCCGAACCAAGCGCTCGGCAAACACCCGGCTGCTGTCGGGCCCCAACCCCAGAACTTCCCATGCCCGCGCCATCCCTTCCGGCGTGCTGTCGCCCTCCAGTTCGACTTGGTAGAGAAGTTGTAACGCCGCTTCCCTCGCTTTCCGCCTATCGCTCATGATCTCACCGGCCTACGGCACCGGGATTCGTTCGAGGACGGCAAGGGTGTCGAGCACCGTAACCACCGCGTCGAAACCTTTGTTGCCGACATCGCCGCCCGCGCGCGCCAGCGCCTGCTCAACCGTATCGGTCGTCAAGACGCCGAAAGCAAGAGGCTTACCCGTACACAACGCTACGCTTTGAATGCCAGCGGCCGCTTCCCTGCAAATATACTCGAAGTGCGGCGTTTGCCCGCGAATGACAGCACCTAGACAAATAACTCCGTGGTAACAAGGCAATGCTGCGAGTTTCGAAGCCACGAGCGGAAGCTCAAAGGCCCCCGACACCTTGAATACATCCTCCTCACCGCAAACGGCGCCCCGCTCAGCGGCGGCAGTGCGTGCACCCTCGAGCAACCTGTCGGTCACGGAACGATTGAAGAGGCTGACGACGACGGCCAATCGGTAGGGCGCACTCACGACTTGTCTTCTCCTTCATCGGCGAAGCCCTCGGTCTTGAGAATATGGCCCAATTTGAGCCGTTTGGTCCTCAAATAGGCGATGTTGCCTTCGTGCGGAGAAGTTTCGATCGGGACGCGCTCGCAGACTTCGATACCGTTGCGCTGGAGTTCTTCGACCTTACGAGGATTGTTGGTCAGCAAACGCAGCTTAAAAACACCTAGATCCTTTAAAATCTGAGCACTTACGCGATAATCTCGAAGGTCATCCTTAAATCCTAGTTCGAGGTTGGCCTGGACCGTATCCCTTCCCTTATCCTGTAACGCGTAGGCTCGGATCTTGTTGCCAAGGCCTATACCACGACCTTCTTGATGCATATAAACCAGAACGCCGCGCCCTTGCTCGGAAATACGAGCGAGCGCCAACGCCAACTGGTCGCCACAATCGCAACGCCCCGAGCGAAAAACGTCTCCCGTCAAGCACTGGGAGTGCACACGTACAAGCGGGGGCGGCTGGCCGGCGGGTTCGCCGGCCACCAAGGCGATGTGCTCATGGGCGTCCAAGGGACTGCGGTAGACGATGCACACGAAACGGCCTCCGTAGGCACTCTCGATCTCACGCTTGGAAACCCGCTCGACCACCAGTTCGCCACGCAATCGATGCGCCAAGACCGTCCCTACGTCTACACAGGGGAGGTCCAAACGGTTGGCCAGACTGCGTAGGTCGTCCGCATCGGCCAAGTCGCCGTCCGAGTTCAACACCGCGCACAGGGCAGCACCACCACCGGCATCGGCCAAGCCTACCAAATCGAGCGCGGCCTCCGGGATGCCCCTGTTGATCAACACTCCGCCCGGGTGGACTAGGATGGGGAACACGTGGCCCGGCATCACGATTCGCTCGGGCCCGGCGTTGGCATCGGCCACCACCGCAATGGTACGCGCGCGGTCGGCCGTAGAGATGCCCGTCGTCACACCCGTGGCGGCCTCGACCGAGGCTCCGAAAGTCATCCGCCCGGAGTGGGGCGAGTTGGGAACGACGACCGGTATGCCGAGAGTCTGCATACGCTCTTCGCCAATCGCCACGCAAATGAGTCCACGACCTTCCGAGGCCATCAGATTGGTGTGCTCGGCGCTTATTCGCGACGAACCGGTGCAGAGATAGCCGCCGGCCTCAGCATGGTCCTCGTCATAGACAACGACCGTTTTGCCGTTTCGGAGAGCCTCCAGCGCCGCCTCGAAAGGCGCGATTTCCGCCTCGAGCTTCATCGCGGCTTTCCGGTCCATATCATATCCTCGCCGATGCACTTCCACTCGCTCGTCTGAAAACGCAGGGAATGCGCCAGAGATCGAATTTTCAACGGCCCGACCATGGCGACGCCGTCACTCCCGATCAAGCGGGGATTATAAAAGATGGTCAGTGAATTCACCATCCGGGCCGCAAGTAGACTGCTGGACACTTCCATTCCGCCTTCCACCAAAACAGAGTGCAGCCCCCTATCCCCCAGCTCCCGGGCCAAGCGCGGCCACAGCTGCGCCCCTTTCGCGCCAATCTCTATGACCTCAACTCCGCTCGCCTCCAAACGACGCCGGCGAAGCCTCGAGCCTCCCGGACGAGCAACCAACAACAGACGGCCCCGGCCCGATACGACGCGGGCTTGCGCCGGGGTCCGCAGGCGACCGTCGAGCACGACGCGCAAGGGGTTGCGTCCCCCCCTGCTACGGCAGGTCAGACGCGGATCATCGGCCAGGACCGTACCAACCCCCACCAAAACGGCGTCCGAGCGGTTTCGCATTGCCTGCACTACCGTGCGCGAGGCGCTCGAACTGATCCAATGCGAATCACCGGAGCCGGTAGCGATACGACCGTCCAAACTGCTGGCGAGCTTAAGACAAAAACTGGGAGTGCCCGTGCGAACCCAATGTTCGAAGTCGGCAATCAAGTCCTTACACGCAGCTGCGCAAATTCCACTACGCGTAACGATACCGGCACTTCGCAACGCGCGGAGCCCACGGCCGCTAACACGCGGATCGGGGTCTTTGCTGCCGACGAACACCCGCCCAACACCGGCCTTGATCAGGGCATCGCTGCATGGAGGCGTGCGCCCATGATGCCGACAGGGCTCGAGTGTCACATAGACATCTGCACCGCGCGCCTTCTTGCCCGCCATCCGAAGAGCTTCGATCTCCGCATGAGGGAGTCCGGCCTTGCGGTGCCAGCCGCGACCGACGATCCGGCCGTTTTTGACGAGCACACAGCCCACCGGCGGATTCGGCGAGGTACGGCCGACACCTTTGGCGCCTTCCGACAAGGCGACGGCCATATAGTCTTCCGCCTCCCTTCGCGGACCAACGGTCATCTAGTCGCTCCCCTTGGCTGTTCGCTCTTTGACCAAGGACTCCAGTTCCGACATGAACTCATCGATGTCGCGGAAGGAACGATACACCGACGCAAACCGCACGTAGGCGACTTCGTCGAGCTGTTTGAGCCGCGATACGATCTCTTCGCCGATCAGCGCACTACTGATCTCACGGCCGCCGTGGTCCTGCATCTTGCGTTCGATTTCGCCGGCTACCGACTCGATGGTATCGGTCGACACCGGCCGCTTCTCACACGCACGCAACAAACCGGAAAGAATCTTCGCACGGTCCCACGGCTCACGCCTACCATCCTTCTTGACCACCATCGGCACGAAGGCGTCAACGCGTTCGTAGGTGGTAAAACGTCTACCGCACTTCAGACACTCCCGCCGCCGGCGAATGCTGTATCCGTCCTGCGCCTCGCGGGAGTCGACGACTTTACTGTCCGCATGTTGACAGACGGGGCACTTCATGGGACCGCTATCTCAACCACCCGGCCTCGGACCGACCTAGACCGACGCACGGCCCTCTCGCCTAGAGCCTGCCCCGATTCGGGTAGAGGGGAAAGCGACGGGCCAGCGAAGAAACCTCCTCGGCGATGACCGCAAGGTTGGCGGCGTTGGCGGGGTCGTCGAGCGCTGAGGCAATAAAACCTGCGATGCTCTCCATTTCGGCCTCTCCCATCCCGCGACTGGTCACCGCAGGGGTGCCGAGCCGCAAGCCCGACGTGACAAAGGGAGAGCGCTTGTCGAACGGCACGGTATTGCAGTTGGCCGTGATGCGCGCCCGATCGAGCGTGTCTTGCGCTTTGCGGCCGGTGAGTTCGCCCGCGCGTAAGTCTACGAGCATGAGGTGGTTATCGGTACCGCCGGAGATCAACGAGAACCCCTTCTCCAACAGGGCTTCGGCCAAACACGCCGCGTTGGCGACGATGCGCTTCTGATACAGGTGAAACTCGTCGCTCAGAGCTTCGTGAAAGGCTACAGCCTTAGCGGCGATGACATGCATCAGAGGCCCACCCTGGTTTCCCGGAAAGATCGAGGAATCGATTGCTTTCGTGTACGGCGCCTTGCAGAGAATCAAGCCTCCGCGCGGCCCGCGCAGGGTCTTGTGAGTGGTTGTCGTGACGAAGTCGCAATAGGGAACGGGGTCCGGATGCAAGCCCGCTACAACAAGGCCGGCAACGTGAGCAATGTCGGCCATCAACAACGAACCGCACTCGTCGGCGATGGCCCGGAACTCGGCGAAATCGATGGAGCGTGGATAGGCGCTGTGGCCGGTAACGATCATGCTCGGTCGATGCTTGAGCGCCAGATCGCGTACTTGGTCAAGGTCAATACGATAGTCGCGCTCTGAAACGCCGTAGGGAACGACGTGAAAGAACTTGCCGGAGAAGTTCACCGGGCTCCCATGCGTCAAGTGCCCGCCGTGAGAGAGATCCATCGCCAGGATGGTGTCGCCCGGCTGCAGCTGCGAAAAGTACACCGCCATGTTCGCCTGCGATCCCGAGTGCGGTTGCACGTTGACATGCTCGGCACCGAAAAGTTGCTTGGCACGCTCGATGGCCAAGGTCTCGGCGACGTCGACGAACTCGCAACCGCCGTAATACCGCCGGCCGGGATAGCCCTCGGCGTATTTGTTGGTCAGGACGGACCCCGTAGCCTCGAGTACCGCCTCGCTAACGACGTTCTCGGAGGCAATCAACTCGAGACCGAGCTCCTGGCGCCGCCACTCGTTGCGAAGCACCTCGAAGATTTCCGGATCGGATTGCTCGACGAAACTCACGACGTTCTCCCTTACCGGCCGTCGAGCGCGTTGATCTTGTCGACGCGACGGCGGTGACGACCCCCTTCAAATGATGTCTCTGTCCACACCTGCACGATATCTCTCAGGATCCGCTCACCGAGCAGCCCTCCGCCGAGCACCAGGATGTTGGCGTCGTTGTGGGCACGAGCCATGCGCGCCGTGGTCACGTCATGCACCAACGCCGCACGTACGCCGGCGAATTTGTTGGCGGTCATCGACATGCCGATGCCGGTCCCGCATAGAAGAACCCCCCAATCCGCCCTCCCCGAGGAAACCTCAGCGGCGACTTTGGCTGCGTAGTCCGGGTAATCGACCGAAGCGCCATCCTCGGTGCCGAGGTCTTCGGCGCTCACTCCGAGGGCCTGAAGAGCGCTCAGCACAATCGACTTGGCCACAACGGCGGCGTGATCGCAGGCCACCACCACGCGCGAAGACAACAATTTCTCAGCTTTGCTTGCTATCGATATACTCGACGATGTCTCGAACGGTACGAATCTTCTCGGCGTCTTCGTCGGAGATCTCCAATTCGTACTCCTCTTCCAACGCCATGATGAGCTGAACGATATCGAGCGAATCGGCCCCAAGATCCTCGAGAAAGGAGGACTCGGGGGTCACTTGGGAAGCCTCCACCGTAAGCTGATCACAGATGATCTCGACAACCCTATCGCTCACTGACGACGCCATCGCCTACCTCCAAACTACAGGGGCCGCGAGTATCCAAACCCACGGGATCCCAGCTCCAGCAAGCCGATCGCTCGGACTCGCGGTGAATCATTGCGTCAATCCTGCTCTTTCGGTGTCAGGACCTTGCGGCCTTTGTAATGACCGCACGCCGAACAAACCCGATGAGACAATACCCGTTCGCCGCAGTTCGTACAGACGCCCCACTGCGGCGGCGTCATCGCATGATGAGAACGCCGTGAATCGCGCTTGGCTTTCGAGGTACGTCGCTTGGGTACGGGCATGGCCTGGTCCGCTCTCTACTTAACATCACCGAGTGCTTTTTCAACACCGACAGGCCTCATGGTTCAAGTTTCCACCACAGCCGGGACAGAGCCCGCAGCAGTCCTGCCGGCACAAACTGAGAGGTTCCAGTGCCAGGAGGGCCTGTTCCCGCACGAGAATGCCCAAATCGATCTCATCGCCCTCGTATCGGTCAAGCCCGGCATCCGCCTCCAAGCCGGGCTCGTCGACGGCACGAACCAGTAAAAATCGGAACTTTCTCTGCAGGGGACTCCGAAACTGATCAAGGCAGCGCACACAGTTGCACAGCAGCCGACCCGACACCTGTCCGGTCACATGCACGTCGCCCCCGTAGCGGTACAAATCGGCTTCCACCCGGGGATCTTCATCGAAGTGCTGGTCACAGCCGGCGGCAGCCGCCCGCTCGATCGCCTCGTTCAGCAGCCGCCCGCTCTCCCGGTACTCGACGTGTTTGACATCCTCCGAGAGGTCGGAGACGCGTATATTCACGGTCGTCAGTTCAGCCCTCGCGCTCACGCGACGGCCCCTCCCGATCGAGCCGCGCTTCGAGCTTGCGGATCCTTTGGAACAGCTCCGCGAGCCTACGAATCAGAACCGTACTACGACGCCAGGCGCCGATCGGCATCGCCGGATAGCCTGCGACTGTCTTCGCGGCCGCGACCTCCGCCACGACGCCGGATCCCGCAGCCACCGCCGAGTCGTCACCGAGTTCGATATGCCCTTGAACGCCGACTTGCCCACCGGTCATCACCCGCTTGCCGAGCCTCGCACTACCGGCGATCCCCGTCTGCGCCGCGAGCAGCGAGCCGTCGCCGATCCGACAGCCGTGCGCCACCATGACCAGGTTGTCGAGCTTCACACCTCGGCCCAGACTGGTTTCTCCGACGGCCGCACGGTCGACCGTGCTGTTGGCGCCGATCTCGACCTTGTCGTGTAACCGAACCGTCCCAATCTGCGGAATCGGCAAGGGCGCGTCCTGACCCAACGGCACAAAACCGAAGCCGTCGGCTCCGATCACTGCTCCGGGCTGCAGCACCACGTCGTCGCCCAAACAGACGTTCTCACGCACCACCGCACCCGCATGCGCGGTAAAGCGATCGCCCACCCTCACTCCGGCGTAGAGGGTCACGTTGGGATAGATGCGGGCCTCGCTGCCGATCCTCACGTCCGCGCCTATAACGGCGCAGGCTCCGACGTACGCCCCCCCGCCAATCTCGGCCGACGCATCGATAACGGCCGCCGGATGAATACCGGCGGCGGGCCTGGGACGCCGGTCAAAGAGGTAGAGCGCGGCAATGAACGCACGGTAGGGATTGTCGCAACGCAATACCGCCGGTCCGTCGACGGCCTCTCCCCGGCCGACGATGACCGCGGAAGCCGCCGTTTTCGCGAGCGCATGCCGGTACTTGGCGTTGGCCAGAAAAGTCACCTTTCCCGGCCCGGCGCGGTCGACCGGCGCGACACCGTCGATCTCGATCCCTCCGTCGCCCTCCAGACTCGCCCCGATCTTCTCCGCCAAATCCGCAAGACGCATGGCGAGGATTTAGCCCAGGTCGGCTCTCAGAACAAGGCACCTGGTCGGAACCGCGACGCTGGTTTTTGCGTTTCGGTTTCCCTTCCGTAACTATCGCGGCCGAAAATCACCCACGTCAACAGACGCATTCTGTACGGAGAACGGCTTTTCATGGAACCTCTAAAACTGGGTCTGCCTAAGGGCAGCCTGGAAAAAACCACAATAGAACTCATGCGCAAATCGGGCTGGCGTGTCGGCACCAGCAGCCGTAGCTACTTT
>CAZKLE010000015.1:0-23949 GCA_964553415.1 uncultured Myxococcales bacterium
TCAATCTCTCGATCGATTTCCAGCGAAGAGAGAAGAAACGAACGATGGTCCCGTTCGATGAAGGTTTGCCGCATGGAGACCTCGAACCGGCCGGTACCAGTCCCAGCGGGGGAGAGGATCCCTTCGTCCTCGTCCGTAACCGCGAGCTGGTCGGCAAAGTCTTTGAGGCGATCGAGGAGTTGACCCCCAACCATCGTGCGGTGATACTGCTGCGCGAGGTGGAAGGCCTCTCCTACGAAGAGATTAGCGAAGTGCTGGGATGTTCGATGGGAACAGTGATGAGCCGATTGCATTACGCTCGCAAGAAGCTGCACGACTCCCTGGCTGACGCGGGATAGCATGGGAAGCGAAACTGCATGATGACATGTAAGGACTTCGTCGAGCGACTCGACGTATACTTGGACCACCGTCTGGCTCGCGACGAGCAGTGTTCGGTAGACGGGCACCTTCACGACTGTAAGGCGTGTCGTCGTCTCGCCGGCGCGTACCAGGAAAGGCAGGTTGTTTTAAGGACGGCCGTAACCGACGTGGTTGCGGCCGTTGATCTTTCGGGGCTTTGGGGGGCGGTGCACCATGCTATCGAGCACGATGCCCCGGTGAGCCGGATAGCCGGGTGGCGGTTGATCATGAGTCGTGTGCGTCGCTATGTCGCGCAACGGACTATGCCGGTTCCCGCCTCGTTCACGCCGCTGCGACTTACGGCCTGGGCGGCTGCGGCAGCGGCGGTCGTAATCGTTGTCTTTAGTCTGGGCGGCCCGGGCGGCCCGGGCGCCGCCCGTGTTCAAGTCGCCGAACAAACTTCTCCTGCTGCTCCTGTTCTCCATCCCCGTGCCCACATTCGCAACGTAAGAATCGACAGCTTGGAAGCAGCCGAGGGGCATACGGTGGCGACCTGGACGCAAACCCACACGGGTGCACAGGTCATTTGGGTCGCCGATGCGGACGCGATACCGGGACGATGAGGGCGGACGCATAGCGTTATCATGGACGTTGCCAACAAAGCCACGGTTCTGGCGATTGTCGCGGGCTTGGTGATTCCAAGCTTGGGACTAGCGGACAACGACCAACCCACCATCGAAGTGACGGCGGTGTTGGCTACAAATCGCGGCAAGGCCAAGCCGAAGTCGAAAGAAGTCGATCCCCGCTTGCAGGTCTTGAAATCCCAGTTGCGGCGTTTCCCGTTCCGCAATTACAAGCTTCTTCACATGGAGTCCTACAACCTAGGACGTAGTGACCAATGTGGTGTGGAGTTGCCGGGTTCGCGGTATCTACAGGTCACTGCGGTGGAGCGCACTCCGCAGTACCTGAAGCTTCGAATTATTCTCACTCAGGGCAACCGCCCGGTGATGGCGGCGGAAGTCCGCCTGCGAGGCAATTCGCGGGTGCTGCTGGCCGGGCCGCGTACGGAGGAAGGCACACTGTTGGTCGCGATCGGCGCGAAGGCTCGACATTGATGTTTTGGGGAGCGGGGCAAGTTCTTTCCGGACTCGGCGATGAGGTAAGGGACTTCGTCTCGAACCTCTGGGCGGAAAAAGCCGACCAGGGGGTCGCGGGGCTGTTGGCCCCGGTGGCTCCGTACAATCGTTCCACTTTGTTGACACCGGTTGTCACGGTGGTGGGGGTGATCGGTGTCTTGGTCCTCTCCGGCGTTGCCGTCGCTTCGCTGGCGGCGATGACGACCGCGCTCATCGTTATTTATTTTCTGTTGACGGAAGTTTTCGGCTACGAAATTCAGCTTTCTCCCATGCCGGGTTCCGCGGCTTGAGCCTGCTCGCGTTCTGAAATGAGGGAGGTCCTTCGAGCTCTTCGTTTTGCCGCGGACCGTCATTCGCGACAACGCAGAAAAGACGCCGAGGCAACACCCTACGTCAATCACCTCATCGTTGTGGCTGCGTGCCTTGCCGACGTCGCGAATGTGAGTGACGTGCAGATTCTGCAGGCGGCAATTCTCCACGACTCCGTCGAGGACACGGATACGACCTTGGACGAAATCGAGCAGCGCTTCGGTTCCGAGGTCCGCGGAATCGTGGCCGAGGTTTCCGATGACAAGAGCCTCCCGAAGGAAGAACGCAAGCGTCTGCAGATTGCCCATGCTCCGCGGCTTTCGGATGCGGCCAAGCTCATCAAAATCGCCGACAAGAGCGCCAACGTACACGATATTGCCTACACGCCGCCGCCGGATTGGCCGCGTGAGCGCCGCGTGGAATACTTCGAGTGGGCCGCCGAAGTCGTCGCAGGTTGCCGCGGGGTCCATGCAGGTCTCGAGGCCTACTTCGATCGCGCCTTGGCCGAGGGCCGCGAGCTGCTCGACGGTTGAGTACCACTCCGACCGGCCCGTCCGAAAACGAGGGAGGGCAGAGATATTCCAAGAGTTCGAACGGTAGCGGCGACGGCCGCGGTCAACGGTTGGACCGGTGGCCAGTACAGCCTGCTGAGGGTTCTCTGGGCCGTGGGGCTTTGTGGCTATCTTTCAGCGGCGCTGCTTGCCGCGCCTGCGGGCGGTGACGCCGGGCTGGGCGCTGCCGTCGCGGCTGCGGTTGTAATCGCGTTGTCGGCCCTGTTTGCTGTCGGCTGGCACGACCGGACGGCGGCCTTCGGCCTGCTGTGTTGTTGTGTCTATCTGTTGGCCCGCGATCCGTCGGTGTTGGGTACGGCGTGGGCGGCGCTCATTTACGTTCTGCTCCTGCACTTCCTGATGCCCGATGCGCCCTATGGTTCGGTCACGCGAATGTCGCGTGCCGATCCGGGGACGTTTTGGCGCGTGTCGCCGGGAATCTACTCAGCGGCATGGATCGGATTGGCCGGCGTCTACGCTTACGGCGGGGTGACGGTGTTGATCCGCGATAGCCCCTTGAGCGGCAGCTCCGCCGCCGTGGGTCTTGTGGCAATGCTACTCGCGGCTTGCGGGTTACGTAGGCGACGTCGAGTTCCGTTGTGGATCGCGATGGCTGCCGCGCAAGCGGGCCTCGCCATGGTTGGCGACACGGCCATCGCGAACGGGCCGGTGCTGATGTTGCTTGCTTTGGCTTTTGATCCGGGCTGGGTCCCTCCCGCGGTCGGGCAACGCTTGCGGGTATTTTACGACGGCGACTGCGGGCTGTGTCACCGAGCGGTGCGTTTTGTTCTTTCCGAAGATCGCAACGGGACCGATTTCCGTTTCGCTCCTTTGGGGTGCGAAGCTTTCGAACGGGCCGTGCCCGTAGCCGACAGGCCGTCGCTTCCCGATAGCGTCGTCGTGGTGCGTGGCGATGGTGCCCTACTGCTGCGCTCGCAGGCCATACTGGAGATTGGCCGCAGGCTCGGCGGGTTTTGGCGGGTCCTCGCCGTGCTTGGCGGGTGGCTGCCGCGCGGATGGCGGGATGCCTGCTACGATCTAATCGCCGCTTTGCGCAAGCGTTTGTTCGCTCGGCCCGAGGCCGAGTGTCCGCTGATCCCGCCGTATCTGCGCGGCCGCTTTCAACCCGATGCCCTGGAAGTATAGGATGGGTTGCATGCGACCCGCGCGTCGCCTCGGCAAATGACGACTAGCAAAATCCACGACGTCTGCGTCATCGGCACAGGAGCCGGCGGCGGGGTGATGATTCAGGAGCTCTGCAAAGCCGGCTTCGAGGTGGTAGCCCTGCAACGTGGGCCTTTTCTCACCACCAAGGATTTCACCGACGACGAGCTGTCGACGATCATTCGCGACGAAGTGTTTTCTCCCGACCAGGTGGAGACCTATCGGCTCGACGCCCACAGTGCATCCGAAACCGGCCGCTTCAACCTCATGGCCTATTGCGTCGGCGGGACCATGACGCACTGGGCGGCGTGGTCGTGGCGGCTCCGGCCCGAAGATTTCCGTGTGCGTTCGGTTGAAGGATCGGTCGCAGGCGCGAGCCTTGCCGATTGGCCCTTCGGTTACGAAGAGTTGGAGCCCTTTTACGAGAAAGCTGAACGCGACTTCGGTGTGGCGGGAGACGCCAAGGGCAATCCCTTTGGTGCGCCGCGCAAGACAGTCTATCCCAATCCGGCGCACCCCAACCGAGTCGGTTCGCTGCGCTTCGCCGAGGGTACGCGCAAGCTCGGGTATCATCCCTTCCCGGTACCGATGGCCATCAACTCGCGTAGCTACCGTGGGCGTCCTAAGTGCCGCTATGGGGGCAACTGCCAGGCGTATGGATGTCCGGTGCAAGCCAAAGCCACCTCGCTATCGGTTTGTATCCCCCGTGCCCAAGCCACCGGAAAACTCGACTTGCGGGCCAACGCCATGGTCGTTCGCATCAAGCTCGGCGAGGACGGCCGGGCCCGCAGCGTCATCTACATCAACAAGAACGGCAACGAGAGAGAAGTGTTTGCCCGACACGTGGTACTGGCCGGCAACGCCATCGGCTCCCCGCATCTCCTCTTGATGTCCGCCTGCGGATCCTTTCCGCAAGGCTTGGCAAACTCGAGCGGTTTGGTCGGCAAGAACCTGACGTTCCACCTGCACCCCGGGGTAGGACTGTTCATCGACGAGCCGGCGATGGGGATGTCGGGGTTCGAGGCACACCAGGCGATCGATGATCTCCATGCCGGTGATTCCAAGCGCGGATTTATCCGCGGCGGCGTCCTCGCCGAACTCAACACCCTGGTTCGTCAGCCCCTGGTCTACGCTTTCCAGGCCCAACTCGGATACGAGAAGGCGGCACGGGGCTGGGGGCCGGGCTTTATGCGATACTTGAAGTCGTTTCCGAGGGCGATGACGCTTTCCGGGATTCTCGAGGACTTGCCGGTCGAGGACAACGGCGTCGATTTGGATCCTCTGGTGAAAGACCGTTACGGCTTGCCGGTCGTGCGCATTACGCATCGCCAGCATCCTAATGATCTCGCCATGTTGCAGTGGTACAATAAACGGTTGCTTGAGATTGCTGAGGCTTGCGGAGCGACCGAGACCTGGGTGAGTAAGATCCCCGGCGTCACGCAGCTCGACGAACACACCGCCATGCGGGGTAACCTCCATTTTCATGGAACCTGCCGTGCCGGTCCGGACCCGCATCGCTCTGTGTTGGACCGCTGGTGCCGCAGCCACGATGTGGAAAACCTCTGGGTGGTGGACGGAAGCTTTTTCCCCACAGCCGGAGGCTACAATCCTACGTTGACGATCTTGGCCAATGCCTATCGTGTGGCCGATCACTTCATCTCCGAAGCCAAGAGGGCGAGTCTGTGAGCGAAACGACGATTACGCGGCGTAGCTTCCTGGAGCACGGCGCTTTGCTTGCCGGCGCCCTCTGGGGAGGCGTGCTGGCTGCCAGGCCTCTGGCGGCCGCTGCCGCGGCCGCTTCACGAGATCCCGTTGTCTTCAGCAAGGCGCAGTGGGCGACCGTTGCGGCTATAGCGGCTCGGCTCTTGCCTAGCGGTGACGGCCCCGGTGCCGAAGAAGCCGGCTGCGTGAACTTTATCGACAAGGCTCTGGCTCACGAAGATGCCGCCGCCAAGCCGCTGTACGCGTCCGGAATCTCGGCACTCAACCGGTACTGCCGGACTGAGTTCCAAAAGGACTTTCGAGGACTGGACGCCGCCGCCCAGGAGCGAGTGCTCATCGCCCTTCAGGACGGAAAAGCCGCCGCTTGGCCGAAAGGTTCCGTCGAGCAGGCGAAGTTTTTCGAGACCGTGCGTGTGCACACGATTATCGGCTTCCTCTCCGATCCCCGCTACGGTGGAAACCGGGATTATGCCGGATGGAAGCTTCTGGGATACCCCGGAGGTCGACATGCGGTCGGCGGCTACACGCCCGAACAAATGCTGGGCAAGCAAGCCGTGCGACCGATTTGGGAGGCCGGCAAAGAGAAATTCTGAGACGCTCGCGTAGTCGTCTCGCTCTCGGGTACAATTGCCTACTTACGATGCCGAAAGTCTTGGTCTTTCAACACGTTGCCCACGAGATTCTCGGAACTCTCGATCCCTTACTCCGCGATGCCGGCTGTCGTATCCGTTACGTGAACTTCGGACGCGACGCGCAGGCGCAACCGAGCCTCGAGGGCTACCACGGTCTGGTGGTCCTCGGTGGCCCGATGAATTTGGACCAAACCTCAGCCTACCCCCACCTTCTGACCGAATCGCGCTTGATCGCCGAGGCCGTTGAAAACGATCTTCCCGTTCTCGGGGTATGCTTGGGAGCCCAGCTCATTGCGCATACCCTCGGCGCTCGGGTTGTTCCGAACCGTTGCAAGGAAATCGGTTGGTACGATGTGGGACTGACACCGGCGGGCGCCGCCGATCCGCTGTTCCAGCATTGTGCCGAGAGCGAGAAGATGTTCCAGTGGCACGGTCAGACCTTCGAGATACCCGAGGGTGCGATTCGTCTGGCAGGATCGGAGCGCTGTCGGAATCAGGCCTTCCGTTACGGCGATAACGTATACGGTTTCCAGTTCCACCTGGAAGTCGACGAGGCGATGATTCTCCACTGGCTGCGGGTCGTCGACAACGCTGCCGAACTCGAGGCTTTGGCCGGCGAGATCGACCCCGAGGACATTCGCAAGCAAACTCGTCTCCATGTCGGGCGACTCAACGAGCTGAGCGATCGCGTGTTCGGAGAGTTCGTCGGCCGCATCGGTGGGCGTAAGACGACGCGAGTGCTTCCGTCCTGCTGATCCGGCCGCGCGGGTTTCTGCTACGACGGGAGCATTCAAATCGGGCGGAAACCGAGCAGCGGCCAATACAGGCTGACCGTTAGGTTGAATACGACCCAAGCGATCAGGCCGAGAAGGAGTCCCGGCACGAAGAGGTCGCGCAGCTTCAGATAACCCGAAGAGTAGGCGATCGCATTCGAGGGCGTACCGATCGGGAAGGCGAACGCGAGCCCGGCGGGAATCGCCACAGCCGGCGCGATGATCGCGAGAGGAAGTCCGACGTCTTTGGCGATCCCCAGGCCCATCGGCATCATCAGTGCGACCACGGCGGAATTGCTCATGGCCTCGGTCAGAAGCCAGGTCACCGCCGACATGGCTAGAATGACGAGGCGCGAAGACTCCGCCCACGGACCCAGTGCCGAGTGCGCCATCCACAGCGCGGCCCCCGATTTGTCCAGCGCCGCCCCCAGGCAGATGGCGCCACCGTACATGAGGATGATCCCCCAGTTTACGTATTCCTCGACATCGCGCCAGACCACGAGCTTGGCCGCGAACAGCACGACGATGGCGGCGATCGCTACATTGGCGAGTCCGAGGCTGTTGCCGAACAAAATCCAGGTTGCGATGGTGGCGAGCATGACCACGGCAATGCCCTTTTCGTCACCGCGCATACGGCCGAGTTCGTCGACTTTCTCGGTGAGGGCCGCTTTGGCGTCGCTTACGCTCTCGATGTCGATGGGAAACCACCAGAGAATCATGAAGTAGCCGGCCAGCAACATGACGGCAACCACCGGTAGGGTATAGAGCGACCAGGTAAGGAAGGTATAAGATGGGTCGCCGGTCACCTGCTCGAGTACGGCCAGGGCCAGAGGGGCTCGGCCGCCTCCCAGCAGAGTGGCCACCCCTCCGATGGTACTGCCCCAGGCCATAGCCAAAAAGAGCGCCTTGCCGAAATTGCTACGACCGGGGCGAAGGCCTAGCACCCCGACGATCTCGGCGACGATCGGGAAATTCATCGCGGCGACTGCGTGTTCGGACATGAAAAAAGCCATAGCCGCGTTGAGAAAGAACGTTGATGCCAACAATCGACGCGGACTTTGACCGAAGCGCTCGAGTACGACGAGAGTCATGCGCGTCGAGAGCCCCGACTTCATCAAGCACGCGGCGAGGATGAACGCCCCGAGGATGAAGAACACCGCCGAATTGCCGAACAATGCGTAGGTGTCGGCCGATGTCATGACTCCCGTCAGAGGAATCAACGCGATCGCCATTAGGCTTGTGATCATCAACGGGAGAACGTTGAGCATCCAATAGCTCACGCACAACGCGAATACGGCCAACGCACGCTGGCCCTCGAGGCTGAGTCCGGCCGGTGTCGGCAACGAAAGTACGCCGACGAAAGCGGCGAGGCCGAGAAACATACGAAGGGGCCTTCCCGACCTTGATACGAGAACGATCCACAGGGGGCGTGTGTCGACGATGATGTCCACGTTTTACAACTTGGAAGCGTCAAACGACTCGCTGACTTGGCGTACGCGCAATCGGCGTCGGAGTTTGGAGAGCCCGCGTACCGCACGGGAGCCGATCTTGGACTTGTAGAAGTTCCGCATCGCGACGTCGAGTGTTGCCTCGTCGCCGGTGAAATACCGGGCCTCAATCGGGGTGATGGCGTAGCCGAGGTCGCGCATCCAGCGAACGTTGATTTTTGCGTCGCGTACGGAGCGGTAGAGGTGTTCGTAGAGCGGAGCGATATCTTCGACTGTCGGCACCGGATGGTCACGAAGAGCGGTTTCGTCGAGGGGGCGGAAGAGCGGAAGTATGGGCAAGACTCCGATGGACGTCAGAGCGTCGATGCCGGCGCGCGTCGATTCCGAAGGCTCCAGCCCGACGATGAGGTCGCTCCAAACGGTTCCCGATGGGAACACCTTGGCTGCGTACTCGAGGGCTTCGTAGTAGCGTTGGCGGCCGACGAGTCGGCTGCGGCCTGAGCAGTATTCCGCAAGCAGATCTGCATCGTAGACTTCGATGTTGTAGCAGAGCGCGTCGACGCCCGCCGCGTAGGCGCGGTCGATCCATTTGTTGTTGCGCGGCGGCTGGGATTGCACGGCGATCAGGATATCGAACTTATGCTTCACGGCTTCGACGTAAGGCTGAAGACTGGCGAAGCCGCCGTCTTCGCTGTCGAAGTACCCCGTGTTCAAATAGACGAACTCGGCCACACCTTCCTCGAAGGCCGCACGTACAACCTCGATAACCTCCGATACCGGACGCAAAGTTTGCCGGCTGGGAGCCTTCTGGCCGTATAGTGTGCAGAACTGGCAGGCGGCTCCGAGAACCGCGAATCCGCAGGTAGAGGCCGGATCGATCGAAATGTAATTGCCGGCCACGGTGCCCACTTTCCACATGGGCGTGCCGAGCGAGGTCGTGCGTTCGTAGAAACGAGGCTGAGGGAGGACACTCACCTTGGCGATCTCTCTCTCTCTGCCGTCCTCGGCCTTGTGAACGATCAGAAACCGGTCGTTGGTAACTCTGAGTTCGTACGGTGTCGGTGGCGATCGGTCCCCGGCGACGGTACATGTGGCGACGACGTTGTCGGGGAGGACGAGTTGGATTTCGCGGCTCTGGTAATCGCGAGCGCTCGGCACGCGAATCAAGGAGTGCTGTTCCTCCAAACGCCGCTCGATGCGGATGCCGCGTACGGAAAGGTCGAGTTTGAGGTGAGCCGGGCTACGCAAGACGGATCCCGGTCGCGCTGTGCGGCACGGGCCAAGCGAGGAGAAGGGCGATGGCCGTATTGGCGGCGTCGCAGCCGGCGGCAGCGCACAACGCGTCCGAAGCGGGATCCGATTGTCCCGGGGTGGTGTGCGGCGCTACAGGCTCGACCGGGGGCCGTCCGTTCGACGACACGGCTATGCGGATGCTTGCTCCGTCGCAGTCAAAACGAATAAGGGGCACAGTCGTTTCGGTCTGCAGGCGCAGGCTGTGGTCGGCTCTTGTGTCCGTGCCGAGCGCGATCGCACAGTCAACAGCCTCGTCTACGTCGCCGGTGACCGATACCCCCGCCGCTCGTAAGTAGACGCGCGCGGCTTCGCAGCCGGGGTCGGTGCCGGTTACGCGGACGCGGCTGCGCAGAAGCCGGCGCTGACCGCGTACACCGATCTCCTCGAGGATGATCTGGCGGGCGTAACGCTCGATATCTTCTTGTTCCAACAGCATGTCGTGCGGCCTGGATGCGCGCTCCTTTGGTTATTCGATGACGTTTTTCTCGATGGGCTCCACCTTGACCCCTTGCGCCGCGATCCACTCTACGGCCTTCTGGATTTCTTCGACCTCTCCCTCCAGCTCGAGCGCGAGTATGCCGACGTGGTCGGACACGGACGCGGCTCGGATATTGGTGACCACGGAGAATTTATGACCGACGTTGTAGATAATCGGTTCTTTGATCTTTTCATCGGTGTACGTGAGGTAGAAACGGTGTATTGCCACGACAAAACTCCTTGGTCACGCTGTGACCCGGGATGGTTCGTTATGCCATCCAAGCCATAGGTTGGTTGAAAGGTAACGATCTCCCCAGTCCGGCAGAATCACGACCACGTAGCCGCATTGCAACTCACGTGCGACCCGCAATGCTCCGACCAGGGCGGCGCCGCAGGATTGCCCGACGAGCAGGCCTTCGGCGGCGGCGAGCCGGTAGACCATGTCGTAGGCATCTTCGGTTGCTACGCCGATCTTCCGATCCAGTCGCTCTTCGTGATAGATGCCCGGAACGATCGAGCTGGCCATGTGCTTGAGCCCTTCGATTCCATGAAAGGCGTCGTCGGGTTCTACGGCGATGACCTGGACGTCCGGGTTTTGTTCTTTGAGATAGCGCCCGCTACCCATCACCGTCCCGCCGGTGCCGATGGTTGCTACGAAGTGCGTGACCTCGCCGCCGGTTTGTTCCCATATTTCAGGTCCGGTGCCTAAGTAGTGCGCTTCCGGATTGGCTTCGTTGAAATATTGGTCGGGCTTGAAGTACGCCTCCGGGTTGCGAGCGTACAGTTCCCGGCATTGGACGATGGCACCGTCCGATCCCTCGAGCGGACTCGAAAACGTGACCTTCGCGCCGTAGGCGGCGATGACTCGCTTACGTTCTCTGGAAACGTTCTCAGGCATGACCAGGTGCACGGGATACCCGAGCGAGGCACCGAGCATGGCCAGGGCGATCCCGGTGTTCCCCGAGGTCGAATCGAGGATCGTTTTGCCGGCCACGAGCTTGCCCTCATCGAGGCCCCGTTTGAGCATGTTCCACGCCGGGCGGTCTTTGACCGAGCCACCCGGATTGAAACCCTCCAGCTTTCCATACAGCTTGACGTCCTTCGACAAGTCGGGCGCAAGTCTGTGCATCTCGACGAGCGGCGTGTGGCCGATCAGGTCGGAAACGGCAAGCCCGGAGGCCTTCTCGATCGTTCGCGTCGGGCTCACCTACCACCCGCGATCGCCGGTACGATGGAAAGTTCGTCACCGTTCTTGACCGCAGATGTCAGATTGTCGAGAAAGCGTATGTCGTCGCCATTCAGGTACACGTTGACGAATCTTCGAATCGATCCGTCCTCCTCGCAAATACGCGCCTTGAGGCCGGGGTGCTTGGCCTCGAGACTGTCGATGACGGCTCCGACGCTGTCTCCTTCGGCCGAGACCGAGTCCTTGCCGGCGGTGAACTTTCGTAGCGGCGTGGGGATCCGTACTTGTACAACCATGGTATGCCTCCTTAGCTATGCTGCCTGTTTTGACGTGGCCGTTTCAACACAATGCTAGGCTGTAGACGCTCGCCGCGCGGTATCGCCGCCGAGCGATTCCAGGAGCTCGTCGAATGCCGACAACTTTGCCGGTATACCGAGCGGAGCCGGCACCGAATCGGCCACAGCCTCGAGTGTCTTATAGCCGTTTCCGGTGACGCTGACGACGATCGGCTCGTCGCGCGGGATAACACCCTTATCGATGAGTTTTTTGGTGACGGCTAGCGTCGTACCGCCGGCCGGCTCCGTGAACACCCCCTCGGTCTCGGCCAGCAGGTGAATGGCCTCCACGATCTCTTCGTCGCTCGCCTTGTCGCCCCAACCTCCGGACTTACGGACAGCCTTGAGAACGTAGTATCCGTCGGCCGGGTTCCCGATGGCGATCGACTTGGCGATCGTGTGCGGTTTGACGGGTTCGATCAGATCGGACTCACGATGGAGAGCGTTCACCACAGGCGAACAGCCGGCGGCTTGGGCGCAATAGATCTTGGAGGGGCCGTCCTCGACCAACCCGATGCGCACGAGTTCCTCGAAGCTCTTGGCCACCTTCGGCAGGATGGTCCCGCCTGCGGTGGGTACGACGATGTGCGCGGGCAGCTTCCAGCCCAACTGTTCGGCAACTTCGAAGCCGTATGTCTTGGCGCCTTCGGTGTAGAACGGCCGCAGATTGATGTTCACGAACGCCCATTGGTACTTGTCGGCAATTTCGGTACACAGCCGGTTTACGTCGTCGTAGTTTCCCGAGATGGCGACGGTCGTGGGGTTGTAAATACCCGAGCCGACGACTTTGCCTCGTTCGAGGTCGTCGGGAATGAAAACGAAGCAACGCAGGCCGCAACGCGCGGCGTGTGCCGCCACCGAGTTGGCCAGGTTGCCCGTGGAAGCACACGCAACCGTATCGAAGCCCATCTCGAGGGCCTTGGTCAATGCCACAGAGACGACTCTGTCTTTGTAGGAGAACGTAGGGTGATTGACGGAATCGTCCTTGACGTAGAGTTCCTTCACTCCCAAGGCCTCGGCCAGGCGCCGGGCTTTGATCAGTGGCGTAAATCCGGAATGGAATCCCGTGCGAGGCTCCCCCTCGATGGGGAGGAGTTCTCGGTATCTCCATACGTTGCGCGGGCGCGCGGCGATCTTCTCGCGCGAAAGAGAGGCGGCGATTTTATCGTAGTCATAGCGAACCTCGAGCGGTCCGAAGCACAATTCGCAAACGTGGACGGGGCCGATTTCATAGGTTTCGCCGCATTCGCGACATGCGAGTCCGTTTATAAAAGACATGTTGGTTGCCTCCTAGGCGAGTGCGCGGGAGTTGTCGTCGCGCAACAGTTACAGTTCGGGTTCTTGGGAAAAACGACGGTTCGCCAACGCCGCGGATGCATCTCGTAGATCACCATGCGGCCGGGGCGGAATGCCGGCGCCCGAGTCAGGCACAACAAGGCTTCCCGTGCTTGTAGAGAACCAATTACGCCGGCCACCGGGGCGAGGATGCCGTGGGCGGCACAGCCGCCTACGGCCCCGGCCCGGGTCGACGGATCGGGTGGAAAAGCGCAGGCCAGGCAAGCCGACCGCCCCGGGGCCACACTCATCAGCTGGCCGCCGGTACCGAGTACGCCGCCGTAGCAATAGGGGGTACCCGCGGTGACCGCGGCGCTGTTGACAAGGTACTTGGTTGCTGGGTCGTCGCTTCCGTCGATCAAAAAATCGTGACGCTCGGCTAAGCCGTAAGCGTTGGTCGCATCGAAGCGGCCGGTGATCGGCTCGATGCGGCATCCGCCGCTATCGCGGTGAGACCGGAGTGCCTGTGCCGCGGCCGACACCTTAGCTTCGCCGAGGTCCTGTTCGGCGAAGAGAACCTGCCGCTGCAGATTGGATGCTTCGACGGAATCCGGATCGATCAGAGTGAGGCTGGCCAGTCCGGAAGGCGCAAGCAGGCGGGCGGCGGCGCAACCCAACGCGCCCATGCCGATGATGAGCACGCTCCGTTGCCGGTACTCTGAGCTTGGTGAAAAATCGCTCAACAAAAAACCCCTTCCTGCGCGGCAAGGAAGAGGTTCGTGTTCCCTGCCTCATCGCTCGCTCCGCTACCCGGAACGTAGGTATTAGCACCAGCACCCGCGTAGGGTGGGCGGGCCGGTTGCTGTGGCGTCGACGGGCCTAATCCCTCAACCACTCTGGATAAGACTGGCGACAGGCTAGCGAGCATCCGACGCCCAGTCAAAGACGGACGATGATCGGTCGTTGTTCAGTGGCGATTGGACGTGCTGTCGGTGCTGGCCAGCCGTTGTCGGGCGTCGACGGCGCTGTCGGAGGACGGGTACTCGCTGATGAGGTGCTCGTAGCGCCCGCGGGCGGTCTCGACCTGCCCCTTGGCGAGATAGAAGTCCCCGACCGAGAGTTCATGGAGAGCCAGGTTCTCTTGGGCTTGATGGATTCGGTATCGGGCCAAGCGGCCGTAAAACGAATCAGGATAGCGGTCGCGCACACGCTCGAATTGTCGGAGAGCGTTCTCGGAGGCGGTTTTGTCACGATCGCTCAGGGTCGCTTGATCCAGATAACTCATGCCCACCGTGTACTGAACGAAAGGCAAAAGAGGGCTGGTGGGGTGAAGCCTTTCGAAGTCGTTGAAGGCTTCGACCGCTTTGTCGTATTTCATGCCCCGATAGTAGGCCTGCGCGATCCGCAATCCGGCCAATTCCACGTTCGGCGAGAAGGGAAACTGTTCCAGCAGTTTGTCGTAGTTCTCCACGGCGGTTACGTAATCGCCTTCTTGGAAATTCCTGGTGGCATGCATCATCAATTCTTGCTCGGTCGGCGGCGTGGGCGCCGAACACGCCTGAAGCGAGGCTAGAATCAACGCGGCGAAGAGGGGGCAAAGGAGGCGCCATGTCGGCTTGAATTGCGCGATGAAGGTCTGCATGGCTTTGTTGGGTTTCTTGCGTGTGCCCGTTGATTGCGATCGGGTGCGGTAGCCGGTCGTCTGGGGCATGATTATCGGCTGCACCGGGATGCGTGGCAAACGGCTACAGTTCGTTGTGGGCAAAGGAGGCGTGGGCAAGTCGGCCGTGGCCGCGGCTCTCGCGGTAGCCTCCTGTGCACCGGAGAGACGGGTGCTCGCCGTCGAACTCGGGCGCGAGCGTGGGCTCTCTCGTCTGTTGGGATGCAGCGAGCGCGTTGGAGAGCAACCCCAGGAGGCCAGACCGGGACTGTTCGTTACCGCCATCGATGGCGAGACCGCGCTGGCCGAGTATCTGAGACTGGTCGTTCCGATTCGTCGTCTTCTCAGAGCCATTTTGGCCACCCGCCTCTACAGCAGCTTCGTGGCAGCGGCACCGGGCCTGAAGGAACTGATGACGGTCGGAAAAATCTGGTATGAGAACCAGCGGGTCGCGCCGTCAGGGGCGGCGCTTTGGGATACGATTGTGGTTGACGCCGGCGCCTCCGGACACAGTCTGCAATATTTACAGATGCCGCAATCGGCGGCCGCGACCTTTCGCAGCGGGCTCGTTCATCGCGAGTCCGTGCGGGTGGCAACCCTGCTACGCGATGACGCGACGACGGCGGTGCACGTGGTGGCGACGCCGGAGGAAATGCCGTTGGCCGAAGCGACCGAAATCGTCGCACGCCTGCGTGGGGACCTATCGCTGCCGTTAGGCTCCCTCTACGTAAACCGGTGTCGTAGAATCCCACCGCCGGGGGTGGAAGCGGCAATCGCGAAGATCGAGGCGGCTGACGAAGGACACTATGCGGGCTTACTCGCCGTCGCCAGAAGGAATCTGTCGTGGACGTCGATCCAAGAAGAGGGGATCCGCGCACTCGAGAAGAGCACGGGTTGTCCGAGCGTCCGGCTTCCCAATCTGGTAGCCGTCGAATTCGGCAGCGAGGAACTCGATCTCTTGGCGGCACAGATCCGTCGGGCGGGGGAGGGCGAAGTATGAGCCGTGTCGTTCTGCGGGACCTCGTCGACGCGCATAGCGTCTTGGTCTGTGTCGGTAGCGGTGGAGTCGGCAAGACAACGACGGCCGCGGCGCTCGCGCTGTGGGCGGCTATGCAAGGCCGTCGCACGATGGTTTTGACCATCGATCCGGCCAAGCGGCTAGCGCAGTCGCTCGGCCTCGAGGCTCTCAGCAACGAGCCGCAGAGGCTGGATCGCGGGTTGTTCGAACGTGCCGGGATCGAGGTTCACGGGGACATGGACGCGGCGATGCTCGACCAAAAAAGCGCATGGGATGAGTTCATTCTGCGCAACGCTCCCAACGGGAAGTCCGCCGAGATCATCCTCGAGAACGAATTCTACCAACATCTATCCCGTTCGTTTGCCGGCTCGACCGAATACATGGCCGTCGAGGAACTGTGCCGGATTCACGAGGCGGGAGCCTACGACCTGATCGTCCTCGATACGCCGCCGACCGCACACGCACTCGATTTCCTCGAAGCACCGCGTAGGCTGCGGCGCTTCCTCGATCGCAAGGCGGTACGCAGTCTGGTGCTCCCCTACCTCAAGGTGGGATGGAGCGCGTGGAAGGGCGCCAGCCGTAGCGCGAGGTTCTTGCTGTCGAAGTTGGAGGATGCAACAGGGGTGCAAGCTCTGCGCCAAATCAGTGAGTTCTTCGTTGCCATGGAGGCCGTTTTCGACGGCATCGCCGAGCGCAGCCTCAGGGTGGAGAATCTCTTGTCGGGCGAGCGGACGGCTTTTCTGCTCGTCGCCGGACCCGAGGAGCAGGTGCTCGACGAGAGCGAGGATCTGAGCGCGCGCATGGCGGAACTCGGTATGCCGCTGAAGGGTGTGATCATGAACCGGGTTCACAACGAGCTCCCCGATGAGCAGCTCGTCGGGGAAGAACCCTGCGCGGCGCCCCTAGAGACCCAGCTGGCAACACTCGGTCTGGAATCTGCGATACGCGATTGGCTGCTCGGAGTGTATGGGGACGCACGCAAGACCGCCTACGCGGAATCGATCCGACGCGAAGCCTTCGAACTCGCTCTCGATCCGGCTGTAGCCTTGACCGCTGTACCCGAGATGGACCACGATGTCCACGATCTGGGAGGCCTGGCCGAGGTGATCGCCGCGTTGTCGCTAAACCCGACTCAGGAATGACCCGCCGACCGCTTGCATGCGGGGGCCGACACGTCGCTAGATCGTAAGACAGCTCCACATTCCGCAATGGTCACAGCGCGCTTGCCATCCGCGGTCGGAAACGGCCGCGCAGGCCGAACAACGGTATTCGAAACGAGGGAACGCCTCCGACTCGAGGGTTTGCTTGTAGGCAACGGAAGCCAGGTCCCAGTTGCCGGCGCTTTGGTGGACCATGCCCCACAAGAGCTGCGTCGCTTGGGGAAACGCTTGGCTGTCGACGAGTTTGAGGATCTCGGTCGCCTCGGAGGCCTGCTCGTGTGTCAGGAGGTAGCGCGCTGCCCGTAAGCGGACCGCGTTGCGGTTCAAGGAGTCCGTCTCGGGAGGGGTCTTGGCGAGGGATTTGTAGAGTTTTGCGATACGGTCGGAGTCCTCGACACCGGCTGTTTGCTCCAGAGCGTCGAGGAGTTCGACTCGTGGGTTCTTGGCCAACGATTTCTCGAGCAAGCGGACGGCCTTCCGTCGGGCATCCTCGCTGCCGAGGATCCGGGCTCGTTCGATGATTGCGGCGGTAAACCCCGGCTCCGAACTCAGGATACTGCGCAGTATCGAATCGCGAGCTGCGGGCTCTTCTTCGCGCGACGCTTCCATCCGGGCGCCGAGAAGGCGGTTGCGTTCCTTGCCGTCGTCGGGACGAAGCTCGCAGACATGCTGTTGTACATCGGCGGCCTTTTGCCACTTGCCCATTTCAAAGAGAACGTCGCGGAGCGGCTCGAGCACCTGGATGCTGTTCGGGTATGCGGCCAGCGAGCGTTCCAGCGCAGTGACCGCCGCTCCGTTCTCTCCCAGGATCCGGTGGGCTTTGGCCATGGCGAACAAGAGCACAGGGTCGTTGCCGAACTGGGACTGTCCATCCTCGAGGGTTCGCTTGGCCTCCTCGGGTTTTCCCTCCAGGAGATAGGTTTCGGCATAGTCTACGAGGCTGTCGACGTCTTTCACCGAGCGAGCGGTCGCCTTCTTCAGCACGCTGCGTGCTTTGTTGAAGTTCCCCGCGAGGGCGAGCGATCTCGCTTCTGATTTCAACTCGACATGCCGTTCGGCCGCCCTTTTTTCTCGAAAGACCTGCCACTCACGAACCGCTCGACGACCTTCGCGGAACAAGGTGACGATGAAGGTCAGTACCATGCCGGCAACCATGGCCGCGAGGCTCAAGAGGCTCACGGGTAACTTGACGGTGCGATCCGGCGTTAGCGAGAAGGAAGTTTGCTGCGGATTCATGTAGACGAGAGCGGCGATCGCGGCCACGATGGTGATCGCGAGGACAAAAAAGAAAATTCTTCGCAGCATGGATGTTTCCTAGTTCCGAGTTCCGGTGACGACCGCGCTCTCGTCAACCCTCGTTCGCGGGGCTCGGCCCCAGAGTCGTTCGAGGTCGTACAGGTTGCGGGAAGCTTTCTGAAAGACATGGACGACCACATCGCCGTAGTCAAGGAGGGCCCAATGGCCGTGGTCGAGCCCCTCACAGGATATCGGTCGTTGACCGAGGTCACGCATGGCGTCCTCTACGTGGCGGCAAGCGGCCTTGACGTGGACCCCGGAGCGTCCCGTGGCGATGACGAAGGCATCGGTCACCGAAGAAAGCTCTGAGACATCGAGAATCACGATATCGGTCGCCTTTCGATCTGCCAGAAAGCCGGCGATGGCCTGTGCAGCTTGAGCTTGGGTCACCGAATTTCGATCAATCGGGACGGCCACGATACAGGCCGTGACTGTCAATATAGGCGGCGACAGCGGCGCCGGTAAGCGAATCCAGTGTTTCTCCTGCGCGCACTCGTCGGCGGATCTCGGAGGCGGAAACGTCGACGCCGGCCAGATTGTACTCGATCAGGCGGTGACCGCTGCTGTGGACGTATCCTTCGATGGCAGGATCATAGCAACACGCCTGTTGTGCAGCAACGGGCGGCCGTAGCTCTTCCCTCGGGTGTTGAGAGCTACGACCAGGCCGCGAGGTAACGATGAGATTGGCGCGCTGGAGCAACAGCTCGGGGCTGTGCCATGAGTCGATTTCCCGGTAGGCGTCGCTTCCGAGAATCAGGTACAGAGAATGCTCCCAGTAGATGCCGGCCAGCTCCGCCAGGCTGTCGCTCATGTAGGACGGACCCCTTCGGCGAGTCTCGAGGTCGCAGACCCGAAGCCGGGGGTCGCCGGCGGCCGACATCTCGAGCATGCGCAAGCGGTCTTCGATCGAGGCTTCGGCCCTCTGCTTTTTGTGAGGCGGTCGGGCCGACAGCAGCAAAAGAACGTATTCGAGCTCGAACACGTGGCTACAGGCACGTGCGCTGGCCAGGTGCCCAAGGTGAACCGGGTCGAAGGTCCCTCCGAGAACCCCCAGGCGAGGCCGGCTGTCAGCGGACCTGGCCGTCACCATGCACGACGTACTTGTAGGTCGTCAGTGCGCGCAGTCCCATCGGTCCGCGCGCGTGAATGCGGTTGGTGGAGATTCCGATCTCGGCGCCGAAGCCGAATTCAAAACCGTCGGTAAAGCGTGTCGACGCGTTGTGGTAGACAACGGCCGAATCGACAGCAGCGAGAAATCGTTCGGCGGCTTGTTCGTCCCGTGTGACGATCGAATCGGAATGGCCGGAACCGTTATCGTTGATAAAGTTGATCGCTTCGTCCAGGGAGTCGACGGTTTTGACAGCCAGAATCAGGTCGAGAAACTCGGTTCGCATGTCTTCGTCGCTGGCGGGTTTGGCGGCCGGCAAGTAGGCCAAGCCGCGATGGTCGGCACGGACCTCGACGCCGGCGTCGTGCAAGCGGGGTCCGAGCTTGGCGAGGAAGACCTCGGCGATGTCACGGTGGACGACGAGTTTTTCGACGGCGTTGCATACCCCCGGTCGCCCCACCTTGCCGGTAAAGACGATCTTTTCGGCCATCGCGAGATCCGCGGCTCGATCGACGTAGACTTGGCATATACCGTCGAAGTGGTTGATGACGGGAACTTTCGCGTGTTCGGCGACCGCTTGTTGCAGGCGAGGACCGCCGCGAGGGATGACCATGTCGACGACGCCGCGCTGGGCGAGCAAGGTCCATGTTGCCCGTCGGTCGGTGGAGCGGATCAACTCGACCGCCCCGTCGGGAATTCCCTCCTCGGCAAAGCTTTCGCCGAGGAGGTCCGCGAGGGTGCTGTTCGACCGCAGGGATTCCTTGCCGCCTTTCAAGACGACGGCGTTTCCCGACTTGAGACACAAGGCGGCGACGTCGGCGGTCACGTTGGGGCGCGATTCGTAGATCACCCCTATCAATCCGATCGGAATGCGTATCTGTCGGATGTGCAGCCCCGAAGGCGCCGTCCACTCGGCTATGCATTCACGCAGAGGATCGGCAAGCGAGGCGACTTGCTCCATCCCCGCGGCCATGGCCCCTACGCGCTCCGGAGTAAGCCGGAGGCGATCGAGCATCGCCTCGGCAAGGCCGGCTCTTTGCGCGTCGGCGAGATCGGCTTGATTGGCACGGCCGATCTCGTCGACCGCCGTGCGCAGGCGTGCAGCGGCTGCCGACAATGCGTGAGAGCGCAGCTCATCGTCGATGCCGGCGAGCACTCGCGAAGCACGCTTGCCCTTGCGGCACAGGTTCTCGACCGTTTGTATGACCGCGTCCGCGTTCATCGTCCGTGCTTGTCCCTACCATCCGATTCGGATGTCTGATCATCGAGGATGGCCAGATCATCCCGGTGGATTACTTCGTCTCCAATACTGTAGCCGAGGGTGGGTTCAATCGCATCGCTCTTCAGGCCCCGGATCCGTTCGCAGTCACCCGAATCGTAGGCCGCCAATCCTCGGGCAAACTCGGTACCGTCGGGGTCGTGGCAGGCCACGCGGTCCCCGACACCGAAGGTTCCGCGCACCGCGGTAATCCCCTTGGGGAGGAGGCTGCCGCCGCGGTTGACGAGCGCCTCGCGTGCTCCTTGGTCGACCACGACTGTGCCTTTGACCGGTGCGCCGAAAGCAATCCAATGTTTTCGGTGTCCGACGGGCGAGGGCGAAGGTTTGAACAAAGTCCCGACCAACGATTCCGGATCGAAGATCGAAGCGATCACCCCATCGCAGCGGCCGTTGGCGATGATCGAGGGGATGCCGCAACGAGCAGCATAACGTACGGCTTCAAGCTTGCTCTCCATGCCGCCGGTTCCCACTTGCCCACGAGGGCTCGAGGACACCGCGGAGATGGCGGCCTTGCTTTCTGCTTCGTCGATCAACTCGATCAAGCTGGCGTCGCCCTCGTGCGGGTCACGGTCGTAGATGCCGTCGACGTCGGTGAGAAGGATGAGTAGGTCGGCATCGGTCAAGGCGGCAACCCGTGCCGCGAGCCGATCGTTGTCGCCGAACTTGAGCTCCTCTATGGCTACCGAATCGTTTTCGTTGACGACCGGTATGATCCTGTGGCTGAGAAGATTCTCGAAGGTGTTCTTGGCGTGCAGGTAGCCGGCTTTGTCGCGAATGTCGGAGGCGGTGACCAGCACCTGCCCGATATGGCGCCCGAACTGCGCGAAACACTCTTCGTAAATCGCCATCAAGCGAATTTGACCTATGGCGGCGGCCGCCTGCTGTTCGGGAATACGCGTTGGGATCGAGCGCAGGTTCATGCGGCCCAGGCCTGCGGCGCGGGCTCCGGAGGTGACGACGATGATCTGCCGGCCCTCGTCATGGAAACGCGACAACTCGGCGGTGAGGAGCCCGATGCGCGCTCGATCGACGTCTCCGTCGGCGGTAACGACGCTGGAGCCCAACTTCACGACGATACGACGGGCCGCTTTGACGATGGGGGTTTTGAAATGACGTTGCACGTATCGGCCTCGATGCTCTATCTCAGCGTTCGGAATGTTCCCGGCCGGTGTCCTCGGTGTGCACCGAGCGCTGTTGCTGTGACAGGCAAGCGAAGAGCGCAGTGAGGAGACGCTCGCAGCCTTGCCCGGTGGCCGCCGAGACAGCATGCAGGCTTAAGCCCCGTTTCGCGAATCGGCGTTCCAGCTCGCCCAGGCCGTCGCGTACTTCGCTGAGGTCCGATTTCGTTGCCACCACGAGCTGGGGTTTTGCCGCCAACTCCGAATCAAAGGAGGCCAGTTCCCGGTTGATGGTGTCGTAGGCATCCATGCACGCGTCGATCGACTTGTCGGAGCTGTCGATCAGATGGGCCAGCACTTCGGTACGGCGCAGGTGCGTTAGGAAGCGTAACCCCAAGCCCACGCCCTCGTGGGCTCCCTCGACGAGGCCGGGGATATCGGCCAACACGAAGCTTTCGGTCTCGCCGCTGCGAACCACCCCGAGTACGGGGGCCAAGGTCGTGAAGGGGTAGTCGGCGATCTTGGGCCGCGCTGCGCTGACCCGTGCCAAAAAGCTCGATTTGCCGGCGTTGGGGAGGCCTAACAAGCCGCAGTTGGCGAGCAAACGGATCTCCAAACGTAGCTCCCGTACCTCGCCGGGTTCACCGGGATCGGCGCGCCGGGGAGCTTGATGGGTGGGAGTGGCAAAGCGCGCGTTGCCACGGCCCCCACGTCCGCCGAGAGCGACGATGACCCGAGCGTCGTCGTCGACGAGATCGGCGAGGATCTGGTCGGTTTGGGCGTCGAACACGACCGTACCGGGCGGAACGGCAAGCACGAGATCGGCTGCCGCGGCGCCATGTCTTCCTTTGCCGCTTCCCTGAGCGCCGGGCTCTGCCCGGAAACGACGTTTGTAGCGGAAGTCGAGCAAACTTCTCAGGCGTGGGTCGGCGCACAGAAGAACGCTGCCGCCGTCACCTCCGTCGCCGCCGGCCGGACCTCCGTGCGGCCGGTATTTCTCGCGTAGGAAGGCGACGCAGCCGTCGCCGCCGTTACCTGCGGCGACGGCGATGCGGGCTTCGTCGATGAATTTCACGACCTGCGGTCAGGCGGAGTAGATGCTGACCTTACGCTTTTTCGAGCTCATCGGTTCGTAGGTCACAACGCCGTCGCGTAAGGCGAACAGCGTGTAGTCTCTGCCCATGCCGACTCCGGTTCCCGGATGGATGCGGGTACCGAGCTGGCGCACGAGGATGTTGCCAGCCTTGACGGTCTGGCCACCGAATATCTTTACGCCGCGACGCTGCCCGCGGCTGTCTCGGCCGTTCCTTGTGCTGCCCTGACCCTTCTTGTGTGCCATAGTGCTTGGTCCGGTCCTAGTGGATTTCGGTCACCCTCACCGTGGTCTCGTACTGACGATGACCCTGGCGGCGTCGATAGTTCTTGCGTCGTTTCTTCTTGTAGACGACGATCCTTCGACCTCGATCCTGGCCGACGATGATGCCGTTCACGGTCGAACCCTCGAGCAGCGGTTCGCCGACCCTCAATCCGTTATCGTCACTGGCGAGGAGGACTTCTTGAAATTCGACGGCGTCGCCGACGTTACCGTCGAGCTTCTCTATGGTAAGGGTCAAGCCGGGGCTGACCCGGTACTGCTTCCCACCGCTACGAATGACTGCGTATGACATAGAAAGAAAACCTACGAACCGGCGAGTCTTGCCCGCTCCGATCTGCAAGTCAAGGTGTGCCCGATTGCCCATAGGCCGTCATCGTGCCACATTCGTTGCAAGTGACCGAACGCACGCTCTACGTTTTCGCCAAGGAGCCGCGCCCCGGGACGGTCAAGACGCGCCTGTGCCCCCCCCTCTCGTCCGACCAGGCGGCGGCCTGCCATCGGGCGTTTTTCGCCGACACCCTGGCCACCCAGGTCCGTGCGCAGGGTGTTCGCGTGGTGGTCGCCGCAACGCCCGATCGGGACTGTCCGTGGTTGCGGGAGACGGCCGCTCGTTTTTCGGTCGATTGCATCGGGCAGGGAGAGGGACATCTGGGAGAGCGAATGCAAAGGGTGCTGCACCGTGGCTGTCGGAACGGCGGGTCTGCGGTGGTGATCGGTTCGGATACACCGGACCTGACGGCTGATCGGGTGGGAGAGGCCTTTGCGGTTCTGCAGACGGCGAGCGCGGTTGTTGGTCCCAGCCTCGACGGGGGCTACTACTTGATTGGTTGCCGTGCGGCGGTGCCCCCGATCTTTGAGCTGGAGTGTGCGTGGGGAGGATCGCAGGTCATGGCGGAAACGCGTGTCCACCTGCGACGGTGGCACGGGGATTTTGTTGAACTCGATCCGTGGACCGACATCGACACTTTCGAGGAGCTACAAGCTCTGTTTCAGGCCGCGAGTCGTGATCCTCACGCGGCCGAGCGCCTGCCCAGCACCTCGGCGTTGTTGACCCGTTGGTGCGAGTACGGAACGCTGGCTCCGGACTAGGTTGGCGCGGTAGGCGTTTTTCGATGCGGGCAACGGTTTTTCGCTGGGATTTGGACAAGACCTACTTGGCCTCCGACTTCGAGTCGCTTCGCTCCTTGCTGCGTGTTCCGTTCGAGCGCGCCGAAGACAAGATCGCGATCCCCGGCGTGATCCCGCTGATCCGTGGCTTGCGCCGAGCCGCCGAGCAGGCGGGGAGTCGTCCCTAC
>CAZKLE010000016.1:0-23320 GCA_964553415.1 uncultured Myxococcales bacterium
CGCTGGTACTCGAACTTCTCGACCGCGCGCATGAGGCCGATGTTGCCCTCCTGGATGAGGTCGAGAAAACCCAAACCGCGGTTCGTATAGCGCTTGGCGATCGACACGACCAACCTCAGGTTGGCCTCGATCAGCTGCTTTTTCCCGCGCATCGCACGGTCCTCACCGGCACGAACGGTTTTCAAAGCCCAATCGAGATCCCCGCTCGACAGACCTACTTCCTTCTCAATCTCCTTGAGCGCACGCCGCGCCTCACGGATGTTGACGGCCAACCTCTGCGCCGCATCGGCGCTCATGCGCAGATTGCCGGCCGCCTTACGCTTAGCATTGGCGGTCCCCGACGAAATCTGCCGCGCGAGTTCGAGAATCTGCTTCGAGTCACGACGGGTACGCCGTTCCGCACGCTTGATGACTCGCGTATGTTGTCGGGCCAGAGACTGGGCTTCCTTGAGCTTCGACACGATGGCCGTCGCGTGTTTGTCCCCGAGTTTCATCGCGATGAGGTGCCCGGTGAGTTTTTCGCGTGCGGCGGCGAATTTCTTCTCGCGCGCCGTCGGTTTGCGCTGGACTTTCTGGTTCGGCGCCGGCGCAAAATGTGAAGGCATACTCGCATCGTAGCTACGCGCAACCCGCTTCAGCGCAGTCACATCCTTGAGGAAAGCCTTGATACGCCTCTCGTCCCGTTCGGGCGTAGCCCTTTCTTCCTCCGAGTCCTCGCCGAACAATTCCCGCGGTTCGATCTCGCCGGTCCGTAACCGGTCGGCCAGTCCGATCACGTAGCGACAGGTCAAGGGCAGCCCGTAGACGCAGTCACGGACCTCATGCAAGCCGCTTTCAATTTCCTTGGCAATCGTGACCTCTTGCTCACGAGACAGAAGCGGCACGCTACCCATCTCCTGCAGGTACATGCGGACCGGATCGGTGCTGTCGGTGCTGTAATCGCGTTCGGCGGCCGGACGTTGCTTGGCCGGTACGGCCGCTACCGCAGCCTTCGGCGCAGCCTTTTTGCGCGCGGGCAGATCGTCATCTTCGTCGTCGCCGAGATTCCACTCTTCATCGTCATCGCTGAAAACGGCTCCCGCCTTCGCGGTCTTGCCGCCATCGTCGTCCGTCGTGACAATGGCCCGATCGGCATCGGCGGCATCAAAGCCCTCGACGACTTCGATATCGTTCTCGGTCAGGATGTTGAAAGCGGCTTTGAGTTCTTCCGCGCCACTCTCCTCCTGCGGGAAAAAGCGGCTGACATCTTCATAGGTGACAAAACCACGCTCTTTACCCAGCTCCACGAGTTGGGCGATGCCCGTACTCACCTTGTTTTCATCAGCCGATCGCTTGCGCATTACGTTTCCTTTGTTCCGGAGGACCGACCGGCGGCAAGAGCTTGCTGTGGGCAAGCCCGAGCTCGGCGCGACTTAGCGGATCCGGCAAAATTCCCTTTTAAGTCAAATAGTTGCCGTGCCCAGCCTGGTTCGGGGCCCCACCCTCAGACTGGAAACCACCGTTAAATCAAGCTACGTATGCCGGAAAAGAGAGTCAAGATTCCGTCAACGGCTAAATTTTCGCGTCCAGCCTCGGATTGGCCCATTATCCATATACATATTGGTATGTTACGGTGTTTCCATAGCCTCGGGCCGGGCCTCTCCGGGGGCCGTGTTCGTGCTTATTGGACCGCAAAACGCCCGCCGCAGCGGGGGGGGGCACTGGATACGCGGGCAGTGGTTCTGGCAGCCGCCCTCCTTGCGCTCGGCGGCTGCCGAGGCGGAGCGCCGCTGCTGAAGACGGAGCCGAACTTGCTCCTGGTCGTTGTCGACACCCTGCGCGCCGACCGCCTCGGCAGCTACGGATATGCGGCGCCGACCTCCCCGAACATCGACGCCTTCGCCTCCGACGCCGTCGTCTATACCGACGCCGTCAGCCCGGCACCGTTTACCATGCCGGCGATGGCGGCCATGCTGACCGGCCACTATCCCGATCGAACCGGTGTAGTCAATCACGCACGTAGCTTCATTCTCGACACGCCGATTGCAACGCTCGCCGAACGACTCCGACGAGCGGGCTACGACAGCGCAGCAGTCGTAGCCAACCCATGGCTCGCCAATCGAGACATGCGATTCAACCGGGGGATTCGAAAGTTCATCACCCGGACGACACTCAAGCGATCGAGCAGGCTCAAAGCGGCGACCGTCACCGACCATGCGCTCGCCAGCCTTGGGCTCTTCGAGGCGGGTCCGGCGTTTTTATGGGTTCACTACATGGATACCCACATGCCCTACGAACCCCCCGTACGCCTAGCCCGCATGTTCGGCAATCGGACGGGAACCAGTGCTGTCATCCGGTTGTTCCGCAAGCCCGGCGTGGCTCCGCAACGTGTGTACTTCGCCAACGACCTCGATCGCGGCGCCGTCGAGCAAACGCGTGCACTCTACGACGCGGCCGTACGCGAGGTCGATGAACAAATAGGACGACTCCTCGCAGCTTTACGCGACCGGCGGCTACTCGACCGAACCATCGTCATCATCACCGCGGACCACGGAGAAAGCCTGGGCGATCATGGGCTCTATTTCGCTCACGATTTTACGCTCTACGACGAACTGATGCGGGTTCCGCTACTGGTCCGCATTCCCGGCGTTGCCGCTGCCCGCATCAACGCGCCGGTCTCCCCCATGGACATCGTCCCCAGCTTGTGCGTCTGGCTGAGACTTGGCTGCAAAGACTCGTTCGACGGGCGCATACTCCCTCTACGTAGCCCCACGACGCCGGCATCACGACCACGCACTCTATTCGGCGCCGCCGCACCGGCGCGTCAACGCTATGCGCGAAACCCTTTCATACACGCGGAAGGAATCGACGGCCGTTGGACGATGGCACGCAGGTCCGACCGGAAATTGATCAAGATTCCCTTGGGCGGGGGCAAGGAATCGACGAACGCAGACTGGCAAGCCTACGACCTGAAAGCCGACCCGGGCGAGATCCGTAACCTCCTGGCACCCGCGCAAGTGCATCGCCTCGCCGATTGGCCTGCCGACCTGCGGGAACTGCGCAGTTCATTGGCGGCGTGGGAGGCCGAGATGAAACGCACACGGCACCTGCCCGCCGCTCGAGAAACGGACTTCGACCAACCGTCCCGGAAACGCCTCGAATCCCTCGGCTACCTACAATAACGGCGTAGCGCTGCCGCCACCGGACGAATCAGAAATCGCTCATCGAAATGCGGAAGAGGCTCTTCTTCCATGAGAAGTCGACCCACTTCGGACCGATGTGCGCGACTTTCATTCCCTCAGCCGGATCGGCGAGATCTCCTTCCCTGAGCACCAGCAGTGTCCCCGCCAGGTTGCGCAGCGACACCAGACGCTGGGCCGGATTCCGCGCCCATTGAATGAACGCGATTTCCACGTGAGGGGCCCCCGCCGGCGCCGTGAGTGAAACTTCCGCTTCGGCCGGTGCCGGCGCCGTCGGCTTGGCCGATGCTGCAACACCATTCGGGGCCGGCTTCGCCCCAGGGCCGGCGCTCGGCGGCGACGCGGGCTTCGCTGCAGGTGCGACGATGGATCTCGACCGAGGAGTGCCCGCTACACTCGCAGCAGGCGCAGCGGCGGCCGAACTTGCTGAGGGCTGGTGCACGGGCGCGGGCTGCGGCGACGCGGATTTGGCGATCGGCGCCGATGCCGGTGCCGCCGACGGTTTGGCCGACGCTTTGGCCGACGCTTTCGGCGTCGGGCTTCGCTTCTGATGCCTGCCGGGTTTGCTCGCCGATTTTTTTAGCGCCGCGCCCGGCTTTTTCCGTGCGACTTCAACGACCGGCCGCGTAGCAGTGGCTTTTGGTACGTTCGGCTCGCCTTGCAACGTCGTCCGCACCGCGAAGTAGCCGACCAAGAGCCCGGCGCTCACGGCAACTCCGGCGATCAGCCAGCTGCGCCGTTGGCCGGAAACAGCTTCGTCACCGGGGATTGGTGCTTCATCATAAATGCCGGGGCCGTCATCTACGCTGTCCGCTCCCTGGCCCGATAGCGCTTCATCGGCATCGGCCTCGGGGGGTGTTCTGCGAAACGGTTCCGGCTGGTAGTCACGCCAATCACCACCGAGACCCGCCACGGGCGCTTGCGGGGCCCGGCGGCGAGCTTCCGCGCTTTCCACCGTAGAGCTATCGGGGAGTTCAGGACTCTCCGGCTCGGCGGCATCGCCTTCGGTCGCCGTACTCATGAAAACATCGAGGGCATCGGGGTCCTCGATCGGTCGAAAGGTGGGATCCGTGTCGCTCGCCGTCGGGGCCGGCGACTCCTCGGGACCCGTGGGCTCCGCACTCTCGCCGCTGTCTGCAGCCTCAGCGACCCGATCGGTCTTGCCGTTTCCCTCTTGCTGCAGCTTTCGCAGTGCTTCGAGAATCGTGCTCACGATGTACTTCCCGCCCTGGCCGTCGCCCCTTCACCGGCAAGAAGCGGGCGTTGAAAGCGGCTCAGTACATTGTAAAGCATGATCTGCGTCAGCGGTCCGGCAACCCCATCGGCCTGGAGATTGTGCCGTGTTTGAAATCTACGAACGGCGTTGGCCATCGCATCCCCGTACACACCGTTGACGACCCCCCGGTATACGCCTACCTCCCGCAGCAAGCCTTGCAAGCGCAGGACGCCCGGACCTCCACTACCCGGACCCATGGTGCGACGAAATCGCTCGTGGTCGTTCCAAAGGATGTGAGCTCGGCCGTTCCAGAACTTCTCGAGGACCCAACGCGGTATTGCCGTCGTGCCCTGCAACTGGATCGTCGCCGTATCGGCCGTCAACTTCTTCAACAGTACGTAGTGTGATGCTTTCGCGTGCGGCAGGTCGAGCTCGAGAATCACCGGTAGGTCAATGGCCTCGATCAGGGCGGGAGACATCTCGCCGACCAGGTACTCCAGCCCACGTTTCCTCGCCATCGACTCCAACTGCAAAGAAGGCGCCGAACGTTCTTTGCTTGTCAGCGGACTGCGCGACCAGAGCTGAAACAACGTGGCCACCGCTCGCGTAGCCCCATCGAACACGGGCACTTTTTCGAGCCGGCGCGCGAACCGTTCTGTGGCTTTTCCGTGCCTGGCCGTCGCTTCGGGTTCCACCGCGCCGCGGGCAACGCTCGGCGATGCTTCCACCGCCGGACTCACGCGCGAGTTCGTTTCCCGAACGGGCGCAGGTTCTTTGTCGTCGCCGCGCAGGGGAGACAGCAACAGCAGCGCAACCACGGCCGCCGACACGGCTACACCGATACCGCCCCCAAGCCGGTACAACCAGCTCCTGCCGACACGAACGATCGGATAGCGGCCCTCCTCGAGTTCGGCGGCGGCGAGAGAGACCTCGGAGCCCCCGACGCTGCGCAAACCCTTGGTATAGGCAACGAGCAAGGCGCGATGGGCGAGAATATTGATGAGGCGGGGCACGCCTCCCGAATGGTCGTAGAGCAGCCCCAAGGCGCGTGCGTCGAAGATCCCCCCTACGTTCGGACCGCCGGCGACGCGAAGGCGATGGCGCACGTATTCGGCGGTTTCGATGCGATCGAGGGAATTCAAATGCCACCGGACGGTGATCCGTTGCGAGAGCTGCAAAAGCTCGGGCCGGTCGAGCAAGTCGCGTAGTTCGGGCTGTCCGATCAGCACGATGTGCAACAGCTTCTCGGTCTCCGTCTCGAGGTTGGACAGCAAGCGAAGTTCTTCGAGAATCACCGCATCGAGGTTCTGTGCCTCGTCGACAATCACCAACGTGCGGCCGTCGTCGTTTTTTTGCGCGAGGAGGAACGCGTTCAGGTGCCCGGTAAGCTCCTTCTTGCTGCCGCTGCGCGATGGCAGCCCGAGTTCCGCGTTGATAGTCTGCAGCAACTCGACGGGCGAATAGACCGGGTTGAAGATGTAGGCTGCCGCGACCTTGTCCTTGGTGTCGCGCAGTTCCTTGAGCAGCGTCCTGATGAGGGTGGTCTTGCCGGCGCCGATCTCGCCGGTCACGGCGACGAAGCCGCTCCCCTCGCGGACCGCGTAGAGGAGATGGGCAAACGCCTCCCCATGCTTCCGACTCAGGAAGAGGTAATTCGGATCCGGAGTGAGCCGGAAAGGCAGCTCACGAAAGCCAAAGAAACGTTCGTACATTGGCCGAATGTCATCATCCCCACACGGGGGTAGCAATTCAAGCGGCAAGGCCGAGTTTTTGCCTGCCGGTCCTCCCCTCGCTAGGTACACGGGATGCCCGCCGCAAAGGTCCCCGTTCCACGCTACTTTTTCGTCGTGGCGGCATCCAATTTTCTGTTTTTCCTGAACTTCGCCTTCTTCCTCCTACTGCCGCTGTGGGTCCTCGATAAGGGCGGGGGCGAGGGCGTTGCCGGACGCGTCGTGGGCATTGCCGGCCTCGCCGGCCTGGTCGCCCTGCCCTTTATCGGCTATCTGCTCGACCGTCTGGGAAGGCGGCGCTTCATGATCGCCGGTGCGCTGGTGAGTTCACTGGCTTCCCTGGCGTTCTTGTGGATCGACCACATCGGTCCGGCACTTTATGCGCTTCGCATGATCCAGGGCATCGCCTTCACCAGCGGGTTTACGGGAGCGCAGACCCTCGCCGTGCTCTACGCCCCTTTGAGCCGGCGTGCCGAAGCCCTCGGCTGGTTCGGAGTCTCGACGATCCTCACCCATGCTATCTCGCCCATGCTCGGTGAGGAAATCATCCGAAGGTACGGCTTCGATGGTGTATTCATCGCCGGAGCTTTCGTGGCGGGCGCCGGGTTCCTTCTTGCCTGCACTCTGCCGAAACCTCCGGAGCTGCTGGTAGCCGACGACAGACCTGTACTCGAAGCGAGCAAAGCACAACGTGCCATGCTGACCGCCACCGCGGCCATGCTCTTGTACGGATTTGGATTCGGCGCGACCGTCACCTTCGTGCCGGTCCTCATCACGCGCTTCGATCTCGGGCGTGTGGGGCTGTTTTTCGCGGCCTGGAGCATCGCGGCGGTCACCGTACGGATCCTCCTCGGTAGCGCCTCCGATCGATTCGGCCGCCGGGCGGTACTGATCCCGGCCATGCTGACCATGAGCACAGCGGTGGCCCTGCTCGCTTTCGTGCGTTCGCAAACCGGTATCGGCATCGCCGGTATCGTCTTCGGAATCGCCCAGGGGCTTCTCTATCCGACCATGAACGCCTTCGTCGCCGACTGGAGCCACCCGGCCAACATCGGGCGCACCCAATCCCTGTTCAGCGGGTCCTACAGCCTCGGAATCGCCGTGTGTTCCTTCTTCTTCGGAACCATCGCCGAGGATTACGGCTTTACGACGATGTTTTTGGTGACGATGGTGATCACGCTGGTCGGATTTACGATCTTCGTACTGGGCTCGCGCGACCCGGCAACGGACGTGGAGCCGGCGCCGGGCTAGGCGGGCGCCGGCGAGACCGTCAGGCGAAGAACTCGTCAGCATCACCGCCGACGACGATCAGCGATTTGGGCCCGCCCTCGCGGGAAACGGAGAAGTCGATCCTATCCCCGGGCTCTCGCAACCACAGGCGTTCATAGAGTTGCGAACGGCCGACGACGGACTCGCCGTCGATGCGCACCAGCACGTCCCCGACCTTGAGACCGAATCGCTCGGCGGGACATCCGGGGATCAGACCGGCAACGACGGTGCGGTCGGCAAACGCGTAACAGAAAATTCCCAACCAGGCACGCTTGGGTCGAGAGATTCTGCATCCGTGCTGGAGCAACTCATCCTCGCAGTCGAAATAATATTCGGCCGGAATCACCATCGTCGCACGGCCGAGCACTCCCAAATTGAGTGAACATATGCCTACCAAGCGACCATCGGCGGTACACAAGGGCCCGCCGCCCAAGCCCGGGTTGATACAGGTAATCGCGATCGCACGCTCCAGGCGGTATTCCCAATACGCATCGAGAGAGTCCAGGGAACTCACCACGCCCCAACCAACCCGTCTCTCCGCGCCGCCCACACTCGCCATGGCCATGACGTCGAGGCCGGGAACGAGCTTCCTGCTCGTCCCGCGTCGTATCGGCCCGGGCAGTCCTTGCGCTTGATCGAGCGCGACGACGGCCAGGCCGGTCGTGAAATCCTGCGCAACAACGCCCCCGCTAAAGGTATTGCCTTCGGTATCACAGGCGGTGACCGTTTGGGCACCCAAAACAACGTAGTGGACGGTCAGGATCAGCCCCGAATCGCCCACCAGCACCCCGGACCCCTGGCGAGACTCGCCCAGAATCGGAGTCGAGGGATGATCGGGGGGAACCTCCGCCTGCAGAGAAAACGTTTTGGCGGCTACTCCGTGCAGCAGTTCGAGACTCGCGTCCACGCGCATCACGTTAAACAGCGGACCGGCCACGAGCAAGCGTCGGCTTGACCGCGCCGGCGCCCGTGTTTACCACCTTTGCGTCGTAGGGATCATCCGCTTCATGAATTCAAGTCCGTCGGCGTGGAACGCATTCGCCCCTCATGCAGGCCGTCCTTATGCCTTTTTCCTCGATCGAGCCGATCGGCACGCACCGTCGTTCGCCGGCTCGGCACCGTCCTCGCTGTTGTGGATCGATCGCAACGGAATCTCGCGAGTCTGGCGGCGCGGTAAGTGGCGATCGGCACCGGGCGATCCCTTACGAGCCATCTCGGAGTTCGTCGCCGACAGCGAAGCCGATCCGAAAACGATACTGCCGCCTTTCCTCGACCGAGCGGTCCTGCCTCGGACCGTAGGGTATTTGAGTTACGATATCGGGCGCTGGATCGAGCGCGTCGCGGCTCCCAAACGCGACAGCTTGGGGCTGGGGCTGGCGCTGCTCTGCAGCTACGACCACGTCGAAGCCTGGGACGATGCCGACGCTCGGCCCGTTCGCATCGAGTTCGACGTTCGGGACTCGGAACCGTGCGCGCCTCGTATCCGACACACGCCCCCCCTCGCGGACGCGGAGACGCCCACGCCCGAGCAGCTCCACAGCATCTACCGCGCCGGTTTCGGACGCATCAAGCGGGCAATCGCCGACGGCGAGGTCTACCAGGTCAACCTCTCGCGACGAATCGCGACGGCGCAGCAAAGCACCAGCGAGGCGGTTTTCGCACGCATGCGCAGCGAACAGGCCGTGCCGCAGGGCGCGTTTTTCGACGCCGGCCTTTTCCAGTTGATGAGCAATTCGCCGGAGACCTTCTTACAGATCGACGGCTCCGAGATCCGCACCTTTCCGATCAAGGGTACACGCCCGCGATCGATCGACGAGCGCGAAGACCGCCGCCTGCTGCGCGAACTCGAGTGCAACGACAAGGAAAGAGCCGAGCATCTCATGATCGTCGATTTGGAACGCAACGACCTGGGGCGCGTTTGCGAAACCGGCTCCGTAAGTGTTCCCTCATTTTGTAAGGCTCAGAGCTTCGCCTCGGTCCACCACATGGTCTCCGAGGTCCGCGGACGCTTGCGCAACGAGGTCGGCCTAGACGATATCCTGCGTGCCACCTTTCCAGGGGGATCGATCACCGGAGCGCCGAAGATCAAAGCCATGCAGATCATCGCCGAAATCGAACCGGAAAGCCGCGGTCCCTACACCGGAGCCATCGGCTGTTTCAACGGCGGCCGTCGACTCGATCTCAACGTCGCCATTCGCACGGCGTTCTCGATGGACGGCAAACTGTACTACAGTACAGGAGGTGGAATTGTCGCCGACTCCTCGGTCGAGGCCGAATACGCCGAAACGGTCACCAAGGCCCAGGTGTTCGTCAGAGCCGCCCGTGGGGAAGATGCGACGATGAAGGCCCCAGCGTCATGAAGCAGGCAATCTGCTATCTCAACGGCCGTTACATCCCGGTTGGCCAGGCGGCCATCTCTGCGACCGACCGCGGATTTCTTTTCGGCGAGGGCCTGTTCGAGACGTGGAAGACCTACCGGGGGCGGCCTTTTGCCGTCCGTGAGCACCTGGCACGAATGACCAAATCGGCTCGCGCCATCGGCATCGACTTCGACCCCAGCGAAAATTGGGCGGCACGCACGGAGCAACTCGCCAAGCGGAATCACATGACCGACCGCGGCGGAGCGGTCCGATTTACCATCACACGGGGCTGCGGAGAGGTGTCGTTGGTACCACCTCGACTCGCCAAGCCGACCCGCTTGATGCTGTTTCGTCCGCTCGAAACCGGACTCATCGAGGCTAGGGAGCGCGGCGTGTCGGTTCATCTAATGGATTTCGGCTTCGGCGTCGACCCCGCTTTTCGCAACCTAAAAACCCTGAATTACCTGCCGGCTGTACGCGGCAAACTAGCGGCCCGGCGCAGAGGTGGGTTCGAATCTTTGTACCGACTGGCCGACAACACCGTCCTCGAAGGAACGACCAGTAATTTTTTTGTGCTTCGAAAAGGCCGCCTGATCACCACGCCGGTCACTACGGGCATTCTTCCCGGCGTGACGAGGTCGCTCGTCATCAAGCTGGCCGGAAAAATCATCAAGGTCGAGGAGCGGCGTGTCGGCGGCGACGACATCCAGGGCGCCGACGAAATGTTCCTTACCTCTTCGACCATCGAGATCGTGCCGGTCGTACGCGTCGACCGACATCCGGTCGCCGACGCCAGGCCCGGAGAACTGACGCGTACGTTGCAGGCACGATACCGGGGCATGGTCTCGCGGCGACTTCATCTACCGGCGGCGGAGCTCGGTATTTGAGTCTTCGCGCGAGTCGCCGGCACCGTTTCAAGCAACAAGCGCGATCAGGCAGTACGAAACCGTCCCCACGAGTACGGCCCAGAGCAAATCGAGAGGGTAGCCGTGCCGTCTCCGCTTGTCGCTCTCGAAGGCCCACACACCGAGCGCCACCGGGAACATGACGGCGAGCATGGCCCACGGGATCACCCAGCGTTCGGGATCAGCCGCAATCACGGAGGGTTCCGCCAGTCGCCACTCCACACCCAGGACCAAAACAGCGAGCACGAGGATTCTAAGCGTTCGGGTCGGATCCACCTGAGTCCCCCTGTCGGCGCCGCAAACAGTTCGGGTTCACGGAGTCGGGTCGACGTCGTCCTGCGCGAGCACGGGAAGGGCGCCGGTCGGAGTGGTGACGACCAACTGGTAGCCTCCGCCGCCACAACCGTTGCTCGCGGAGGCGCGAACCGCCATGAAGAAGGTGCCCGAGAACGGGAAGCGCCGGGTGAAGGAAGGACAGGTCGTTCCGCAGGTATTGGGCGTTGAGCAGGGCACCGCAACGGTCGTGGTATTGGCCACCGGGGTGGTTCCGTCGGCGCTGAGATAGGTAAGGACGGGTTCGATATTGGACTGCCCCAGACCGGTGTCGTCGCGCGTTTTGATTCGTACGTTGATCTGATCACCGGCGTTGCCGGAGATCGACCAAACGTCGACTTTCCCCGCGGGCAGGTCTTCCTTTCTTTTCACCGTCCGGGCAATCCCGCTGAGGCTGCCGGCGATACCCGGGCTCGCGATTTGCAGGGCCTCGCTCGAGCGTGGATCGAGCAATCCTCCGATCTGTTGTGCCATCGCCGATTCCAATGGGCCTCCCACGCAATCGAGCAGGTTGGCCAAATTGCACACGTAACCGGGAAGGATCGCCTCGCAGCCGGCGTTGAGCGTCACAAAATTCAGACCCGGCGTCTCGGCGCCGCAGAGCTGTTCTTCGGTAAGCACCTCGCAGGAGCGCTGGATCTTGCCGCGTTTACTGATTTCAGCATCCGCAATACGGTCGGTTTCCTTGAGGCACCGTGAGTCGGCCTCATCCATACACGAAGAGAATTGGGTGTTGGAGTTGCGGTCGTCCGAGTCACAACACGGAGGTGGGTTATCCGTGCATGAGGGTCCGTACACACCATTGTCGCAGTTGATCTGACATTCGGCGATTTTGTTGGTGCAACGCAACGTGCGCTTGACGACGACGTTGGCATAGTGCGCTCCTGCTCTTGCAATCTGCTTCTGGCATTTCAGGAGCGGCTTGATGTCGGTCTGCGCAATCGCGTTTGACGGCGCCACCATCGCGAGCATCGTCATCACTCCCAGAAGCACGGGCAGCGCTGCAGAAGACGGAGCCCGAACGATCCTTGCCCTAACGCTTGCCATGATGTCCTCCCTCAGAACCCATCAACCGACCGCGACCACGCGCGGTACAACCGATGCCGCCATACTTTCACGGAGAAAACCGGCTTGGCAATAGCGTTTTCGACGCCCTCGCCGAAAAATACCCCGGATGGGGGTGCCCAAAAGCGACCCCGCCTCTATTTCTTCTTACACTTCAGGGTGTCGTCCTTGCCGTTGAACTTACAATCGACGGCGGAAAATGCCGTTTCGGTGCATTCGCCGACCGCCGAATCGCCGATGACCACCACCACGTGCACCGGCACATCCGCAGCTGTAAGGGGGTAATTGCCGTCCTTCGCCTTCACCTTGATTTTGACCTGTTTGGCGGTCTTCTTGCTTCGATCGAGGACGAGAACCTTCGAGATTCCATTGTTCAGCCCCGGTTTGGTCTTATCGGTAAAGGTGAACTTGCTCGCGGCACCGTTGATCTTCCAACCCGTGGTGCCGTCGAAGGCTCCCGCCGGCACCGTCACGTCGGCAAGCGTCGCACCGCCGGCGGATTGAATCAGAACCCGCGCCCCGTCGGCCACGAGATCGAGCATCGAAAAGTCGGTCGACGAGGACAAGACAAATTCTCCTTTGACCAAAAATCCGTCGTTTCCCGGCGCCGTGTCCGAATTGACCTTCTTGATCGTCACCCTCGGCTTGATCGCCAAGTTTTGCTGCCCCGCAGGATTGGTACAATTGTCGAGACCGTCGAGCACATCGTCGTTGTCGAGGTCGGGCACCACCGCGAAGGCTTCGAGCTTTTGCGACTGTCCGGCAAGCCCGACGGCAACGCCGTCGAACAGCATCGAGATCGTGCCGGCCGGGTAGCGCACGCTATTACACACATTGCCGCTGCCCGCACAGTCCTGGTCGGTCGCGCACGGCAGCGAGTCGAGCGAGCAAGAGCCCGTGTCACAGGACTCGCCGCTCGGGCAGTCCTCATCACCGGCACAGGGATTGGCACTCACGTCGCACAAGCCGGCGCCAAAGGTTCCCACGTAGGACAACAGGTCGAACTTCGGATCGTGCGGTGGAAACCCCGGAGGAGTCCCCGACCCCTTCTTGAAAACCATCTCGCCCGACATGGTCGATGGATCGAAGGAGAGAAGATCGATCGCTTCGACGTCGGTGGTTATGCCCTGATTGGTTCCGTTGACATCGGCATTGAGGTTGCTCGAGTCGAGAAACAACGAGTAGTCGCACGCCTCGACGGTACCGGTAGCATTGAACGCGGTCGGTGTGCAGCGCAAAAGGTCCTCGTTACGGAAATGAAGACCGCCGAGGCCCGCGCTTCCGGAGCCCTGCGTCAACGAACCGATCACCGGACACGAGTATTGCACGCCGGGCCCCAGCCTCACGTCGGCTTCGCAAGAACCGTCGGGCAGCAGTTCGAGCGCATCCCACGGTTTTGTGGTTTCGTCCTGCTGGGTTAGATCCCCGTTCAGATACATCGCGAACGTCCCAACCGTGTACGGCAGCCCTGCCTGGTAGGGCAAGGTCACATCGTCGGGAACATAGACCGCGATGTCTTTCTTGGTAATCGCGCCGATACCCGGAAGGTTTTCGTCGTTGAGGGCTACCATCGTCAGATTGCCGTTGGGGGCGATATCGATAGCGCGTATTTGGCTGGTCAGGCCGATACCCGGCGCGGCGCCGTCAAAAAACGCTTGCCAGTGACAGCCGGTGATAGGCAGCGCCGTGCCGATGGGCCGGCACATCAACAATTGGTTCTGCACAGCATCCACACACTCCCCAGACGCCACCGTGCAGGTCGTGCAATCGCTGTTGCAGATCGTTGTCGCCGAACCCCCGGAGATGGAGACAACGATCTTGGGCGCGCTCGTCAGCGCTGCGGCGGAATGGACGCCGCCCGCGATGGCGACGAAAAGACCGACCGCAGCAGTACAAGACAAGAACCGAGCGCGGCGACAATGGTAAAATCGCGCAACCTGCATAACCATAGCGAGTCCCTCCTACTCTCCGGCACGCCCTGCAAGGCTGTGCGGAGCTTCCCACGGAGAGCTATGGTTCGTCAACCGGTTTGCAATCTTTTTTGAGCGAGGCAACACCGAGCCATGCGGCTCCGCGATCTTGAACGCATGCACGCCGTCGAGAGCGAACACTGGTGGTTCACGGGCAAGCGCATCTTGTTCCGCCGATTGCTCACCGACAGACTCGCGCCGGGAGGGCTGCGTATTCTCGACGTCGGCTGCGGCACGGGTGCCGTGAGCCGCGAGCTGTCCGCCTTCGGCACGGTATGCTCGCTCGATTGCAGCTCCGACGCTCTCCGCTTCGCACGGACCCGAGGGCTGCAATGCCCCGTCGTCGGAGACGCCGCCCGGCTTCCGTTTCGAGCCTCGGCCTTCGACCTGGTCACCGCTTTCGACATCATCGAGCACGTCGAAGATGACCTCGCGATGGCCGGCGAGCTTCGCCGAGTCGTCGCCCCCGGAGGTGCACTCGCGGTACACGTGCCGGCCTGGCCCTCCTTGTTCGGCCGCCACGACGAAGTGCTCGAACACAAACGCCGCTACACGCGGAAATCCCTGGCCAAGCTGCTCACGACGGCGGGTTTCCGCCTGGAGTATCTCGGCTGGGCAAGTTGCGCGATCCTGGCGCCGGCGCTGATCCTACGAACAGCCGAGAAGCTGATACCACGAGGTTCCAACGCCGACAGCGAACTCGCCGACGTTTACCCTCTACCGCGTCCGCTCAACCGTCTGATGATCAACCTGTACAAAGTCGAAGCCGCGTTGGCCTCCCGTGGAGCGCTCCCCTTCGGCCTTTCCCTCGCAGCCATCGCCGCCGTCGACCCGGCACCCTAGAACCGGCGTTTGGAAAAACGCTCACGCGCGGCGATCGAGAACAGGTCGACCAGCATCCTCAGCGAATCGGAAAACACGCGAACATGCGACTCGGGATCGTTGCGCCAGGTTACCGGCAACTCTCGAATTCGTAGACCCCGGTCGCGGGCAAGCACCAGCAGTTCGACGTCAAAAGCGAAGCCGTCGACGCGTGCTTCGTCTAACAGCGCGGCCAGTACCTCTCGACGAAATCCCTTGAAGCCGCACTGCGTATCGGCCATCCACGCCACCCCCAGGACATTTGCGAGCGTGTTAAAAACTCGACCCATGCCTTCGCGGTAGTTCTTCTGGTGAACGAGGATACTCGATTCGGCAGCGGCTCGCGTGCCCACCACCACATCGGCCCGTTCGAGAAGCTCGAGAGCACGGTCGATCTCTCGCGGCGGCGTCGACAAATCGGCATCGGTGAAGAACACGTAGCGGCCGCGCGATTCAGCCAAACCCCTGCGTACCGCAAACCCCTTTCCGCGGTTCTGCTCGTAGCGTATCAAGCAGCGGCGATCGTCGTCGCCGGCCCACTCCGAGACCACGGCGGAGGTCGCGTCCGGACTACCGTCGTCGACAACGATGATTTCGTAGTTCGGCTGGTACTCGGCCAGCCAGCCCTCGAGGGATTGCAGACAGCGGCCGATTCTCCGTTGCTCGCGGTAGGCCGGCACCACCACCGAGACTTCTACCGACCTTCGCTCCTCTCTTCGCGCCATTGCCGCTCCACCGCTCCTCATCGTCAGCGCTCGTAGACGAACATCGTTCCCGCACGCGCCACCGGCGTTTCCTTCTGCAACCAAGCGTAGGTCTCGGGCTTGATCCAGCGCATGCGCCCCCGCCTGATCCAAAAATACGGGCGCCCCATGAGAAAGCTCGCCGACACCACCGTCGGTCCTTTTTGCTCCGGCCCTTCCAGCGGCACAAATTCCACTCCGTACACGGCGGGGTCCACGCGGCCAAAGTAGGCGAGGTTCACACGCTCATAGCCCCGCCGATCCATGAGCTCGCGGAGACGGATCAGATCCTGTCCCCAATCCAGATTGGAATCGATGAGCATCCGGTAACCGCCCTGCGGTCCACCGGCCAGTTCGTTGAAATACTCGAAATAGGCCGGAGCCACACGCAACCCGCCGACAAAAAACCACATGAGTAGAGCTAGCGCCACCGCCGCGCGCGCAGTCGGCGCCCGCCCCGCGGAGTTCGCTTGTGTCCAAGCGTAGATGGGCCGCGCCAGCAAAGGCGCCACGGCGACGAACAACAAAGGGTAGACCGCGAGCACGTGGCGGACTCCGATATCCAGAGAATTGAACAGCGAGTTGGCGGCAAACACGAAGAGAACCGGCACGTAGAGACAATAGGAGCGAGCGCCGTCGTCTCGGCCGATGGCCCAAAGCACGAGCGCAGCGATTGCCGTGAACACCAACGGCAAGGGCGTCTTAAAAAGGAAAGCCGCCAAGTGATAGTACCACCAACCCTCGGCCGATAGTTCACCGGCGAGAAAATACGAAGGGTCGTGGCCTTTGCCGACGTTCATGACCATGTCCACGCCGTTGATGAAGGCCAGGGGCAGGGGCAATCTCAGCCAGGGCAACGCATTACGTAGAGCCGCCAAGGCTCCGCCGTCGGCGAGACGCGCCGACGTCAACGGCGCAAAAGTCCCCTGGAAACCGTAACCCAGGTTGAGAACCGCCAGGGATGCCAGACCGAGCAAAGCCATCAGTCCGAGCCAGCGAATCGCGCGCGTCGGCTTTCGATCCCGCCACCCCTCGCGGAGCCCCGGTCTCCGCAGACGTTCTTCCGCCATACGGATCAGCACCAGCGCAACGACAACGCCGATCAGAACGAAACCCGACAGTTTCAAAAGAGTAGCCACGCCAAGTGCGACGCCTGTCAGCAACGCCCGCGTAGCCGTCGGCCGCTCGAGAAAGCGCCAGGCCGCATACACCGTAGCCACGAAACCGAGCGCTCCCGCCTCGTCGAGGGTCACCAAGTGTGCGTGCGTCAGCATCGAGGGCGAAAAACTGAACAAAAAGACCGCCGTCAACGCTGACGGCCATCCGTACAGGGCGTTAGCCCATACAAACACCAGCAGGCCGAGCAGGGCCCCTAAGGCAATCACCACCCCGCGTGCGGCAACAAACAGTCGTTGATAGTCGGCGGCATTCTCACGCATGAACGCATAGCCGAGCCCCCAGCCCCCCAAGTCCGCGCGCGCACGAAACGCGGGGGCGCGAACCGCCACGGGCACAGCGGCAAGCATGCGGGTGAGCGGAGGGTTGATGGGGTCGATACTGAAATCACCCGTGTACAGCGTGTACAGACCCACGGGTAGGTGAAGGAACTCATCGATGGTCACCGAATCACGCCGTGAGGCCCACGACGCCTGCAGCACGAAAAGCGTGAGCAGCAAAGCCGCCAGCCAGCGTACCCGTGCCGGAACCGAGCGCAGACCGGAACCCACTCAGCCCCCCAAGTCCGCCAGCCCCTCGCGAAGCAGGCGATTGTCCGGGTCCACGGCCAGGCCCGCGCGAATATTCATTAGGGCCTGTTCGTTTTCGCCCCGTCGAACATGGAAGCGGGCCAGCCAGGTATACAGCCCGACTTCCACCGACGACGCGACGCCGTCGTCGATGGCAAGACGAAACGCATCGGCGGCCTCATCCGAGCGGCCGATCACACTGAGCAATTGCCCGTAGGCTACGGCGCCGTGGGCATCCCCCACCGCCCATTGCCAGGAAGGCCGGTGCTGACGAAGCCGCTCCCAAACGCGTTGCTGGTAGGCTGGAAACAAACGTGCGGCTTCGCGGATTTTGACCTCGTTGCCGGCTCGGCGGACGAAGATGGCTGCCGTCTCGTCGTAGTACACCAAGGCCCAGGCGGAATCGGCTGCGAGATGCCGTACCAAGGAGCGCCGGTTCGACCAGCGGTGAAACAGGATGACGGTATCAATCTTGTAGCGTTCGGCATCCGCGGCCCAGACCCGAAAATCGCGCAGTCCCTGCAAATACCTGCCGAAAAAGTCTGCGTTGTAGACTTCGAGGCGACCGTCGATGAATACTCCACCGTCGACCGGCCGCGACCAAGTCAGATAGCCTCCGGCCGTGAGGTCGTTGTATAGCTTCGGCTTCAGTCGAAGCCGCTTGGCGAATCGTGAAGCTTGAACGGCGAAGTTCACATCCAGCACCCCCGAGCCAAACTCCACCGTACGGTTGTCCCAACGGTAAAAACCGTTGTTCGCCGTCCACACGATCATGGCGATGGCTGCGCAAAGCAAGGCGCTGACCACACCCATGCGCGCGGCCGCGAACAGTCGCCCGCGTAACTCGGGGATGCGGGCAACGATGATTGCCGTAGCCTGCGCAACGAAAGGCCCGGCACCCAAGACGAACAGGCCCGTATTGCGCCGCGCCTGCAGCGACAGATACGCCAGGGCCAAAATGATACCCACGCCGGCGAAATCGAAACGATCCGAGCAGTCCGCCGGCGCAGCAAGACTCCCGGCGGCCTCTCGTCTGCGCCGTATCCAGTCCGGCCGCACCGTGAGCAGCGCCGCGATCACGAGGACGGCGAGCGCGAAGTAGACGTAAACCTGGTAGGCGCCGATGGCCAAGGTCGGAAAGAACCCGGAGAACGGCCGGCTGAATTCTCCGATGGAGGCAAAAGCCGGATTCGACCCGTCTATGCGCGAAAACAACTCGAACGGGAACAGAGCCCCGCGCAAGAAATACGGATTCAGCAGCGTCACCGCACCAGCCGCCGCGCTCGCCAGAAGAAGACGGCGGCGACCGCGGTGGCTCATGGCGGTCGATGCCCGCCAGACTCGGGGGAACAGGCGGGCTTGTGCGGCAAAGGTGACACCGCAGGTCCACAGCAAGCAGAACAGCCCGACGATGAACAGCGCGTGCGAGTTCACCCACACGAGCATGAGAGGAACAACGAGCCACAAACGCCGGCCATCATCGCGGCAACGAGCGGCGAGCAGGAGGTTGAGGGCCGTCAGATAGCAGAAGCTGAGAAGCTCCGGGCGCAGCACGAAACGCTCCTGCACGACAAGCAACGCCCACACCGCCAACAACGCCGACGCGAGGCTCCCCAGCGACAGTTTGAAACCGCGCAGAAGAAACCACACAGCCGCCGTGAAGCCCGCGCACGAGAACACCACAAGCAAACGGGCACCGCCGATGCGATACAGGGCGTAGATGGCGACGTCGAAGAGCCACTGGAGATTGATCCACGGATGATCGGGCACAGTGAACGACAGTGTGTCGTGATCGGGAATCGTTCCGTGCTCGATGATCCAACGCCCCGAAGCCAAGTGCCACCACGTATCGAAATCGCCGATGCGTCGGAATGCGAGCACGGCGGTGACAGCGAGAACGAGGAACAGGAGGGCTCGATCGAGGCGCGCGCCGGAGCCCGACCCAAGGAAGCGCCGGCACCTCAACGGCAATTGCGAGACCCGCCTGCTTGCGATGACGTATAAGCTCGGGCCCAGCTGTCGGCCGCCAAGAGCTCCGCGACGGTCTCGTAGGCTGCGGTTTCGTGTGCGTTCATGGCAGCCTCGACCAGGCGCGGGATATCGGTGAAGCCGATCTCAGACGCCAAAAAACGGCCGACGGCGATCTCGTTGGCGGCATTGGCCACGGCGGGCATGGTGCCGCCGGCCTGCAATGCATCATAGGCAAGCCGCAAGCAGGGAAACTTCTCCATATCGGGGCGGAAAAAACTCACCGAGCCGAGGGACGCAAAATCGAGTCGGGGAAGATGTCCGAGATCGAGCAGATCGGGGTAGGCAATGGCGTAGCCTATCGGAATCGACATATCGGGAACCGCCATCATGGCGATGATCGAACCGTCGCAATATTCGACCATCGAATGCACGATGCTCTGCGGATGCACGACGACCTCGATCTCTCGCGGATCGCGATCAAAAAACCAACGCGCCTCGATTACTTCGAGTCCCTTGTTCATCAAAGTCGCCGAATCGATCGTGATCTTATCGCCCATGTTCCAAGTCGGATGGCGGAGAGCCTCCTCGCGCGTAACGGTAGCCAAACTGGCGGCCTCGCGTTCGCGGAACGGCCCCCCCGAAGCGGTCAACACCAGGCGGCGTACGTATTCATGCTTACGTCCCCGCAGAGATTGAAAGATAGCGTTGTGCTCGCTGTCGACCGGGAGCACCGCGACGCCCTTGTCTCGCGCTCGGTTGCACACCAGTTCGCCGCCCACGACCATGACCTCTTTGTTGGCCAGGGCAACGTCGATGCCCGCGTCGATGGCGGCGAGCGTGGGCTCCAGGCCCACGGCACCGACCAACGCGGAAAGACATACGTCGGTTCCCGCAGCGGTCGCGACCGTTTTCAGGCCCTCGCTGCCCGAAACAACCCTCGGCCCTTCGGCGCCAAGCGACGCGCTCAGTTCGCGGGCATCCTCGGCATCAGCGACCGAAACCAACGCCGGCGCGAACTCATCGATCTGATCCTTGAGTTCGGCGACCCGTCTACCGGCAGCCAAAGCCGTAACTCGGAAGCGATCTTGGAAGCGGCGTATGAGCTGCAGAGCTGTGGTACCCACCGATCCGGTGGAACCGAGAATCGCGACGCCCTTGCACCCAACCCCTTCCATGGCTTGCTGCATATTAGCCCGCGCTCGGGCTGTCAACGCCCATCGCTATGCCCGGCGGCCGAGGTCGGCCGTTGCAAGCCGGCCGCCGCAGCCTACAACCTTGTGGCCGCCGGCCGCTCCCGATAAGAGTAGCGCGTGGTCGCTCAGAACCCGGTGGGTGCCGGGTTCGTTGGAAAGAGGTGAGAATCCTCTACTGCCCCGCAACTGTGAGGGAGGACGAAAGCCGCACCATGCCACTGGAGAATCTTCCGGGAAGGCGCGGCGAGTAGCATGATCCCCGAGTCAGGAGACCTGAGCGACCCGCCGATTTGATCGTGCCTTTCGCGGGAAGGGAAGATCGAAGTCGCCGCCCTACCGCGCTCGGCTTCGCGACCGTATGCGTCCTCGCCGTCATGCTCGGCCCGGGTGCCGTCGCACCGGTGTGCGCTGCGCCCGACCCCTCGCCGGGCGAGGCGGTGGAACTAAGCCCCGTGGTCGTGGTGGCGGAAGCGCGCGACCGCTTTCAATCGGGGGAAGACGCAGCGGGATTCTCCGACGTCGTCTACACCGAAAACGCTTGGCGGGGTTTCAAGACCGTCACCGAGCTGCTTCAGCACGCCGTCGGCGTACAAGTAACCCGTTTCGGAGGACGGGAGGATTTTGCAACGATTTCGGTGCGCGGGGCCGGGGCCGGCCAGGTCAAGATCCTGATCGACGGAGTCAGTCTGTCGCGCGCGCAGAACCGGGTCGTCAATCTGGCCGACCTCCCCATGGATTCGATCGAGAGAATCGAAATCTACCGAGGCTTCACGCCGGCACGTTTCGCCGGCTCGGATGCCGCCAGCCTCGTCAACATCATCACCAAGAAAGATAAGCGCTCCGGCTACCGTCTGTCGGCGAGTTACGGTTCCTTCGGTACCGCGAAGTTAGGCCTGCAGGCCACCGGGCCGTCGGCACTCGGCACCGTGTCCGGCTACCTCACCTACCGGCGAAGCGACGGGGACTTCCCCTTCGCCGATGATGGCGGAACTCCCCAGAACCCCCTCGACGACGTTCGCCGCCGCCGTATCAACAACGAGTCCGAATCCCTCGATGCCCTGCTCAAACTGCGAGCCGACCTAGGCACGCGTGGCACGTTGAACGTCAGCAACAACACCTTTTCCAAAGACGAAGGCGTTCCCGGTCAAGGCGGCGCCGGCAGCGACCGAGCGAGCCTGCGCTCACTTCGCAACATCTTCAACACCGCCTGGCAGAGCCGTGATGGAGACCTCGCTGCGTCCTGGGACCTGACCTACCTTAGGGAGACGTTTCGCGATCCTCTCTGCCCGGTGCCGACCCCTCCCGGTTGCGGAACCCTCGGCTTCGGTTTCGAACGCTCCGACAACAGGACACTGGCAACGACCCTGAACCTACACGGCGAACACGAACTTACACCGTCGCATCGCCTGCAAACCAGCATGCAGCTCGCGTTCGAGCGTTTCGACGGCAAAATCGCCGCTGCCTCGACGCCGCAACGCCGCCAGCAACGAGCGACCCTATCGATCGCCGTAGGCGACCAGTTCACACTCGGCAAGAAGGGACTCACCCTGCTGCCGCAACTGCGCCACGAAATCGTCTGGAACGACTTCGAAGGGAGCAACCTTCCCTTTCTCTCCAGCGGCGCTCGCTTGCCGTCTTCACGCTTGGGTTCGACCGACCCGCGACTCGGGCTTCGTTGGGATGCGTGGCCCTGGTTGACGTTCAAGACCAACGGCGGAAGCTACTTCCGGCCGCCAGATTTTGCCGAAGTGTTCGGCGATACGGGCTTCTCCAAAGCCAACCCCGAACTCAAACCGGAGCGGGGCGTGAGCGCCGACGCGGGCTTCCAGCTGCATCTCGGCGCCACGAATTTCGAATACGCCTACTTCCTCAACAATGTCGACGATCTCATCGTGTTCATCCAAACGGGCCAGCGGGTTGCCAAGGCTCAAAACGTCGCTCAGGCGCGAGTGCACGGGCACGAACTCCGACTCGAGACGAGGCTCGGCGAGGGCCTTACAGTACGGGCCAACTACACCCGCCAGCAGACCGAGAACCTCACGCCGCAACCCGGGGTTCACGGCAAGGAGCTTCCCGCGCTGCCGGCCGACGACGCCTACATCGCTGTCGACTGGCACACCAGCGATCGCGCGGGCAACGGCTGGGAGTGGTCCTACGAACTCGAGTTTCGCGGCCGCCGTTTCTTCGATGAAGCCAATCTCCTACCTACGCCTTCGCAAACCGTACACAATCTCAGCCTCGCGTGGCGGCCCAGAGGCCTCGATTTCAAGGTGGTTTTCGAGGCCGACAACCTCACCGACGAGCAAGTCTCCGATCAACTCGGCTTCCCCGTGCCCGGTCGCAGCTTTTTTCTCAGCTTGAGCTACGTAGGAGGTGGCAATGCTAACGACACGTTCTGAACCTCCTGTGAGTTCACGAAAACGGAGACCGACAGGCCTCGAGCACTTCACCCGCGCATTGCTTGCAGCGGTTCTGATCGGTTCGCTCTTGCCAACCACGGCGGCGGCATTCTGCGGCGACGCCGACCACGATGGCCGCGTCGTTGCCGGCGACGCCCTACAAGCGCTCGTTCTGGCAGTCGCCGGCGGCTACCGGCCCGAAGTCGATGTCGAGATCGAAGCCGTGATCGACGGCCACGTACGTGCCACCGATGCCCTGGTCATTCTTCAGCACGCGGTCTCGGGCGTGCCTTTGCCCTGCGCGGCCTTGACGTCGACGCGAGCTGCCGTCGTCACCGTCAGCAACAGCTTCCTCAGCGGCAGCCTCACCGAGATCGGCAC
>CAZKLE010000017.1:0-22620 GCA_964553415.1 uncultured Myxococcales bacterium
CCGGCGGGGGCCGGGCTGGCCATGCCCAGCAGAGCCGCGGAGCGAGCGCCCGTATTCGTCTGCGCCAAACAGATCAGGCAACTCGACAGTTCCGCGTAAGTCTGCAAGGGGTTATCGGCAACACCCGCGCAGGGGTCGACCGGGCAGGAGACATATTGCGAAAGGACGTCGTTGTCGAGACTCCCGCACTTTGCGGCGATCCCGGCGGCGACTTTCCCTTCGATACGTGCGACCTTCCTCCTCGGATCCACGTCGGGATCGCTCAGGTCATTGCAGTTCGACCCCGCCGTCACAGTGCCGTTCTGCTGGTCTCTGTGACATTTGGTGAAAGCTTTGTTGATGAGCCTCACCATCTTGCCCAAGTCTTTGGATATCTCCTTGCGGCAGCCGACCTCACCTTTGTCGAAGACCGTTGATTGTGCGTGGGCGAAGGGTGCGCACAGGGCGAACATGGCCGCGGCCAGCGCTGCCGTAATGAGTCTTGGGTATCCTGTCACGTGCTTCTCATGGACCTTGCCGGGAACTCGACGGTGGCACGGAACGACACAGCGGCACCGCTGCGTCGCGGGCGCCGCCTCCTCCCGAGCGCTAGACGTTAGTTGTCCGGGATAGGGACTGTCAATGGGAATTCCGCATTCGCGTCGGTGGCAGCGGAACACAGCGCAGTACAACGCAGCGATGTGTTTTTGGTCCGCTTCGAGGATCGGATGGCGGATATCCCCCCAAGCTGGGGGACGCAAACCCCATTCGAGAGCATGCGCGCGGTCTGTCCATAAGTTAGGGGATAGACAAGCCTTTCCTTGTAGGGCTAGAGTCAGGCTGAGGTATTCTGCATGACCAAAATTACCGGCTCACGAACGACCGCTTCGGTTTCCGATTCTTCCGCGCGCGTGGCCCGCTTCGCCCACAGCCTGGGGGGCGTTGGTCTGGTTAGCTTTGTTCTTCTCGCAGTCCTCGTCCTATGGCTGGCGTCGCCTGCACGGGCGGCCAAGGACGCCGGCCGGCACAACGCCAGAATGATCAGCGCCAGTGCCGACCCCGCTCCCGGCGGCATCAATCTCGTTTATCGTGCCCCCGACCGCGGTGTGTTCACGCTGACGCAGGCCTGTTCTGATCATATCGCCGTCTATGTCGAAGCCGGAACCACGGGCCAACGCCTGACCTACGGCACCTCGGGTTGCACCTATTTCGATCCCGGTATCACCCTGACCCGTGGCGAACGACTCCAGTGCGTCAACAAGGCGGGCGTGTCGCATAGCTGTACGATCATGGGCCTCTACGAACCGACGGCGCCGACGGCACCGCAGCCGAAGGTGATCGAGGGCGAGTCCTGAGGCGTCCCCGCGTTTAGCGAAATTCGGGCAGCTCATCACGGTCCTCGGGGGTCTTGAACCTTGCCGTGTTCCCGGTTCGGTTGGAGGCCGCCCGGCGGGGCTGCGCACGCTCGTGAATAGGGCCGGTGCTCAGCCTTTCGCCGGATAGTCATTTTTTTACGGTCGGCCAAGCCCGAGCACACCCTGGAGTTGCCCCAGGCGGTCGCGCCGGCGCTGGCATGTAGCTTGCTTCGTAAACCTCGAAAGCGCTGACAGCGCACGGGTCTACAAGGATAAGCTCATGCAGAACGATAGACGGTTAGGCAGGATCAGTGGCAAGGCGCTCGCGGTTGCGGCAGCCCTGGCTTTGCTGGCGATTTTGGCCCTACCGGCGACGCCGGCGGAAGCGCAATCGATCTCGGTGCCAGCGCAGAGCGGCGCGGGCGCCGTCTCGCGAGAGGCTGAGACGATGACCGGCGCGACCTCGCCGCAGTTGCGAACGTCGGCGCAAGGCTTGGTGGCGACCGACAGCATGGTCGTCGGTGGCGGTGTCCTGGTCGACTTGCAGGGCGGTTTTCAGAACGTCGTGACGGCAACGGTCGGCGCGGACGGGACGATGACGAGCCGCTGTGAGACCGAATTATCGGCGGGCGGGGGGCGCTGAACCATGACACGAGTAAGAGTCGTGGGAGTGGGCCTTGCCGTCGGCTTGGTGTTCTTGTCGGCCACGAGCGTGGAGGCGGCAACGATTACCGTCGTGAACCTCGACGGCGGCGGCGAAGGTTTCAACGATCCCACCCCCGCTGTCCCCGTCGGCGGCAACGACGGCACGACCCTGGGTGCGCAACGGCTGAAGGTGTTCGAGTTCGCGGCCGGTGTGTGGGGGGCTCGCTTGCAGAGCAATGTCGAGATCCGCGTTGATTCCAAATTTGACCCGTTGACCTGTAATTCCACCAGCGCGGTTCTCGGTTCCGCGGGTACTCAGACCGTCCACCGTGATTTCAACGGCGCTCCTTTGGCCGGAACCTGGTACCCACAGGCTCTAGCCAACGCTCTTGCCGGCAGCGATCTCAACTCGAGTAGCGACGACATCACGGCGACCTTCAACAGTTCGATCGGAACGACCTGTAGCTTTCCTAACACCTGGTATCACGGGTTGGACGCCAACCCGCCGCCGGGGAAGATCGATCTTGCCAGCGTCGTGCTGCACGAGATCGGTCACGGCTTGGGCTTCGCCAGCTTTGTCGACCTCGCGGGCGGCTCCGAGTTCCTGGGTCGAGAAGATGCCTACAGCTTCAACCTCGAAGATCATTCCAGCTCCAAAATCTACCCCGACATGAGCGATGCCGAGCGCGTGTCGGCCAGTGTCAACAGCGGCAATCTCCATTGGATCGGTGCCGGCATCGTAGCCGGTAGCAGCAGTCTCAGTTCGGGCGTCGGTGCCGGCGGTCATGTAGAGATGTATGCGCCCAATCCGGCTCAGCCGGGTTCGTCGGTGTCGCATTTTGCGACGTCGCTGTTTCCCAACGAACTCATGGAGCCGTCCTATACGGGGGCGAATCATGACGTCGAGCGTACCCTCGAGCTATTTTCCGATATCGGCTGGACGGTGCTTAGCCCCACGCTGTGCGGCGATGCGACCGAGGACGGCCTGATCTCTTCGACCGACGGTCTGGGGGCGCTCGATACCTCGGTCGGAACCGGAAACTGCGGAGTCTCGGTTTGCGATGTGAATTCGACGCTGGCGGTCACCGCCACCGACGCGCTGTTGATTCTTCAATATTCGGTGGGCCAACCGGTCACACTGACTTGTCCGTAGGCTGAGGTCGGACCGACGATGATTGCGAGGACGGGTTGAGGACGAGCTTATGAAGAGGCATGGAAAAACACTTCGTACGATATTACTGGTAGTTGCGTTCCTCGTGCCGGCTGCCGTCGCGTCGGCGCAGGTGCTTCAGGTGGATCCGCAAACCGGTGCGTTTACGTCCGAGCCCGCCGGAGCGCCGGCCGGGGAATCGGCCGAGTCCGTCCCATCTCAGGGGCTGCAAACTCTTGATGCGGCGGAACGCGACGCTGTCGAGTTCGAGAGCCCCGTTGCCGGTGGCGGGGTGGGGGTCACGGTGCAGGGCGGGTTTTTGCATTTCATGACAGCGAGGCCGCAAACCCGGGCGAGGGCGATCGTTGGATGTTCTCCTCTCGCCACGGCACGCGTGCGGCCCGGGGTCTGTAGGGCTGATCGCAATCCGGGCGGTAGAAAATAAGCAATGAAGAAGCGCCTACTCGCATTGTCGATTGGTTTGTTGCTGGTGTTGGCCACCGTCGCGCCGACCTCGGCGGCGGTCATCACGGTCGTAAACAGCGACGGTATACTCGAAGGCTTCAACGATCCCACTCCGGCGGTACCGATCGGGGAAAATCCGGGAACGACCTTGGGGCAACAACGTCTCAATGCGTTTCAGTACGCGGCCGACCGCTGGGCCGAGCGCCTGAACAGCCCCGTCGAGATCCGCGTGGACGCAAAATTCGATTCCTTCGGCTGCGACACTTCGAGCGGCGTCGTTCTCGGTGCTGCGGGAGCGACGGCATTTTTTCGCGACTTCAGTCAGGCTCCCAACGCGGCCACTTGGTATCATTCCGCGCTCGCCGACGCTTTGGCGGGTACCGACCTCAACCCTTCGGCGAGCGATATCACCGCGATCTTCAACAGCGACGTCGGTGTTTCGGGCTGTGCCCTTGCTTGGTACTACGGTTTCGACTCCAACGGCGCGCCCACGGACATCGACCTGGTGACGATTCTCCTGCATGAACTTGGTCACGGTCTCGGATTTGCGACGCCCATGGACGCGAGTTCCGGAGTGCCGTTGCAGGGATTACCGGACGTCTTTGCCGACAACCTGGAAAACCATTGTAGCGCTAAGCTGTTCCCGTCGATGACCGATGGCGAGCGTGCGGCAGCGGCACGGTCCGGCAACGAACTGCACTGGACCGGGGCGGCGGTGGACGGCAGCGCCGGCGACCTAGTCGCGGGTACGCACGAGAGTTGTCATGTACAGATGTATGCGCCGGCGACCTTTGCGTCGGGTTCCAGCGTTTCCCATTTTAGTACGGCCTTGACGCCCGACGAACTCATGGAACCCTTTTACCTTCGTCCCAACCATAACATCGAGAGGACCTTGCAACTGTTCGCGGATTTGGGATGGAGCGTCGTCGGTGGTCCTGTGTGCGGCGACCTGACAGCCGACGGCCGTGTTGCCTCTTCGGATGCGTTGCAGGCGCTGGACGCCTCCGTGGGCGCGGATTCCTGCTTTCTGTCGGTCTGCGACGTCGACTCCAGTTCGGCGGTCACGGCAACGGACGCGCTCTTGATTCTTCAGTACGCCGTAGGGCAATCGGTCAACCTGACTTGTGGTGCGTCGGCGGGGAGCTGCACACCCTCGGAACTGGCCTGCACGAGTGCCGCCGCGAACGACGGAGGGTTCCGCCGAGACAATTCACCGCGTCCGAGTGATGGCGGTACAAGACCGACAGATGGAAACTCGAGAACCGACGCGGGAGTCAGACCGGCCGACGGCGCCACCCGGCCCGCGGATGGAGGCACGAGGCCCGCGGATGGAGGCACGAGGCCCGACGGCGGCACCCGGCCTTCGGACGGCGGTGGACGTAGCGACGGTGGACGCGTGAGCGGCGGCCGTTAGGGCCCGCCCTCGGGCAGGATGACGACGACTTCGTCGCCGTCGGTCTCGATTTCAAAACGTCCCAAGATCTTACCTTCCGGCGGGCCGGCTACGCAGAGGCCGCTGGCGATGTCGTAAAGGGCACCGTGGGTGGCGCACTGGATGTGGCAGCCGTCTCGAGACAGGAAGCGGTTTTCCACCCAATCCATGGTCATAGGGATGTGGCGGCACTGGTTGCGGTAGGCGAACAGGCGACCGCCGTGACGTACGACGAAGCCTTCGCGCTCGCGGCCGTCCTCGGTGTACCCGAATTTCAGGCTTTCGCCTTCACGGAGAGCGGCGGCTCCGGGTAGGGTTTGTCTGGCCATGACGGACTCCTAGGCTAGCACCCGGCTCGCTCACGCTCTACGTCGGCTCCGCGGTCGGATACAATGACTCGCGATGGGCGGCAGAGCTACGTTTTCGATCGTCCGGGCGCTGTTCTTGCGCGCGGTGGCGCTGGTTTACCTGGTCGCTTTCGTCTCGCTGTGGACGCAGATTCACGGCCTGATCGGTGCCCGCGGCATCCTACCGCTCACGGACTTTCTCCAGACTGTGCATCGCTACTACGGCGTCTCGGTCTTCAGTCGCTATCCCACCTTGTTTTGGCTGTCCTCCTCCGACGCAGCCCTGAACGTTGTCTGTGCCGCAGGAACCGCCGCATCGCTTCTGTTGTTGATCGGCTTTGTGCCGATCGCCGCTGCATCGGCCTGTTGGGTCCTGTACCTGTCACTGTTTATCGGCGGGCAGGTATTCCTCGGCTTCCAGTGGGACATTCTTCTGCTGGAATGCGGTGTGTTGACCGTTCTCCTGTCGCCGCCGTGTCTGACTCCGGCGCGTTGGCGTGAGTATCCGCCGAGCCACGGCGCGCTTTGGCTCGTGCGTTGGCTGCTGTTCCGGCTGATGTTGGCCTCGGGCGTGGTCAAGCTGATGAGCGGTGACCCAGCATGGTGGAACCTGACGGCTCTGTCGTTTCACTACGAAAGCCAGCCACTCCCGCCGTGGACCGCATGGTACATGAATCAACTACCGATGTGGGTGCAGCGAGTATCGTGTGTGGTCATGTTCTCGGTGGAGCTCATCGTGCCGTTTTTTGTGTTTGCCGGTCGGCGCGCGCGATGGATCGCATTTTGGATCTTCACGGTCTTTCAGCTGATCATCATCGCCACCGGCAACTATACGTTTTTCAACTACCTCACGATTGCGCTCGGCTTGACGCTCCTCGATGATCGCGGCCTCGCTGCGTTGATTGCTTTACGCAAGGAGCCCGAGCGCCATAGCCGGGTTGAGCCCGCCGGCATACACCGGCACGGTTCGTACCTGCGTACGGTCTTCGTGGCTACGGCGGTGGCCGCGATCGCGATGCTCAGCACAGTCAACTTTGCTGCGCGCTTCTACGGATACTCCCTCTTGCCGCCTGCCGTCCGGCGGACGCTCGCTCGAGTGGAACCGTTTCGTCTAACGAGTAACTACGGTCTGTTCGCGATGATGACCAAAGGGCGACCCGAGATCATCGTCGAAGGCAGCAACGATGGGCGGCGATGGCTCGAATACGAGTTCCCCTACAAAGTCGGAGACGTCTTCAGGCGGCCTCCTTTCGTTGCTCCGTATCAGCCGCGTCTCGACTGGCAGATGTGGTTTGCGGCGCTTTCGAGCTTTCGTCGGCAGCGCTGGTTCGGCAAATTCATCGAACGCTTGGGAGAGGGATCGCCGCCCGTTCTTTCCTTGCTCGCCGACAACCCCTTCCCGGATGCGCCGCCACGCTATCTGCGCGCGCGGCGATACGACTACAAATTCACCAAAGCCGCGAAGGAACCCGGGCGTGCCTGGTGGCGGAGAAGTCCGCGGGGTCTTTACTACCCCGTTGTCCGTGGCCGCCAGGACTGAGTTGTGGGCTCACGCGGTGATCGGCAGACTGCAACGATGAGGGAACTCGGTGCCGGTGTTGTGGTGGCGGAGACGGCTCGTTGAAAAAGGCGGGGGGGTGGATTCAGCGCGCGCGCGCCGGTGTCTTGGTCTACCGCGATCCGCGTATCGTTTGGATTACCCTGCTCGGGTTTTCCAGCGGACTGCCTTTGGCATTGACCTTCTCGACTCTGTCGTTCTGGCTGGTCGAAGCCGGTATCAGCAAGACGACGATTGGTTTGTTCGCGTCGGTGGCTACACCGTACTCGCTCAAGTTCTTGTGGGCGCCTCTGGTCGATCGGCTGAACGTACCGCTGTTGACCAGGCTCCTGGGCCGCCGTCGTGGCTGGCTTCTGCTGACGCAGATCGCGCTGATGGCCGCGGTCCTCGGGCTGGGCTCGAGTGACCCGGGAGCCGACGCCTGGACGACCGCTCTGCTGGCATTCGCTGTGGCATTTTGTTCGGCGAGCCAGGACATCGTCGTTGACGCCTACCGTGTAGAAGTTCTCGAGGAGCGCCAATACGCGGCCGGTGCAGCCGCCGTCGTGTTCGGCTACCGCATCGGCATGCTCGTGTCGGGGGCGGGGGCTTTGTATCTGGCGACCTACACCGGCTGGTTCGAGGTCTATGCCGTCATGGCCGCGCTCGTGGGGGTGGGGGTTCTGGCGACCTTGCTGGCGCCCGAGCCGGATAGGGCGTTGAGCCGGGAGTCGAGCGAACTCGAAGCGCGCGCGCAGGAGTTTCTCAGCCGCCGTCCGCACCTTTCCGGTCGTAGCGCCGAGACCTTGGCCTGGCTCTACGGCTCGGTGGTATGTCCATTTGCGGAGTTCATGCAGCGCCGAGGATGGGCGCTCATTTTGCTGTTCGTCATGCTCTACAAATTCGGCGATGCGCTGGCGGGTGTGATGACCAATCCGTTTTTGCTCGAGATCGGGTTCAGCAAAGCCGAGATCGCTACCGTCGTGAAGACCTACGGGTTGGTGGCTACCTTGGTGGGTGCGGCGGCCGGCGGAAGTTTGATGGGTGCGACCGGCTTGATGCGGGCGCTGTGGATCTGCGGAATCCTGCAGATGGTTTCCAACCTGACCTTCGCCGTACAGGCGGTCGTGGGCCACAGCATGCTCATGCTCGGTGTGACCATCGGTTTCGAAAACTTTGCCAGCGGTATGGGAACGGCGGCGTTCGTGGCCTATCTGTCGAGTTTGTGCAACGTCAGCTACACGGCTACGCAATATGCTTTGCTCACCTCGGTCATGTCGGTAGCGCGCACGTGGCTGTCGACTTCGGGCGGTTGGATGGCCGAACGCTACGACTGGGTGACGTTTTTTATCATCACGACATTCGCCGCCCTGCCGGGTTTGGCCTTACTCTTTCAACTCGGTCGTAGAGGCATGGTCGGGGCCGAGCCGCTCAGGGCACGCGTCGAAAATCCGTGACGAAGTAACCCTGATTGTTGAACGACCGGTCGCAGAACGCGGCTGTCAGTGTGTGTCCCGCCTTCACGTGTACGCGAGCCTGCTTGGCGGCAAAGTCGAGGTTGACGGCGGAGACGCCGTCGATGCTCGAGAGTGCGGTTGTTACCTTCGATGCGCAACTGGATTCGCACATCATCCCTTCGATACCCATGGTGTACACCGAAGCACCCGCAGGGTTGCCGGTCGGTAAAGCGCGGTCGCTTAGCCCATCCACAAGGGAGGGGTGTGGGCTCAGGGACGGGTCGGCCGAAGCCGTCAAGCTCACCGAGAGCGCGGAAACGGCCAGCATGACGGCGGCCAAGCGAAGGACGAGGGAAGCCGATATCATCGAGCGCGCAGCTTGGCACGAACGCTCGGCGATTACACCGGCCTTGTGTATGATCGGGGCGGATGGAGACGGGTCTGCATAGGCAAGCCGCGCCCGTGAGGCTGCCGGCGGAATGGGAACCGCACCGAGCATGCTGGGTGGCGTGGCCGAGCCACGCAGCACTGTGGGGGCGCGATTTTCAGGGCGCCCGTCGCGAATTTTCAGCCATGTGCGCAGCGATTCGAGGAGAAAGGATCGAGTGCTTGGTGCTCGATGACGAAGGCGCGGTTGAAGCCCATGCGGCGCTGGCGGGGCTCGACGTCGGCGTGCACAGGGCCCGCTTCGGCGACATATGGTTGCGCGATACCGGCCCCCTGACCGTGGTGGACGGCGACGGCGGCCCTTTGGCGGTTGCGTTTCGTTTCAATGGTTGGGGAGAAAAATATCAGCTCGACGGTGACACGGAAGTCGCCGCGGCGGTCGCCGAGCTACGCAAGCTCCCGTTGCGGACCCTGGACATTGTCTGCGAAGGCGGTGCTCTGGAGACCGACGGCCGAGGGACTCTCATTACGACCCGTCAATGTTTGCTCAACCGCAACCGTAATCCCGGTCTCACGGACCGCCGGTTGGAGCGTTTGTTGGAGGAGGAACTCGGGATACGTAAAATTGTTTGGCTGGACCGAGGGCTCGCCAACGACCATACCGACGGGCACGTTGATACGTTGGCGCGCTTTGTGACGCCCGGCCGCGTTCTCTGCATGCAAGCACGCGATGACGGCGACCCCAACCGCGAGATGCTCGAGCGGGTGGCCGCGGATCTCGGAGCTGCGCTCGATGCCGAAGGGAGAGGATTCGACGTGGTCCGGATCCCGTCGCCGGGATGGGTGGCGGCCGAAGACGGCTCGCCGATGCCCGCGAGTTATCTGAATTTTTATATTGCCAACGACTCCGTGGTGGTTCCTGTCTACGGGACCGACTACGATCGGGCGGCGGTCGAGGAGATCGCCGAGTGTTTCCCGGAGCGGGCCGTGGTTGGTCTGCGAGCGCGCTCTCTGTTGACCGGTGGCGGTGCGTTTCATTGTATTACGCAGCAGGAGCCATGCGAGTAGCGGGCAAACCGACCAGGATGGACAGGAGCGGGCGAGATGAAGCGGCGTGAGTGAGTCGAAAACCGTCAAGGTTGCGGTCGTGCAAACCGCCTTCTGCGAAGATCGAGGCGCCAATGTAGAGCGGGCCGTGTCGCTGGCCAACGAAGCCGCCGATGCGGGCGCCGACATTATCGTGCTTCCCGAGCTGTTCGAGGGTCCGTACTTCTGTAAGCGGCAGGACGAACGTTTTTTCGACCTTGCGCGTCCGGCCGCAGATCATCCGACCGTCGAAACTTTTCGGAACTTGTGCGCGCAACGTCGCCTGGTCATACCGGTGTCGTTCTTCGAGCGCGATCGGCAGGCTTATTACAACAGCGTCGCGGTCATCGACGGTGACGGCTCCGTACTCGGGATCTACCGGAAATCACACATTCCCGATGGTCCCGGCTACGAGGAGAAGTTCTATTTTCGTCCGGGAGATACGGGGTTCCGCGTCTGGCGGACGTGCTGCGGGCTTATCGGCGTCGGCATCTGTTGGGACCAGTGGTTCCCCGAGGCAGCCAGGGCGATGGCATTACAAGGGGCGGAATTGCTTGTGTATCCTTCCGCGATTGGAAGCGAGCCGGATGACCCCGGTTTGGATACGCGACCGGCGTGGCAACGTTGCATGGTCGGGCACGCGGTGGCCAACTCGCTGCCGGTCGCGGCGGCGAACCGAGTCGGGCGCGAGGATGATCAGAGCTTTTACGGCCATTCGTTCATCGCCGATCATCGTGGCGACATCGTTGATGAGCTCGGTGCGGACGACCACGGCTACGCTCTTGCCGCTTTCGATCTAGCCGCAATCGACCGTTACCGGGCGTCGTTCGGATTGTTCCGAGATCGGAGGCCGGAGTTGTACGCTCGATTGACTGCCACGGGAGTCTCGGACGTATCCGGCCGCTTGGCGGAAGAAGACGAAGACTAAGCGGATTGCGAGGGCGGTGCCGTCGTCGGCTGGTCCGCGCGGCCGAGCATGGCGTATACGCGCGTTAGTTCGACGTCGATTTCGACCACGGAGCGGGGGTGCCCGCCGGCGGCGGCGCGTGCAGGACGGAGGCTGCCGGTGACTTCATGAGCACGGCCGTACAGGATGACGGCGGCGCCGTCGCTGTCCCAGCTGACGAAGGACACGCGCGGATTGGTCCGTAGATCGCGCCTGCGTACGGTGTTTTCGTAGACGACCAGCGACAGTCGATCGCCGGCAAGCCTGGCATGCACGGGAGCCGAGTGCGGACGGCCTCGCGGGTCGACGGTGGTCATCGCCACGAGGCTTGTTCGTTGCCAGAAGTCGAGGAGTTCTTCCGCCGACATCTGCCTGTCACGGGCCGCGACCGAGGATGCTACGGCCTCCGATGCGCTTTCCGTGCTGCGATCGATCAGGTCCTGCAGAGCTCGAAGGCATCCCGCGTTGTTGGTCTCGTGCTTCATGGCAGGCGGCGGAGAAGATCCTCGAGGGCCCCGCTTTCGACTTCGGCGGTCTGCCCGCCCTGTTGCAGGAAAGCTTGCATGTGCTTGCGGGCTGCGGGATGGGCGACGGCATGGTTGAAGGCGTTGGACTCCTCGATGAGACCCGGCCGGGGATCAACCTCTTCGATCGTTAGCTTGAGAAGCTGAAAGTTGCCGTAGTCCATGCTGTCGTCTCCTTAGCGTTTCCCGGTCGGTTCGATGTGAACGGTGACGTCCTCGATGCCAAGTCGGCTGGCAAGGGTGTGTTCTACTGCGTTGGCGATCTCGTGCGAACGCTCCGTGGACAGCGCGCCGTCGACGGCGATGATCACGTCGGCGGCGATTCCCGAGCCGCTGCGTCGCGAACGGACGCGACGGACCTCGCGCACATCGGGAAGCGAGCCGACCGTACGGATGACGTCACCGGCGTCGGCCGCCGCGCGGTCCACAAGCACCGGTATGGCACGCCGGAACAATCCGAAGGCCAAGATGAACACCAGCACGGCGACGACGACGGCCAGGGCGGAGTCGACCCAGCGCGGTCCGTACGTCGCAAGTTGCCAGCCGGCGATCACGGCGATGGTCGTCAGCACATCGCTCCAGGTGTGACCGGCATCGGCACGTAGAACGTCGGAGTCCAAGCGCCGGGCCATCGTATTTTCCCACACCGCAACGCTAACGTTGACCAGCAAGACCGCCACCATGAGAAAAAGCTGCCAGGGAGTGCTCTCGATCGGGTCCGTGGAATTGGTAAAGGCGTGCACTGCGATTTGGATGCCGGCCACCGACAAGAGAGTGGCGAGACCAAAGACCGCCAGTTGCTCGAACTTCCTGTGCCCGTAGGGGTGATCGCTGTCGGGTGGAGTTGCCGAGATACGAACGGCAGTGATGGCGACGCCGTTGTTGAGCAGGTCGGTCAGCGAGTGCAGCGACTCGCTGAGGATGGCGGTCGATCCGCTGCTCCACCCGACGAAGACCTTGACGGCGAAGACGACGACGTTTGCCAAGCCTTCGAAGATGAGCACGCGGACCACTCGTGCCGGGTTGTGCTGCGCCTGATCCTTGCCCTTGTCCATGTCTATGGCTCGCGGCCCATCGTGTAGCCTATGGGGAAGCCGACGGGATGCAACCGTGGCCGGGCGCAGCCGCCGGCGGCGTTGACGCTGCCGCGGCGTCGTTCCATGATGGCGCTGTCACGACGCTCGGTTCTGTCGCCATGTCGAAACAAGAATTCCATTCCCGCAGCGCGGAACCGACCGTGCTGAAGTTTCGTACCCGCACCGGTCTGCGGCTGGTCGGCGATCGCTGGGGTAGTCCCGAACGACCGACGGTGATTCTGTTGCACGGCGGCGGGCAGACGCGTTTCGCCTGGGGCAATACGGCGCGTAGCCTGGCGGCGGCTGGATACTGTGCCCTGGCTTTGGATGCGCGCGGCCACGGAGAGAGCGAGTGGGCCGGAGCGCAAGGGTATCGGCTTGAATACTTCGCTGACGACCTCGAAGATGTGATCGCCGAGTTGGGCACGAGGCCCGCCGTAGTCGGCGCGTCGCTGGGGGGCATGACGGCCATGCTCGCTGTTTCCCGCAGTCATCCTGCGATTGCCGATTGTGTAGTCCTCGTCGACGTGACGCCTCATTACGAACCCGAGGGGGTCCGACGCATCGTCGATTTCATGCGCGCAAGGCCGGATGGATTCGTCTCTTTGCAGGAGGCCGCGCAATGTGTAGCCGAGTTCCTACCGCACCGTCCGCCGCCCTCCGATACGAGCGGTCTGGCCAAGAACCTGCGTCTGGGAGACGACGGCCGCTATCGCTGGCACTGGGATCCCGATTTTATCGGTCGATTCGACGATCCTGCTGCGAGTGAACTTCCGGCGCGTCTCGCCGAGGCTGCACGGGCTCTGAGCGTACCTACCTTGCTCGTGCGCGGCGGTTTGAGCGAGATCGTAAGCGAAGCGTCGGTCCGCAATTTCCTCGACCTGGTGCCGCACTGTGAGTACGTCGATGTCGCGGGCGCTGCGCACATGGTTGCGGGTGATCGCAACGATGCGTTTTCGGAGGCCGTCGTGGAATTTCTCCGACGCACCGTCCCTTGCGAGTCCGCGACGGCCGGCGAGACGGGGGCCGGCGAAGGCGACGCCTCGGAATGAGCGATGCAGCGGCGCTCGAGTGGCCGGAGCAATCTCGTGCTCTGGTCGAGCGTTCGCGTGTTGCCCACTTGGCGACCGTCGACCGCGGCGGCCGGCCGCACGTGGTGCCGATTTGCTTCGTGGCGGTTGGCGACAAGCTCTACAGCATCGTTGACGACAAGCCGAAGCGCCGCGATGTGCCGTTGCGCAGGTTGGTGAACATTGAGGAAAACCCCCACGTTGCGGTCATCATCGACCACTACGAGGACGACTGGGCAAAGCTCGAATATCTGCAGCTCAGGGGGCGTGCGTCGCTGGTTTCGGACGGAGGCGTGTTTTTGACGGTGCGTGCGGCGTTGAGGAGGAAGTACGACTCGTATCGCGGTATGAACCTACGCCTGCAAGCCCATCCGTTGATCGAAATACGCGTCGGCCACCTGCACTACTGGCACGCATGAGGGCGGCAGCGCCTTTCGGCGTTGCGTCGATTCCGGCCCTGCGCACGGTCGCGTTTCCAGGGGCGATCCGCTCAGAGTGGTTGCTGTCTCTGTGGCTGTTCCAGCTTGTCTTTCAGAGCCTTTGCGATCTCGCCGCCGCGGGTACGGGTCTTTTGCAGCGCAGCTTTGGTCGCGTCGGCTGCTTGGCGTAGGCAGTGCAGGATATCGACGACCGCCGCCGCGGACGGGCCGTGGTGTTTGCGGAAGTAGTGGCGTCGACTGCTGTCGAACTGGTACTTGGGCCACCCCCGTAGCGCCTCAGTCTGCGCGCGTGCCTGAGCGCCGCGGGTAGGGAGGGCGACGACTTTGATTCCGGGATGGAAGTGGACACTCCAGCCGATCGCACGGGCACGACGGCACCAGTCGGCCTCCGTGAAGTAGGTCGAATATCCGTCGTCGAGCGGACCAACTTGCCGCAAGGCGTCGCGCCGGATCATCATGCAGCGACGAGCGATCCAGTCGACCGAGGCCGGTTGGGCCGGGATCGTCGCGGGCTGGACGTGAACGCCGACGCCGGCGGCCAACCGCCCCCATTCCCGCACAAGCTCGTTGCGTACGGTCGGAAAAGCTTGCGGTCGGCAGCCGGGATGGCCCTCGGAGTCGTACACCGCGGCCGATACCGCGCCGACGTCGCGATGGCCTTCGAGGTAATCGGCCATGTCGGCAACGGTGGTCTTTGAGACCGTCACGTTGGGGTCGAGCAACAGCAGGTATTGTCCGCCGGCGGCGCTCATGGCCATGTTGGTGCTGCGTGCCCCACCCAGGTTGTCGGGTCGGCGGAAGAGACTCACGCCGGGGTAGTCCTCCTTGACGACCTCGGGGGTGTATTCGCCCCCGCCCGTATCGATGACGAAGACTTCCCGTTTGTTGCCGGTGCACGAAGGCCTTCTTGTGTAGCTGTCGGCTTTGAGTGCGTCGAGGCAGAGCCGTAGCGAAGCGGTATCGCTGCGACTGACCAGGATTACTGTTACGTTGGGCTTGGCGGCCCGGGATCGTGCCTTTCGCGGGACTGCGGGTCTAGCCTTCGACCTGCCCTTGGTCTTCGCTTGCGCCGGTGGCGCGGTGGTTTTCTTCGCGACCGGAACGCCGGCGGCTGCTTTCGATCGTTTGGCGGCTGCGGGTTTACCTGCCGTTGCGGAACGCTTGCGCGCGGATGTCTTGGCCGCGGATCGCCCCGTGGCTTTGTTTTTGGTGGTGGTCGTAACGCTCATACTCCGTATCCTCCGCCGGGCTGCCGCTCAGAGAAACGCCATAGGCGCCGCTGCGGCATGGGTCGTATACAATGCGATGTGTCGCCTGGAATCGGGGTTGCGGTCTCCAGCGCGGTTGCAGCTGCGTAGCAATCGACAATGGCGAATGGCAAGTTCTCGACGCAGTCCTGAGCTGTCGCGGGACCGATTGTCATTCGGCGGTCGGTATCGATTCGGGATCGGAGCTGACAACGAGCGCATTTCCAAGCGGCGAAAATACAGACGGCTCTGCATTCGCCTACAAGAGCTGTGCAAGCGGTGTGCCATGCAAGCGGGGCGAATCGGGGCGGGCGCGTTGATGGAGCGTGCGGTTCGCCAAGAGCTGATGGCTCGCGTACGATCGAAGCGATGGGCTATCGAACCCTTGGCGTGTTGCTCCTGGCGTGTATGGTTTGTGCCTGCTCGGGCTCCGCGGACCACGCTCGGGACGAGGCGGGGGCGGGGGCGCCGGCGGCTGAGGCAAGTGCGCCGGCCTCGCGAGCTGCGCCGGGCATGCGTGTGTACCTGGATCCGACTACGGGCCTGCCGACGACGCCCCCGTCGGGTGTGCCCGTGGCCGCTGGACCGGATCATGGGAAGCCCCCCGCTACGTTGAAGGAAGAAGCAATCCCGGGAGGCGGTTTCAAGGTCGAGCTGAACGGGCGGCTGCAGAATTACGACGCTACGCAGAAGGAGAAAGGGGAGGTTCGCTGAGTGTTGCGACGAAAACATCCGATCGTATGGTCATCGTGGGAATGCACAACGTGGACCGTGTTCCTCGTCGTCGGTCTGATCGCCGGTTGTGCGCATACGGCGAAGACGGAGGGTACGCGGGGCAGGGTCGCATTCCGCGTGAAGAAATCGCAGCTGCTGCTTACCGGGCCGCTCTCCAAAGATAAAGGTCCCGATGACATCGTCGAGGTGGTCTTGCCGGCCACGTACTACGATCCTCCCAAACGGGCGGCGGAGGTCGATCGTGACAGCGCCGAGTGGACCACTCCCGTCGATGCTGCGATATCCGAATTCTATGCGATGAAGAATTATGATGTGCAGTGGATTCTCAGCAACTATTCCGTCGAGGAACGTGACCCGGTGGTCCAGGTGCTGAGCGACACGCAGGCGGAGGCGCAGAACAAAAAATTCTTTTCCACGATTGATTCGTTCTACATCTTGCTGGAAGCGAGCTACGGCCCCAAGTACGCCTTCGTCATCTACGGATTGGGCAAGCCGTCCAAACGCCTCCTGGGCGTGTATCATAAGACGCCCGACGGTTGGAAGACCACCGAACTCTTGAAAAACGATGAGACCGCCGCGATCGTCGAAGGTGCTCTGCGCGCCGGCGAGATCAAACCTCTGTAAACCCTTGCCTGCCGGTTCAGTTCAGTGCTTGGATGCATCGCGGGTCGTCGTGGCCGGCGTTGTTCACCCAGGTCGAGACCTTGGTGGCGGTCATGGCTTGCTCCGTGAATGGGCGTAGGTGTCGCTGCAGTCCTTTGAGATCCGAATACGCAGTGTCGAGCCATGTCCGATAGGCGGCGGCCGGCAGGATCACGGGCATGCGGTCATGAATCTCCCGTAGCTGTGGGATAGGAAGAGTCGTGATGATGGTGCAGGACTCGATCACTTCGGCTCCGGCCTGCTCGTAGCGTTCCCAAAGGCCGGCAAAGGCGAAGGGTCCGCCTTCCGCCGTCCGGATCCAGTAGGGTTGTTTGCCGTCGATGGTCTTGCACCATTCGTAGTACCCGTCGGCGAGCACCAAACAGCGGCGGTGGCGAAAGGCGCTTCGGAACGAGGGCTTCTCGGCCACCGTTTCGGCCCGTGCATTGATCATGCGGGCACCTATCGACGGGTCTTTCGCCCACGGTGGAATCAAGCCCCAGCGCAACGAGGCGAAGCTCGGGTTGCCTTCAGCATTGGCGCGAACGGCGGCGACCGGCTGGGTAGGCGCGATGTTGTAGCGGGGAGTCAGCTCAGAAAGAGCCGACAGGCCGAACCGTCCGGCGAGTGCCGAAGAGGGCGTGGCGAGTGTGAAGCGTCCACACATCAGGAGTCGTGCCCGCGAAGGCCGGGAGGTACCAGCCGGCGCTCGAGCATATCAAACAAGCCTTGCGCCGCTAAGGCCAAGACGGCCGCCGGAACCGCGCCTTCAAGAATCAACGCCGTATCGTTGAGACGAATGCCGGTCAGGATGGGCTGGCCGTAGCCTCCCGCACCGACCAACGCCCCGAGTGTCGCCGTGCCCACGTTGATGACCGCCGAGGTTTTTATGCCCGCGAGGATTGCGCCTGCCGCGAGCGGCAACTCGATTTTGCGAAGACGCTCGCCGGGACGCAAACCCAAAGCGTTGGCCGATTCGGTCAAAGCGGCGGGAATCGACGTCAGTCCCGAGTGGGTGTTACGCACGATCGGCAGCAGGCTGTACAAAAACAGAGCGGCGATCGCGGGCGGACCTCCGATGCCGAGCAAGGGAATCATGAACACGAGCAGTGCCAGTGAAGGAACGGTTTGAACGATGCCGACTACGGCTAGGATGGCCTGTCCCCAGCGTCGTTGTTTGGCGGCCAATATACCCAACGGAAGCGCGACGAGCACGGCCGCCGTCAGGGAGATGCCCACGAGAGTGAGGTGTTCGATCGTACGCTGACGCAGACGGGCCCAAGTTCCGGCCTCCTCGATGTGCATGGGCCGGCCCAGGGTTTTGGCGAGAAACGAAGCGGCAACACGGGGCTCGGGCAGGTGATCGATCTTGGCGGCCGCGTTCATGGCCGTCATCGCCGCCGCCGATATGCGTCCTTCCAGCGCCGCCCATGCGCTGACGACCGCCGGTGCACGTTGCTCCAGATCATCGCGATACAGGACGACGGCCGCGTAGCGGGGGAAATAGCCGCGGTCGTCCCGGAGCACGGCAAGCTTGTATGCGGCGATTTCGGCGTCGGTCGAATAGAAGTCGGTCGCGTCTATCCTCGACGCAGCCAGGGCTCGGTAGGCAAGGTCGTGATCGAGTCCGCGCACGCGAGCGGTTTGGAAATGGTACGCTCGACGAAGCCCCGGCCATCCGTCGTTGCGATCCAAGAACTCGTTGGTAAAGGCCAGGCGAAGGCCGGCGTGCGATGCGAGGTCCGAGATCGTACGAATGTGCAATCGCTCGGCTGTCCCGCGGCGTATGCCCAACGCGTAGTTGTTCTCGAAGCCGAGAGATCGCGTTATGGAAACTCCGAAGGGCGCCAGCGCTGTCTGCAGTTGGCGGGTACGGGTTTCTTCGTCTTGCCGACCGGCAGTCGTGGGCTCGTCGATGTCGAGAATCTCGCGGCGGATTGTGCCGGTGTACTCGGGATAGGCGTCTATGCGACCTGCGAGTAGGGCATCCCACAGGATACGCGTGCCTCCGAGCTCGCTCTTGTAGGTGACGGTTGCGTGCTCGCCGCGAGCAAGTTGGGTCAGGATGTGGCCGAGCAAAACCGACTCGGTGAAGTTCTTCGAGCCGATGTGTAGACTCACGCCCGCAGGCTGCGCAGAGGCAAATACAACCATCGTTGGAAGCAGTGCCGCCGCTATCGCGGTACACAGTAGGGTCTTCATCGTCGTGTCCCTTCGAGTGGGAGAAAGCTTCTTTGTGCACGAACGAATTCTGAGACGAATGCGTCGGCGGGGTGCTCGAGAAGGTCGCGCATCGGACCCTGTTGGACGATACGGCCGTCTCGCATGAGCACGACGGTATCAGCAAAGTAGGCGGCCTCGTGGAGATCGTGGGTGACCAAGACGACCGTCTTGCCGAATACGTCGAACACCGCCTTGAGATCGGTCTGCAGCTCGGCGCGGATCATCGGGTCGAGAGAACCGAGAGGTTCGTCGAGCAGGAGCAGATCGGGGTCGAGCATCAACGCTCGCATGAGCGCAACACGCTGTCGCTGGCCACCGGAAAGTTGCGAGGGATAGCGGGAATGGAACGAGGGCGGGAGCTTGACCATCTCGGCCAAGTCGTCGATGCGGGAGCGAATCCGTTCGGGTGTTTCTCCGTACGAACAGGCCGCCAAGCGGAGGTTCTCGCGTACCGTGAGGTGAGGGAATAGTCCTCCCTCTTGGATCACATAACCGATCCCGCGCCGTAGCGTTCGGAGGTCACTCCGGTCAACCCGGGCCCGGTTGATGCGGACTTGCCCCCGGTCGCTGGTCAGCAAGCCGACAAGGAGGCGGAGCAGGGTCGATTTGCCGCATCCGCTCGGTCCTATGACGACGGTAGTCGCGCCCCTCGCGATGCCGAGATCAAGCGGGCCCAGGGCGCGTACCCCGCTAAAGGACTTGGTGACTTCTGCTAGGGCGATCATGAACCGCCGTACGGGTTCTAGAGGGGGGCAAAGAGATTAAGCGAAAAGCGCCGGCGGTCGTCGAACCAGCGGTGCTCGGTCTTGAGCCCCGCGCTGTGAGCGAGCGTCTCGATTTCCTCCAATGAGTACTTGTACGAATTTTCCGTGTGGATCTTCTCGTCTTGTGCAAAGCCGACCTCGAGGTCGAGCGCGTCGATACGAACGCTTTGCTTACGCAGACTGACGATGTGGCTTTCTACACGGCCAACGCGCTCATCGTAGCGTGCCTGGTGGCGGAAATTTCGGAGGCGAAAGTGCCCGCCCAGTTCTCGATTGGTTCGAGCGAGAAGGTTGAGGTTGAATTCCGCGGTCACACCCTGCGAGTCGTCGTACGCCCGTTCGAGTGTCGCCCGGTCCTTTCGCAGGTCGATGCCGATCAACAGTCGATCCGTGGGCTCGAGCGTCCGTCGAATGCGTTCGACGAAGCGGGCGGCCTCGGGCCGTTCGAAGTTCCCGAGAGTCGAACCGAGCCAGAGGACCAGCTTGCGCTCGGGCGCGTGAGGGCCGAGGTGTTGCAAACCGGCGTTGTATTCGGCGGCGATCGCGATGATCTTGAGTCCCCCGTATTCCTGGAGCAGTGCTTCGGAACTCTCTACGAGGATCGTGCGCGAAATGTCCATCGGTACATAACGGAGACGACCGTTACTCTCGAGAAACGCTTCGATCAAGACGCGGGTCTTGGCCGAGCTCCCGCTGCCGAGTTCCACCATCGTCGTTTCTTCGGGAAACAGCGAGACGATTTCTTCGGCGTGGCATTCGAGGATCTCCCTCTCGGTTCTTGTCACGTAATATTCGGGGAGTTCGCATATGCGTTCGAAGAGCTCTGAGCCTCGGTGATCGTAGAGGAACCGACAGGGGAGTCGCTTGGGAGAGCTCGTGAGGCCTTCGCGCACCTCGTGTTCGAAATCATCGAACTCGGGATCCTTATTCGGAACGATGAGCGTGAGGCGTCCGTTCGGCTGATGCATAGACCGTCATCCTTTCAAGTTCGTACCGTTGCGGCCACGGGCGCAAGAGGTGCCCCACGCGGGCTCTCGCTTTGTATCGGTCGGTGGCAACACAAACAAGCCACCGACGGACTCGGTCTTGCTCAGGCCGGCCCGCTTCGCCGGCGAATGAAAAGTCGTGCATTGGAGTGACGACAAACTCCGGTTTCAAGGCTGAATTTCCACTGATGCCCAGGGCAAACGATGTGCCCGTCCTGCACTTTTGCGCACGTGAGATCGGAGCCGGCGTGCGGGCAAAAACGTTGCACCAGGTAGCTGTTGCCCTCCGCCTCGAGAACAAAGGTGTCCTCGGGGTCTCCTGAAGCAATCTCCATTTCGGCTTTGGCGATGGCCTGCAGGGACGCATGGTCGCCCATCTTGAAAAACGTAAAGAGATGCTGGTTGTAGATATCGGGGTCGCGGTGGGCTCTGAATCGCAGGGACAAGAACAAGTCTTCCCACGACAGTTCACCACGCAGCACTTGATCGAGGTACTTGGATTCCAGTTCGAATTTGTACTCGGTCCCTCCGCCGTCGTCGGCGTAGACGACGATGTCGGGCGCGCCGTCGCGGAAGTCTGCGATCCAACGTCCGCCCTGCGGCCCGCTGACATCGAAGAGCACCCGGATGTTGATGTGGGCCGCGAAGTAGGGGTTGTTCTTGATGAGAGGGCTCAAGTGGTCACGTAGGCGCTCGAACAGTCCGGCTGCGGGCACGGGGACGGCGTCGTTCACGGCGCGCACGATCGGCTGGATCTCCGCTGCGTTTCGCTCGAAATAGGCATTGCGGCCGGTCTCGTAGTCGAACGAGAGATACTCGGGATCGGGCTCCAATCTGGCGGGCGCGCCCCCCTCGAAGCAGAGCCGGTCTCCCGGCTTCATGACGAGTGCCGGCCATGATCCGTGTCGTGATAGTTCTTCGACGGCCACCGGAGGCGTGGGGAACATCGACTCGGGCCCGATGAAGAAGTCGGCAAGCTGTGGATCGAAAAATATCGGCGGTCCCGCGAACGGGATCGCCAACTTCGGTTCGATAGCCTCGACGGCCGTTATGAAGCTTTCGAGCGCGGAGCTCCGGCGGGCTCGTTTCAGCTCGGCGAGGCGTGTGCGGCTGTAGCCGGTATAGGTGAGAGGATACCAGATTGCCGGGGAAGCCTGGCCGAAGAGTACGTCGATGCCTTCGTCGCGGATTCGTTCGACCGGAAGGGCGAGGTTGCAATCGTTGAGATTGAAGAACTTGTGACCATCGGTTTCCACGATGCAACAAGAATCGAACCAATGCGGCGGACACTTGTAGGTCGCAGTCGATATCCGCACCTTCAAATCCGCGGCTACCGGGTAGGCGTCAAAGCCGTCGAGCTCGACGATGTTGCGAAACCCCAGGTTTCTCAGCTCCCTGAGCAATCGCTTCTTTTGAAAGCGGCCCGTCAGAATCGGAGTCGAGCGGTCGATCTTGGCGAGGAACCAGGGATCAAAATGGTCGAGATGCTCGTGCGAAACGTAGATCGCGTCGGGATGTAGCAGGGGCTCGAGATCTTTGCGGTAGCGCGGATACTGGAACCAGGAGGCGTTGTAGGCGCCGTGGGGCGAGAGCCACGGGTCGCAGAGGAGAAGTTCGCCGCCGCTGCGGAAGGCAAGCCCGGCGTGGCCTAGGAATTCAATGCTCGTCAACGGTATCCCTCGTCTTGTTTGCTTTTCGGCGCCGTCGTTTCTACGCGCGTCCGAGTTCTGTGTTCAAGACTTGCTCGATTTCCGGGTAGAGGAAAGCGAAACCGGTCTGTTCGAGCTTTGCGGGCAGCGCCCGGCAACCCGAGAGCAAGAGTTCGTCGCCCAGTTCACCAAAGGCCAGGCGTACGGCTGCAGCGGGAAGGGGGAGCGGGGTCGGTCGCCGGAGAGTCCGGCCGAGAGCCGCGGTAAAACTGCGGTTGCTGACCGCCGTTGGGGCTACCGCGTTGACGGCGCCGCGAAGCTCGGGGGTGTGGGCCAGAAAATGGATGGCCCCGATCAGATCGTCCAGCGCGATCCAGGATACAAACTGGCGGCCGCCGCCTAGGATGCCGCCCGCTCCCAGTCGAAAGGGGGTCAGCATGCGCGCCAACGCACCCGACCTGGCCGATAGGACGACGCC
>CAZKLE010000018.1:0-22533 GCA_964553415.1 uncultured Myxococcales bacterium
ATGTGATCGTCGCCATGGGCTACATCTCCGAGACCTTCGAAACCGCCATCACCTGGGACCGTTTTCAGAATTTCCACGATACCGTCATGAGCGAGGTCGGCGACGCCATTCAGCGTATTTGCGGCGCGGGCAGCCTGACCTGCCGATTTACCCACGTCTACCCCGACGGCCCGGCGCCCTACTATACGGTTTTGGCGCCAAGCACGCCCTCGGCCCAACTCGAGCAGTGGGCCGAGATCAAAGCTGCGGCAGGCGAGGTGATCGATCGTCTGGGAGCAACCATCACCCACCATCACGCGATCGGCCGTGATCATCGCACCTGGTACGACCGCCAGAGACCCGATCTCTTTGCCCGCGCTCTGTCGGCGGCCAAAGCCGAGTTGGACAGCCGCGGCATCCTCAACCCCGGCGTCCTCATTCCGGCGCGGTCCTAGAACGTGCACGGCGTAACGACCGCTGCGGCTTCGATCGTTCCCGGGCAGCGCTGGATCAGCGAGTCCGAACCCGAACTGGGTCTTGGAACGGTTACCGAAACCGACGCCCGCAGCCTCGTCGTCGAGTTTGCCGCAGCCGACGAGACACGCCGCTATGCAATCGAGACGGCACCCTTGCGGCGGGTTCGTTTTGCGCCGGGGGACGTCATCAAGGATCGCTCCGGAGACGAACTCGTCATCGACGAGGTTCGCGAGCAAGACGACTTGCTCGTTTACGTTTGTGGCGCCCGTAGCCTGCGCGAGGCCTCGCTTTCCGACCAACTTGCGCTCGCCGCTCCGCGCGAACGCATTCTCGGCGGCCGCGCCGACGCCCCCTCGCTCTTTGACTTTCGCCTGCAGACCGCGAGCCGACTCTACCAGGCCCGCAAGTCTCCGGCGCGTGGATTCCTCGGAGCCCGAGTCGAACTCCTGCCCCACCAATTTTCCATCGCCTCAGACGTCGCACGAAGGCGTCGGCCGCGCGTGCTTCTAGCCGACGAAACGGGGTTGGGTAAGACCATCGAGGCGGGCTTGATCGTCAGTCGACTGTTGATCTCGAGACGCGCACAGCGTGTTCTCGTGCTCGTTCCCGACTCCTTGCTGCACCAATGGCTGGTCGAACTACGCCGCCGTTTTCAACTCCCCGTGGCAATTTTCGACGAAGAGCGCTGCCGAGCCATCGAGCAAAGCGATACCAACGAAAATCCGTTTTCGAGCGAAGCGCTGATCCTAGCCGGACTCGATTTGATTGCCGCCGATCCGCATCGCGCGCAGCAGGCGGCGCGTGCAGACTGGGATATCGTCATCGTCGACGAGGCCCACCACCTGCGCCGGCATCCACACGAACCCAGCCCCGCCTACGATGCCGTCGCGTCGGTAGCGGCGAATGCAGAGGGACTGCTGCTGCTCAGCGCGACCCCCGAACAGCTTGGCGAGCAGAGCCATTTCGCGCGACTGCAGTTGCTCGACCCTGATCGCTACCGCGACTTTGCCTCCTGGAAACGCGAGGCGGAAGGCTACCGTGAGGTCGCGCGGGTGGCGCGGCGCCTCGAACAAGGCGGTCGTCTTGAAGACCACGAACTCGGCAGTTTGGGTACCGCTCTCGGGCTCGACGCCGCCACGCTCCGCCGGCGCTGTGCCGACACCGAAGCAAGGCGGCTGTTACTCGCGGATTTGATCGACCGTCACGGTCCCGGCCGCGTTATGTTCCGCAACAGCCGTGCCGCTCTTCCCCGTCTTCCCGAACGCCGTGTGCGTCTACACCGGCTCACACGGAGCGACGGCGACCCGCGCGTGGACTGGATGCTCGACATGCTCGGCCAAGGCGATGGCCGTAAATCCCTGATAATCTGCCACAGCGCCGCGCAGGCGCAGGCTCTCAAGGCGGCCATCGAAACGCGCCGACGCGTAGACATCGCATTGTTCCACGAAAAGCTGACCCTCCTGCAGCGAGACCGCAACGCCGCCTGGTTTGCCAATGCCACCGGTGCACGCCTTCTTATCTGTTCGGAAATCGGCAGCGAAGGACGCAACTTTCAACACGTGCAACACCTCGTACTGTTCGATCTACCGGTCGATCCCGATCTCGTCGAACAAAGGATCGGACGGCTCGATCGCATCGGGCAAACAGGAACGGTTCACGTCGACGTCATCTTCGAGGCGAACACGGCACAGGAAGTCCTCGCGCGTTGGCATGCCGAAGGGGTTGGGAGTTTCGACCACCACGCGCTGACGGGTTCGGCTTTGCAAGAACGCTTCGGCCGCGAGCTCACCGAACTCGCCTCGGCCGCCGCTTCCGGCACCGTTAGCGCGCCACTGCAGGATCTAATCGACCGAACCGTGCAGGCACGAGAAGAACTCACCCGGCGTATCGAGGAAGGGAGGGACCGGCTCCTGGAGATGAGTTCTCTCCGCCATGATCTTGCCGACCCGTTGATCCGGAATATAAAAGAACTCGACGGCGATAGCGGTACCGACGAATTTTTCCTTCGTCTCATGGAATCTTTTCACGTCTACGCCGAGGAAATCGGGCCGAGGATGTATCGCCTCAACCCCGACGCGATGCTCTGCTCCGAGTTCCCGTCGCTCGAACGCGGCGACACATCGGTGAGCTTCGACCGCGCGACCGCACTGGTTCGCGAGGATGTGGAGTTCATGAGTTCGGATCATCCGCTGTTTGATGACGCCGCCGAATTGCTGCTCGCCTCGGAGTCCGGCAACGCGAGTTTCGCTCTGCTCGAGCAAGCGGGCCCACCGCGCTTCGAGCTCGAGGCGGTCTTCGTGCTCGAGTCGGTAGCACCGGCGCGCCTGCACGTCGACCGATTTCTGCCTCCAACCCCGATTCAGACGGCCTCCGATCAAACGGGCGCGGAAATACGCAACCACGATGCTCGAGCAAACGGGTCTTCTATCGAGAGCGGGTCCCCCACCTGGGTCGCCGAACACCGATCGATACTCCAACCCATGTTGGCCAAGATGATCGCCGCAAGCCAAGAGCGGGCCGAGGCGAAGGCCGGGCGGCTTCGTGATCAGGCTGCCCAAGCGGCATCCGAGGCTCTCGGCGGCGAGATGGAACGTCTGCGCGCCTTGGCCGAAGTCAACCCGGACATCCGCGCGGAAGAAATCGACCAACTCGAGCGCGAACGAAACGAACTCGAAAGTTATTTACGGTCGGCCCGTCTGAGGCTCGATGCCTTGCGCCTGACCTGGCTGGGGCCTTGCCTGGACGACCGACCCGAGCTGCCGGCCTAGGCCAAGCGGAGGGTGACGCAGTTCGGGCGAACGCAGCGAGCCTCACGCGACCCGCGCCGATTCCGGTTACGCGATCTAGAACCAGACTCGTTTTTTCTTGGGCTTGGATCCGTTCGCCGGCCTGGTCCTCGCTTTGTGGGGCGGGCGAACACGGGCAACGCGAATCCGATGCGCGATCTCTTCGTCGCTGTAGGTGCTCAGAGCACGCTGGGTATGAAACTTGCCCAGCTCTTCCGCGCTCAGGTCCGACAGGTCCAGCCTCTCAACGGCGGTAGGCGCGGGGGCCTGTGCGACGACTTCTACAGTCGGGGCGGGGGTCGGTTCGGCCACCGACTGCTCCGCATTCGAGGAGCGCGAAGGTGACGGCTCCGAGGACGGCGGCTCCTCTTCCGCGTCCGGCGTCTCGAGCAATGTGTGCACTCGCGCAAGCTGAACGCGGAACTCAGCGACGGCCTTTTCGCGCTCTGCCAGTTCGACCTTGCGTTTTTCCAAGCTCTGCTCGCCTTGTCGTAACTGCGCGGCGCGCTCGTCGAGGTCGTGTCCGCGGGCAACGAGTTCGGACTCGTGACGTTCGAGTTCGGACTCGAATTCCGCGAGCGTGCTCGAAGCCGACTCGAGTTCGTCTTGGTGCTTGTGGATCTCGTCGTTCACGCGGGTCAACTCGGCGAAGGCGGAGTTGACCTGCTGCGATATAGAACCGAGATCACCGCCCAAGGCGGTTTTCTCGCTGGAGGGAACGTTCGTTTCGTTACGCTTTTCCGGGCTCGGGTCACCCGATCGATGCTGGCTCTGCATATAGAAAAGAATAACCGAAGCCCGCCCTCGCGGCAGGAAAACCGTCACCAATGTCGACGGCACCCACAGAGCGGGTTAGCGCCGCCTTCCTTTGCGCTCGGATGGCTAGATGCCCATGCGGCTCAGCACGTCGGCGATGGCCCCAATTGCTCGCGTGAGTTCGGGATAGGAGCCTTCAAACCCGACGGCGGCCTCGCGGACCCGTTCGGTCAAACCGGAGACAGCGCCGGTATCGTCCGGTTTTCTCTCGAGAACCGCCGCCGCGTCGGTCAAAATCCCTTCGAGAAGCTCCCGGTCCCCCTCGCTCAAGGGCTGACCGGCGCCCAGTTCGCTTCGCAGGTGCTTGATGCTTTGTTCGAGTTCGCGGCGTTCCATACTCTCCTCCGACCCCTTACGGATGTTCCCTGCCCCGCCTCAGCAATTCAAATGCCGCCGCTACGTGCAGGGCTACTCCGAGGGGTAGCGCGGCCTCGTCCAACTTCATCGTGTCGGAATGCAGCGGGCCGCCTCCTTCTGTCTGCGCACCGAGAAAGACCATGGCACCGGGAACGGACTCGAGCACATAGGAAAAATCCTCGGCGCCCATGATGGGGCTGGGCATCAACTCGGTCTCGAGCCCGAGCGTTCGGGCGGCGGAAAGAGCGATGCGAACCGGAACTTCGTGATTCACGGTCGGCGGATAGCCATGGCCGACCTTGACCTCGGCTTCAAGTCCGTAGGCGGCGGCAATGCCCGCAGCAACACGGCGAAGCTGTTTCTCGGCAACTTCTCTCCGATGGCGGCTCAGTGTACGGATCGTACCGGAACACTTCGCGCTCGAAGGAATCACATTCACCGTCGTACCCGCTTGCACGCACGTTACGCTGAACACCGCCCGGTCGTCCGGATCCGTCTCCCGCGCGGCCACGTGCGAGAGTCCGTCAACGAAGGGGCCGATCGCCAAGATAGGATCGCGTGCATGGTATGGCATCGAGGCGTGCCCACCGGTTCCGGTAAAGGTGACCGAAAAGACCGAATCGCCGGCCAACACCGTGCCCACTCGGGTACGCAGCTCTCCAAGCGGGCGGCTCGGTTCCAGATGAATCGCGAAGGCCGTATCGACGCCGTCGAGCACTCCTTCGGCGATCATGCGCTTCGCGCCCCCGAAACCCTCCTCGCCCGGTTGGAACATCAGGCGCACTCTGCCGGCCAGCTCACCCTTGTGCGCCGCCAGGATCTCGGCAGCCCCCAGCAGCATGGCCGCGTGGCCGTCATGCCCACAAGCGTGCATCACGCCCGGGTTTTTCGAGGCCCACTCGACATCACCCTTCTCTTCAAGAGGCAAGGCATCAATGTCGGCACGAAGCAGCACCGTGGGAGCTTCGCCCTCCATCGCCGCCTCGCCTTCAATGTCACAAACCACCGACGTACAACTGTTGCCTTCGCGCACACAGCCAAGCCCGATGCGTCGCAACTCCCTAACGATGAGCGCCTGGGTTAGCGGCGTCTCCAAGCCGCGCTCCGGGTGCGCGTGAATGGCACGGCGATTGCCGACAACACGCTCGCGCAGCGCGGCCGCCTCGGCACACCAATCGCGGCCGCCGCCGCGCTCGGTCTCAGCCGCCTTGTTGCTCTTGCTCGACACGCAGCCCTTTATCCACGAGATGGCGGTAAAACGCCAGATCCTGAGCTCCGGGGATGGGAATTACGCCGTCGAGCACCAGACAGGGGACACCGCTTACACCGAGTTCGAGGGCTTCGGCATGGTCGCGTGCCACGGCCTTACCGACCGTTTCGTCTCGCAGTGCAGCAATAAAACGCTCCACGTCCAGACCTTGCTCACGCGCTACCTCGATGAGAGCAGTGGCGTTGGTGATGTTGCGATTCTCATAGAAGTACGCGCGCATGAGCGGTATGTGGTAGCGCTCCAAAGCCCCCTGCGCGGCGGCCGCCTTGACGGCCAGATTGGGCGGCACTGAGTGAGACGGCGGCGGTTCCTGCGTCGACCAGACACGGAACTCGCCGGCGTCAGGCTGTGAGGCCGGGCGTCCCCAGCTCTCCGTGTATTGTTTGAAGGCTTCGAAGGACTTCGGCTCCGCGTAAGGCCTCAGAAGAAAACTCTTCCACGTGATCTCGAGCCTGTCGCCGTATTCCTGCTTTATTTTTTCCAAACGCACGGCGCCGTTGTAGCACCAGGGACAAAGCACGTCCGAATAGACGGTAAAGCGAACAACGGAGTCGGACGCGGGCGGCAGCATCGTGGGGGAAGGCTTATGGGGCGAGCGCAGGTGTGGCAAGGCCGCATCAATGATCCCGCGGCAAATACTGCTCAGCCAGGCTGGCCAATCGCCGCCATGTCCGTAGCCAAGGTCGAACGGATGAATTCGACCTGCGCCCCTCTCTCGTGGATTTTGGTGTTTTTGAACGCGCCGCGCGACAACTCGGACAGCCGCTTGGCCTCGGCGAACGCGGCATTCGTGAGTTCGCCCGCGTCGACCGTGGCATCCAGGAAGCCGGCCTCTACCGCAGTGTCGGGATCGAAGATGCGCGATTGCGTTACCGCCTGCGTGTAGTGTCGTGGTGATAAGCGGGCGCGGGCGAGTTCGACGCCGAAAATCGGCAAGGTCATGCCGATGGCGACTTCGTTGAGACCAATCTTGAACTTCCCCTTGGCACCGATGCGCAGATCGCTGGCGAGCAGGAGCAGGGCTCCGGCAGCCAATGCATGACCGCTGCAAGCGGCAACCACCGGCTGTGGGTGTACGTACATGCGCAGCAACAGTTCGGCGCCCGCGCTTACCAGCGCACGCACGCCGTCGATGCCCCCGGTCATCACACTCATGTCGAAGCCGGCCGACATACGGCCTTCGCGGCCGGTCAAGAGTACGCCGGCGGCTTCCGTTTCGGCTCGTGTCAGGGCCTCGTTCAATGCGTCGATGTTGGCTCGAGAAAGCGCATTGGCCTTGCCGTCGTCCATCGTGACCACGGCAACACCCTCGCGAAGTTCGTAGTGAATGTTTTCGCTCATGCGGCCAGCAATAACCGAGGGCCGCACGCTACGCAAAACGCGCGATGCGCGGCTCGAAGGCCTCGTCGCAGAAACGCCCGACCTCGCTCTCGAGCAGCGGAAAATACAAGGCGATGCGTATGGCAACCTCGGCGTCCAACTGCGCAAGCATCCCGGCGTAGCTCTCGAGCTGGGGCCGATAGTGCTCAAAACGCTCTTTCATAAAGGCCGCCGCTTCCTGCCCGGCGGCCGCGCGGTCCGTCTTATAGTCGACGACCCAGCGGACACCGCCATCCACGAAGGTCCGGTCGACGCCTGCTCTCGTGTAGACGTCGCCTTGGTCGCCGCGGTGGTAGGAGGCTACACGCCATTCGCAATGGGCGTCTTCGTGCTCTCCCGAGAGGATCCATCTGCCGCGCTGGTCTTCGAGAACGTTGTGTAGAGCCGCAGCGATGTCGCCGCGCGCGGACTCGATCTCCTCTGCCGCGAGCCCTTCTCGCGCCAACGCGCGCAGGATTCGGCTTTGCACCACGGGCTCGGCAATGCGCTCGGCATCCCAGGTATCCACCCCGTCCTCGGCAATGCGCTGCAAGAACGCATGCACGACCGACCCTACCGCCAGATAACGCCGCGAAGTCGTCCACACGGCGTCCTCGCCCGCCTCGGCGTGCTGCGAAGGACGCTCGCTGCATACCGAGCGCAGCTCGAGAGAGGCGGGGCGGTCACGGCCGGGATCGGCCAGCCAGTCCAGGCGGATCCGCCGCCTCGGGCGAACGGGCACCGCCGCTTCGGCCGAGGCTGTACAACCCGCATTCTCGGCGGTAAACGCCGCGGCCACGGCCGGCCACAGAAACGCCAGCGAAGAACCGCTGGGCGGACATCCTTTTCCGGGGAGCTTGTCGTCGGCGGAGAGAATCAGGCGACGCTTCGCGCGGGTGCAAGCGACGTAAAGAACCCGTAGGGTCTCAGCTTGGTCGCGGCGAGCATCACGCTTGCTCAAAAACGCGAACTTGGCATCGTCATCGGCGCCGTGGCCGGATTCTTTTGCCGGCGCACAACAGCTTATCTCTCCACTGGCCGGATCGGTCTCAATATGCATGGGAAGTGAACTGTTCTTCGAAACTCCGCGGCCGAGCGCGGGCAACAGGACGGTATCGAACTCGAGGCCCTTCGCTTGGTGAACGGTCATAATTTCGAGGGCGATCTCCGGCGAAGGATCGACGCTGGCGTAGAGCTCCGCCAGGCGACGTCGTAATTCGTCGGCGTCAAAGCTGCCACAGCGGCTGATTTCGCAGACGAGGGCCAAAAATAGTTCAGCATCGGCAGCGCCCGCCGCGTCTACGAGCTGCGGTCCACCGAGCCGTAGCCAGGCGGAACGAATCACCATTTCCAAAGGTCGAAGGCCCAACTGCGCACGGGCATCGAGCAGCGCGGCGCGGCAATATTCCGCTCGTCGGCGCGGATCGGCATCGAGGCGCGCCATAGCTTCGTCTTCGTACAACAATTCGCTAAGCGAGGTCGGCTGTGTGCGTAGCTCGCGATCGCCGCTCCGCGTGGCCCGCTCGACGTCGGCTTCAACCAGGCTGCACAGGTCGGCATCGGTCAAACCGACCAGCGGGCTGTGCAATAGGGCCAAGCCGCTCAAGCGGTCCTCCCTGTGAAGGATGAAGCGCACCAAAGACTGTAGGTCGAGTATGTGTGGCCGTTCCGACAGCGGTTCGAGTTTTTCGGCGCGAAAGCCGACCCCGCGCCGCCGCAGCGCATCGACAAGCGCGGCCGCGTGCTTCCTGGCACGCACGAGAACGGCGACCTTGGCGGTCTCGCCGCCTTCCCGGCGCGCCGAAGGCAGGAGATCGGTCTCGATGCGTTCGGCCAAGCCCTCGGCTTCGGCGCGGTGCGGATCATCACCACCCGCATCGGTCCACAGCATCAGTTCGGGGCTACCACCGGGTCTCGTCAAAGGACCGGGGCTGCAAGCGCTGTAGTCTACACCACCAAAATCGCCGTCATCGCGTTCGCCGAGAAGTTTGCCGAACGTCGCATTGACCCACTCGATGATGGCTGGAGCGGAACGAAAATTCACCGACAATACGATCGGTGTCAACGCAACATTGGGGAACAAGCCGCCCTCGCCCGTCGCCGCGTACAGAAACAAACCGACTTCCGCCTTTCGGAATCGGTAAATCGACTGCATAGGATCGCCCACCAAGAACAAGCTGCGGCCGTCGCCCGGGGTCCAACCATCGGTGAGAGCGCGGATCAACTCGCACTGACGACGGCTGGTATCCTGGAACTCATCGACGAGGATGTGATCGATGACCGTGTCGATACCCAACAGCAAATCGGACGGCGAACCTTCGCCCGATCGCAAGGCATCGAGCGCACGCACGGAGATTTCGACGAAATCCGCGGCGCCGGCCTCTTGCAAAACCAGCCAGAGCTGCGCATGCGCGGCGATCAAAACCTCGAACAGCGCTGTCAACTGCTCTCCCGTGGCCGGCTCGAACTCGGCGGAATCCGGAAAGTCGAGCATAGCGGCAAGGTCGCGTAAAAAAGTCTCGCGACGATTCTCGTGCCAACTTTCGATGTCTTCGCGCAGCGCTTCGAACGCCCGCTTGGCCTCGCTCCTGGGTGGGGCCCCCTGGCCGACGTTGAAACCACCCGGCTTGCGAAGCTCCTTTTTGCCGGTCAAAAGCATGGATGCGGCCTGCTTCCACGCAGCTACGCATTGGCGCCCACCCGCCAGTTCGGCTCCCGCCGCCAGATCCTTCCAGGCACAAGGGTCACTTTCTTCGCCCTCCTGCAGGTTGGCTGCCGTCAGGCGGGCAAGGTTTGCGATCGCGGCTCGGGTCGACTCGCCGCAGCTGCGCGCCAGGCCGTCCAAATGCGAGTCCATCAATCCCCCGAGAGTGCGCTCAAAGGCCTTGATCACGGCGACTGCTGCATGCGGGCCGTCGCGTATTTTCAAAACGTCGGGCGCCCACTGATCACGCTTTTGCAGCATGTAGACAATGCGTTCTTCGACTACGGTCGGCCGCATCGCGCTACGTCGCAACAACCGGGCGGCCGAACGTCCGAGGCTGCTGTCCTCGCCCGCTCGTTGCAGGATCCGGCGCGCAGCTTCGCGATAATATGGTACCGGGTCCTCCACGGTCGCCGGTGCGCTGCCAAAACGGGATAGCAAAGGCGTAGCCCCGACGATACGTGCGCACAGACCGTCGAGTGTAAACACCTGCAAGCGTCCACTGTTCTCGAGCAGGTCCCAGTGCCGCGCTCTGCTGTTGACGAGAACGGCGGCGGCGAGACCGAGCCTTTCGGCTTCGTATACATCCGCGGGCTCTCCGGCGGCGCCATTTTCGCGGACAGCCGCCGCGTGCAAGGCATCGACAATACGTTCGCGCATTTCAGCGGCCGCTTTGCGCGTAAAGGTCACGGCGAGCACCGCTTCGGGCCGCTCGACGGCGGCGAGCAGGGACAAGAAACGGCGCACGAGCAGCTCGGTCTTACCCGAGCCCGCGGGGGCCTGGACGATAAAACTTCCGCCTGCATCCAGGGCGCGCCGCCGTTGCTCGGCATCGGCCACCACCGCCTGCTCCGACGGTGCTTCCAGGTCGCTCATCGGGCGCCTTCCTCGCCGTCGTCGCCCGCACCCGCCTGCTCGCCGATGCGACACAAGGGCTCGAGCCCACAATACGCGCAGGAGGTTTTAATCGACTTGGGATCGACAGCGGCACGCCCGTCCAAATACGCCGCGGCTAGGGATCGTAGGTTGGCGGTCATACGCGTGACTTCTTCGTCCCAACCCGACCAGTCCTTATCCTTCCGGGGGTTCTTTCCTGCGACCAAGGGGAACAACCGTAGATCCGGCGGTCCTTTCAAACTCATCTTGTCGTGGCTGCTGAGGCTGGCAAAAGCGGCGGCACGCACGTCGTCACCGACGGCGCGACGCGCGAGTACATACAACGGAAGCTGCGGCTCCTCGGGACGCTCGCCCATCCAAGCCTTGTAGTTCGGCGGCCGGCTGCTCGTCTTGTAGTCGATGACGACGATAGCACCATCGGCCAGACGATCGACGCGGTCGATGCGCAGACCTTCGAGCTTCAAACGGCGCTCGCCGCCGGCATCGAGTTCGAGCGCGATTTCACCCTCGTGCACGACCACTTCCCAGTTCTGTTCGCGGCCCTGTTCGAGATGCAACCACGTGCGACTCATTTCCGTAAGCCAATCCGCCAAGGAGGGCCTCAACGCAGTGGGGATAGCCGCTACCGGCCATGCAGCCAGCGCGCCGTCGGCGGCTTTGGCGCACAACGAGGACAAAGCCGATTCGTCCATGGCCTTTAGGACGGCACCGGTTTTCAGTTCGGCCCAGATCGTCTCCAGACAACGATGCACGAGCCGGCCCCGCGTACTCGGCGTGGGTTCGGCCTGGTGTTCCTCGAAGGGCTCGGCCGCCAAGCGCCGTTTGGCCATGGCACGGAACGGACAGAGCGATTGGTCCTTTATGAGACCGGTACCACCGCGCAAGACACGGGCCGGCGGCGTCGAACCTTCCGGCGGCCGAGCCTCCACACGATGCTCGCGCGCATCGTCCTCGGGTAGATACCAAGGGCGAGGCGCGGATACCGCCACACTGGATTGGTCGTAAGCGTCCGCGATCAGAGGACTGGGTAGAAGATCCTCATCGGCCTCGCCTCGCATGGCATAGCTGACCTGCAGCTCGGGCGCCGACACACAAAGGTCGTCCCAACTACGGCGGGCAAGTTCCAGCTCGAGCTCGGCCGAACAAAACGGCATACGGTTCTTGCGCTGCCAGGCCACCGGCAGCAAGGGATGCGGGCGCGGTGAGACCGGCAGAGCCGCAGAATTGAGGCCGACGACATAGAGTCGGTCGAAGGTGAGTCCGGCGGCGTCGAGCAAACCCATGGCCTGAATCTGCAAACCCGGCGAGGGGGGCTGCACCAAACGACGCCGGCAAAGATCGATGAGACAATCAAGCGCTTCGTGCTCGGTCATGCGTGCGCGGACGCGTTCGAGCGAGGCAAGCTCGGCGATCGCCTCACGCCAGGCACCAAACAACACGCGTTCGCTGTCTTGCAGGGCGGCCGTTCCCGGCCAGGCCATAGCCTTGAGGCGCCTCACAAAAACCTCAGCCCAGGCTCTCGGCGAACGATGAAGCTCGCGGAGTTCGTCGTGCCCCTCAACTTCGTCCGTTGAGACCGAGGCTGCAGCCAGCAGCTTGTGCAAAGCTTCCAGCCGCGCTGCAAACAGCGTTGCGCCGGCCTTGCCGGCCTCCTCGACGAGACCGTAGGCGCCGGCCAGCGCCATGCGCCAACGGTTGCACCCGCGCAGTTGCGCCTCCAACCGCGCACGACAGCGGCAATCGTCCTCGGCAAGTTCACCTTCCTCGTTACCGCCTTGCACCTGCATGTTCAGCGCGCGCGGGTACGGCGACAGCAGAATCCGGCTCAGCAGATCGAAACGATTGTCGCGCTCCCGCAGCGCCAGCAGATCGAGCGCATTGGCAACCATCGGGTAGTCGGACAACGCCGGGGCACCGGCCAAGTCGAACACACGCTCTCGCAATTGCCCGGGGACCAATAAGGCCTCCGGGTCGAACTCCATGGTGAACACCCGTTCGATTGCCTCACGATAGGCCGACAGGTCGCCGGCAACGACACCGATGGTCGCATCGGCCCGGTCTCCGATGTCCCTACGAATGCCGGCCGCCACAGCCCTGACCTCATCGATAAGGGATGGGTAGCGCGTGTAGCTTATGCGACCGGGTTCAGCGCACGAGGCTTGCCGCAGGAAATCGTCGGCATCCTCGCCTACTGCGCGCGTGCCGGCTCGCCTCAGAGCATTGAGCAGTCGTTCCAGAACAGGGCTGACGATGCGAAAACCGGCGAAGACCATGTGTTCGGGCGGCTGAAGCTGCCCATCCTCGATCGCTTGGCTGACGAGCACGGGCAACTCGGCCGACGTACGCCAACCCTGCTTACGACAGCGCTGCGAGAAGGCCCGTTTCCACCTGAGAAACGCCCTTGTCTCGGCCGTCGCGTTGCCATCGGCCCGGGACGGCGGGCCCCATTCGCAAATCCTGCTCCACGCCTCGGCGGCGCGATCGGCCAAACCGCCCACATCGAACAGGGGCGCCGCCTCGCTGTCGCTGACAGCCGCATCGGCGGCAACGATCTCCTGCCACAGCAAGCGTTCGACGGAACTCGAGAGCATGAGTTCTTCGGGCAGGGTTTGTTCCCACAACCCCGCCAGCCAGATTTGCAGGGTTTCGATCTCAGCCTCGGGTGAGACCTGCCGTCCGTCCGACGCGCGTCGGCGGGCCAAACGGACGCGCAGTTCGCGCGCAAGACGATTGGTGCGGGTAACGACGACGGCGCCGCCGTCGGCCGCGGTGATCCAGCTGTCGGCGATGCGGTTCAGGGCGCTACCCGTGAATGCACTCAGGAATCCAGCGCGGCAAGCAGGGCCTTGATGCGAGCGGCATTGGCGCCGAAATCACCTTGGCCGTCGCGTGACTTCGAACGCAAGTCGACGAGGCTGCCCTGGCCGTCGCGACGCACACGGGCGACGACGTCATCGACGAAGCGGAATAACCACGAGGTCTGCGTCGCCTCGATCCGCCCGGCGGCGGGGTCGTAGGCAATGATCTTGGTCCTCGGTAGCTCGAGAATCGCGGCGCGCAGCCGTTTCATCGTATCGGCAGGCGTGAGCGCAACGTGCTTGGAAACGAGGTCGGGATAGGCCGCCGCTTGTTGCTCCGCAAAGGAGGCTCCCGGATAGGACATATCGCGGCCTTGGTTGGGGCCAAGATCACCAGCGGCGGCGAACGCGGGAGGGTCCTGGCCGTCGGTAGTGATATCGTTGATGCGGGGCGCGTTTCCCGCGGAGAAAAGAGGCACCAACAGCAGCAGCAAGACCGCCGCCGAGACCAGCAACGAGCGTCCGGCACGCGCGGGAGGCGAAGAACCCGCCGAACGCGAACGAACGAGGGCGACGACGGATGCGATGACCCCGATCAGCGCGGCGAGCATGCCGAGCACGTAAAGGAGGAATCCCGGCATGGGCCGCACGAGGGCAAAATGCGCAATGCAAATGCCGACGACCGCCAAAATCACCGCCGTGATCGCGTGTCTCATATCTTTCCTCCTCGCGTCGACCGTCTCTATCGCCTACAGGAGGAAATCGGCCGACCCTTGCGCAAGACGGACGACGCCTGCGAGGCACAACGCGCCTTCATGGAGAAACGCCGCCGGCGCGGTTACAGCCTACAGGTCTTCCCAGCGCTTCGAACGACCGTCTCGCGCAGCACTACCGTAATCACGGCCGTCGTAGCTTCCGGCTGTGCCGCCCTGATTACTGCCGTACTTGCTGGAATCGTCGTTGTAGCTGTAGTCGGATGCCACGGTGATCTTGGAGACCACCCTGCGCACGCCGCCGGTCTCTTCGGCCAAATCGACCGCACGCCTTTCGGCGTCCCGGTTGGGAAGGGACCCATAGAGCGTGACGACACCGTCATAGCTGTCCACGTTGATATCAAGCGCCGAGATCGTATCGTCGCGGATGTACTTCGTCTTGACTGTCGCGGTAATCGTCGCATCGTCGGCGATCTGCACAGCAGACCGCTCGTCGTGTCCGACGTAATAGCCGCTGAAAGCGGCTCCCCCGACAGCCAGGGGTATGCATCCGTTTGTGATCGAGAGAACGACCGCTACCGCTACCATCTGCCACATCATCCTTACGTTCATGCGCAATAGGATAGCTGGAATGATTCCGGAATGCACCTCCTGCCTGTCGTCTTCCCCACGCCGAAACCGGAACAGCCCGCAATTCAGCCAACGCGTACGTTGACCGCCGACGCAGCGGGTCGTACAGTCCAAAATCATGAGCGATGACCCTAGTAGACGATTCAAACGATGGCTGGCCCAAGCCCGTAGAGCCGGCCAGCCCCTACCCGAGGCCTGCGCCCTGGCCACCGCCGACGGGCGCGGACGGCCCTCGGTCCGCTACATGCTGCTCAAGGGCGCGGACGAAGCCGGCTGGGTGTTCTACACCAGCCTAGGCAGTCGTAAAGCACGCGAGCTGGCCGCCAACCCTCACGCCGCACTGGCCTTTTACTGGGACGTGACCGGGCATCAAGTCCGCGTCGAAGGACGCGTCACCGCCGTCGATCCCGCCGAGGCCGATGCCTATTGGGCCTCGCGACCCCGCGAGAGCCGCATCGCCGCATGCGCCTCGCGGCAAAGCACCGTGGTCGAAAGCCGCGCACAGCTGAACAGAAAGTTTCGTGAGATCGAGCGCCGCTTCGTCGGAGGCGACATTCCGAGACCCTCGGGTTGGAGCGGGTACCGCCTGCGGGCACGCCGCGTCGAGTTCTGGACCCGCAACGAGCCGCGTTTCCATTACCGCGAGCTGTTTGTTCACGGTCATGGCGGCTGGCAAAAAAAGCTTCTCCAGCCCTGAGAAGGACACCGATCCTCTGTTCAGATTCGGACTTCCCCCTCACGGATCCTTGCGTAAAGGGGAGCGTCCACCGGCACGAAAGCTCCAACCTCATCGTCGCGGAAAAACAGCGGGTCTTCGACCCGTAGCGGATCGAAACCGTCGCGAACCAATTCCACCTTGCGGTGTTTGAACGTCCCGGTGGTCTGCATCTGCGGCTGCAGCCTCACAAATAAGGGACGCGCATAGACCGCGAGCTTCTCGCTGACATGTCGATAAAGCCCGTCCATGTCCAGTTGACGATCGCATACCAAGGCAGCCATACCCGCACGCCCGTCGGCACCGGGGACCTCCACGCCGTAGACGTTGACCTCGAGGATCCCCCCGTAGGGAGATAAGGCTTCGGCGACTTCACTGGTGGCAACGTTTTCCCCTTTCCAACGGAAGGTATCGCCTATGCGGTCGACGAAGTAGTAATAGCCTTCGTCGTCGGCGCGTAGCAAATCTCCCGTACGAAACCAGCTATCGCCCTTTTCGAAGACGTCGTGCAACACCTTCTTCTCGGTCTCGGCTTTGCCCGTGTAGCCTTCGAAGCGACCCATCGTTGCGTTCTTGTCGTTCGGAATTCGCCCCAGCGCCTCGCCCGGCTCTCCGGGGGCACACTCGATACAAAAGCCGTCCGAGCCGCGAAGGTGAGACTCGCTGTCTACGTCGAAGCGCACCAGTTTGATACCGAGAACACGCTTCAAGTAGGGCGGCACGCGGCCGACGGAACCGACCTTGTTGTCGATGTTGAGTAACGCGACATTGCCCTCGGTGGCGCCGTAGAACTCGTAGATTTTGGGGATTCCAAAGCGCTCCTGGAAAGGGCTCCAGACGTCGGGCCGCAATCCGTTGCCCATCGCCGCTCGGATCGAGGGAACACGATCATCGGTCCGCTCGGGAGTCTGAAGCAAGTACCGGCATAGCTCGCCGATGTACTGAAACGCCGTCACCCGGTGTTTGCGGCAGTCGGCAAAAAAGTTCGACGCCGAGAACTTGCTCCGCAGCACCAGGGTGCCGCCGGCGCCCCAGATCATCCCGACCGCCAACACGCCACCGGCGGTGTGGTAGAGGGGAAGGACGCAATACATGCGGTCCTTCTCGCCGAGCCGCGCCATCGACCTATAGGCCGTACCGGCCTGCAAAAAACGATAGTGACTGAAGCGGGCGGCTTTCGGATTTCCGGTTGTGCCCGAAGTGTAGATGTAAAAAAGAGGATCGCCGCTATGGATCGATGCGCGCACTGCCGGATCGGGGGCGGCTGTCGAGGCCGCGGCTAGTTCGGCGTCGAGCCTCGAAGTACCCGCCACTTCGGCCCCCCAGGCCCAAACCTCGGGCGCCGGTTCGACTTCGTCGCGCACGTCGATAAACGCAGAGGCCAGCTCGCTACCGAGCAGCAGACGGCGGGCACCGGAAACGTTCAGGGCGTGAACCAGCTGGCCGTGCTGCAGATTGGTGTTGATCAAAGCCGTGGTCGCACCGATCTTCGCCAAGCCGAGCCAAGCAAAGAGGTACTCAGGCCGATTGGCCATCAGCAAGGACACCACCTCGCCGGCCCCGACGCCGCGAGCCGCCGCCCAGTTCGCCACCCGGTTGGCGGCCTCCTCTACCTGTCGGTAGCTGTAGCTACGGTCCTCGAAGACCAACGCCTCGGCGTCAGGCCGCTTCCGTGCCTGTTCTTCGATGAGGTCGGCGACGGTATACGAGCCGCCGGGACGCAGACCGCGCAGCCGGGTGAGTGTACGAGCGTAGGCCGCAACCGTCGAGACTTCGCGTAGGGCTTTTTCGAGTAACGCCATAGAATCAGCCCTCAGCTCGGCAGTGCGGCGGCGATTCCGTAGCCACCGTCGACGACGAGGATCTGCCCGGTGACGGTTTCCGCGTCGATGAGACCGACAACGACGCCGGCGACATCTTCGGGTTGACAGACTTTCTTCAGCGGAGTTGCCTGTTCGGCCATTTGCTTGATGGGTGCGTAGTTGTCGCGTCCCTGCCACCAGCGCGTGTCGATATAACCCGGCGCGACTGCGTTGATGCGAATCTCGGGAGCAAGCGCGCGAGCCAGCGAAACCGTCATACTGTTGAGCGCGGCTTTGGAGGCACAGTAGGGAACCGAACTACCGATCGAATACACGCCGGCGATGCTCGAGATGTTGATAACGCATCCCCCCGCTCCGGCCTTCAAGGCCGGAGCGGCCGCGCGAATCGACGAGAACGCACCGATCACATTGGTCCCGAGCAAGCGTTGCCAGACCTCGTCGGTCACCGAGTCGAGATCGTCGTGGGCGATAAACTCGGTAACACCGGCATTATTGATGAGTATATCGAGGCCACCGAATGCCCCGACGACCCGCGCGGTAGCCTCACGCACCTGGTCGTCGTCTCTGACGTCGGCGCGTACTGCGAGCCCCGTGGTTCCCAGGGCTTCAATGTCGGCAGCCGTCAGATCGGCCTCGGCCTGCGACTTCGAGTAGCTTACGGCCACTTTGCAGCCGCGCCGCGACAGCGCCAAGGCAATCGCGCGACCGGCACCTACCCCACCACCGGTAACCAGGGCGGCTTTCCCTTCAAGATCCATATCGTCCTCCCGAGCGCGTAGCGCGTGAGCTATTAGTACGATCCCGCCGGAGCGCAATCAAAGGGGAGGGCTAGGAACGGTGCGAGCGATGCAAAACCGCGCCCGAGATCAGGCCGATGACCACGGCACCAACGGCGGTCGGCAGGTAGTGGGCGAAGATCAGATGATAGGTATCGGTCACCCCACAGACCATCTGCACGGCCAAGGCCCCGAGCAGGAAAGCCGAAAGTCCGATGAACATCCCGGTGGCATACTCGCGCACCGGCGCCAGGCGGCGCAAGATCAGCAAGCTCGCCAACCACGGCAACGCAGCCACCACGGTAATACGCGTCATGCAGGCCTTTCCGTTAGCGATGAGCTGCACCCAACCGTGCCAGGTGCCGCCCCACGGAGAGCTGAGCCAAACCGAGGTCGCCAGAAACAAGGGGATGAGCAACAAAAACACCGCACTGGCGTGGCGAACACCGCGGCCGGGAATGGCGCTGCGAACGGCGACAAACGTCGCCGCGGCCGAGCTCACGGCCAGCGTAGCAACGATGGCTAAGTAGGCAGGCTGGCTGAGGCGGGAAAGCGATCCGAGGCCGACGCCGAAGATTTTCGCCGCGATCAACGCAACGGCGAGCTGAACGCCACAGCACACGGCATAAACACGCACGGTATGCAGCGGCCGTACGGGCTCGAGCTTGCGAACGAGCGAATCGATCAATCTCGCACTGCGCTCGAGCGATGCTTGTGGCGGATTCTCTTCCATCATTCCTATTCGCCGTCGGATTCTTTATTCGCCGTCGGATACAATGGCGCTCTTGAGGGCCTTGTAGGCCCTGTGCGCCCTCACCTTGAGCGCCGACACCGACACACCGACCCGCTCGGCGGCCTCTTCCGTGGTCAGACCGTCGATCTTCAACAGAGTAAACGCCTCGCGTTGCGACTCCGGCAATGCCTCGAGGGCTTCCTGCAAACGATCGCTGCCCGGTCCGAACGGTTGTTCGGCCGGTTTCTCAGGAAGAAAATCGACGCTGACCTGCCAATTCCGTAGGCGCTTTTCTTTGCGCAGATGGTCGATCAATCGACTCTTGGCGATCGAGTACATCCATGGCTCGAAAGGCCGCAAGGGCTCGTAGGTATGTCGAACTCGATGGATCGTGAGCAACACCTCCTGACTGACGTCCTCCGCCGCTGCGTCCGAGGACAAACGCCGCCGTAGGTAACGGTACACGACCGGCTGGATCGCCTGGAGAAGCAAGCGATAGGCCTCCTCGTCGCCGGCTTGGGCGGCCCTCATCCATTCGCCCCAGGCCCCCCCTGAGCGGCTCATGGCAGCAGCGCCCTCTTACTACGCATCGCACCTCATCCGGTTACAGGACTCGCCGGCCCCTAGCATTTTCTGCCGCCACTCTAGGAGCAGCAACAGTCGGACGCTTCGGTAGTCGTTTTGTAATCCTCGCCTTTGGTTTCGCGCGGATGGCGAACAGAGTCGCGCGAACAATCAAAGGCGCGGGCCCCCTCAAACGGCACCTCCTCGAGCGGCTCGACGGCATCAAAGTGCTCGGCGTAGGGAGCGCGGGAGAAAATGTGGAAAGTCTTGTCGCACACCGCATAGCGAACGCCTCTTTGGATGCGGTGACCGTCGTCGTCAAGGACCTCGGAGAACGGCCCCTTGTATACGACCGCCTGTTTACGTTCCAAGCAGCGGCCTTCCTTGCCTTTGAACGCTTCGACAGTAAGCGCGCGAAACTCGATTCCTTCGACGGTGCGCCACGGCTCACGGTCGCGTTTGCGTACGCGTACGCCATAGAAACCCACGCTCGCGAAAGCCTCGAGGAACTCGTCCTCGCGCAGGGCGCCGGCAATACAACCGCTCCAGAGTTCCGGGTCCTCCTTCATGGCCTGCGGAACATCCTCATCGCTGACGATGTCCGAAATCACGACCCGTCCACCATCCTTGGTAACACGATAGATCTCGCGGAAGAGATCGTTTTTCTCCGCCGATCGTACCAGGTTGAGAACACAGTTGGAGACGACGACATCCACCGAGGAATCCTCGATGAGTGGGTCCTCCGCCTTTTGCTCGGCGATGAAGGCCTCCAACTCGAGGGCGCTTTCGCTGTCGGCGACCGGGCGTTCACGGCAATAGGCCGCTACCTTTTCGGGATCGAAAGCGAGGTCTTGGATTTTCCCTTCGCGAAACTCGACGTTGGCAAATCCTATGCGCCGAGCGACAAGCGGAGCCGACTTTCGCGCGAGCCTGAGCATCGCAGGGTTCATGTCCACGCCGATGACTCGGCCCTCGGGGCCGACAATCTGCGAGGCGATGAAGCAGATTTTTCCCCCACCCGAGCCGAGGTCCAACACCGTTTCTCCGTCGCCGAGATAGGCGCTCGGATCACCGCAGCCGTAGTCACGGGCGACGACCTCTTCGGGTATGACTTCCAGAAAGCGGCTGTCGTAAGACACCGGACAGCAAAGCTCCCGTTCGCGTGCCTCCGCCGCGTTGCCGTAGCGCTCGTTGACCGCGGTTTCGACGTTCCATCCTGCCATTGATTGCTTTCTCCTATTGTCTCTTGCCGGAGTTCCGTGGCGGCTCGCCGTCAGCATACCCGAGAACGCCGACTTGCCTGCCGAGTCTGTTGCTTCCGATCCTATGGGTGGGGGACTCGCGCGATGCGGCCCAACACCCCCATCGAGGCCGCGCCTCTCCCTCGCCGGGCCTTTCTCGTTGACGATGCCACATCCGACGGACCGAACAAGCCTTCGTTTTTCCTACGAATCGGGGCCGACTACGGTTACCGGTCGGCCTGTAACTTTTTCACCTAGGCCCCGTATCAGTCCCCGAGTGGAGAGAGCTTGAGTTCCTGAAGACACCCCCCCTGTCTTCAGGGCCACGGGCCCCGGCGATTTGGTCGTCCCCGAGCAAGTCACGCCGGGGCCCACCTCTCTCGACCCCTCGCCACGGCAAGCGATTGGCCAGAAGCGGCTCCCGGTGATACGAAACTCGCTCCAGTGATCGCACTATGAACCTCGGCCCGTTGAACAACGCGCCTGCCGCTGTGAAGCCGACCGCCGGCGAATCGACCGGCAACGGCTTTGACGGCGCTTTGGCAGCTCATCATCTGAGGCCGCTCGGCCGGCGATCCATCCGCACGGTTCAGGTCAACGTCGGCAAACTATGCAACCAAGCCTGCCATCATTGTCATGTAGAAGCGGGGCCGAAGCGCACGGAGATCATGACGAAGGCGACGGCCGGACGAATCCTCGAACACATAGCGGCCTCCGAACGAATCGAAGTCCTCGACCTTACCGGGGGAGCGCCCGAACTCTGCCCGTCGTTCCGCTACCTGGTGGAATCGGCCCGCGGTCTCGGTCTGCGGGTGATCGTGCGCTGCAACCTCACCGTGATCTACGAAGCGGGCATGGAGTGGCTGCCGGAGTTCTACCGCGACAATCGCGTGGAACTCGTTTGCTCGCTGCCTTGCTACACCGAGGCCAACGTCGATGGCCAGCGCGGGAAAGGGGTGTTCGGCAGGTCGATCACCGCCCTGCAGACTCTCAACGGACTCGGCTACGGCCGGACCGGCTCCGGGCTCGAACTCGACCTCGTCTACAATCCCCTCGGCGCCTTTCTGCCGCCGCCTCAGGAAGAGCTGGAGCGCAAGTATCGCGAAGAACTGTGGCGCTTGTTCTCGATCGAATTCAATCGCCTTTTCACGATTACCAACATGCCGATCAAGCGCTTCGCGGAGCAACTCGAGCGCAGCGGTGAGTACGCCGACTACATGAGCCTGCTCGTCACGCATTTCAACGCCGCCACCGTCGACGACCTCATGTGCCGCGACATGGTCAGCATCGGCTGGGACGGCGCGCTGTACGATTGCGATTTCAACCAGATGCTCGCGATTCCCGCCCGAGTCGACGATATCAGCGACGGCGGGCGAGGCGGCCGCGGTCCGCGTACGATCTTCGATATCGAGTCGTTCGACCCGATGGTCCGCACGGCGATTCGCACCGGCGCGCACTGCTTCGGCTGCACGGCCGGTGCAGGCTCGAGTTGCGGTGGCGAATTGGCCTCTGCCGGGGAAGCGAACTCAGTTCGACAGCGGTGACACCGTGGCGATCTGGCTGGCAAATACTTCGGGATCCTTCGTCGGCAGTTTGCACACCCGCTTCTCGCAAACGTAGGCAGTGGTATCGCCGTCGATCGCGACTTTGCCCTCCACCAGTGGAACGAGGTGTTGCAACTGCTCGGCCTCCTCCCCCTCGGAAGTTACCACGACCGCACAGTTAGGGAGGTAACGCTTGGCCAAGGCTTCAATAAAAGGCTTGACGTCCTCACCCGGCTTCTTCGACACGATGACGATCTCCTTGGCCTCGTCGAGATAGAAGTCCAAGGCCCCCATCATCTGCGGAACCGCCGTGGGTGCCCGTTCCATATAGCGCCCAAATGCTTTCAACGC
>CAZKLE010000019.1:0-22295 GCA_964553415.1 uncultured Myxococcales bacterium
GGTGCCCCCGGCATGACTCGAACATGCGACACCAGGATTAGGAATCCTGCGCTCTATCCACCTGAGCTACGGGGGCCCGAACATGCACGAAGCCGGCCCTCGTACTTAACCCAGGTCCGAGCGGCTTACAAAATCGTTTCGGTCTCGTCAATAGGAAAACGCACGTTCAGGCTCGAACGCACGCAGGAGGGAACTATCCGAGCGGCATCGCAGCGACATCGCCCACCACCCGATCACCCGGTCCACCGCCTTGACGGACCTTAGTGACCGTTACTCGCGGGAACGCAGCCACCTTACTCACCGACAGCGACGAGATCAGCTTGACCACGACGTGAAACTGTTCGGGACCGATGCTGCGTCCCGATCGACTCTCGAAGACGCACTCGGCAAGGTCGACGGGCCCATCGAATCCGACCGGGCTGTACCACGCGCTGCGCAGCCTCGAGTCGCCGATATCGTTATTAAACGTTGCGCGAACGGGCTCGTCGAGGAGACTTTTGCAAGAAACCTCACCAGCTACACCTACGAAACGGCCGGAGGCCGGGTAGCGAACCTCGTATTGCAGGGCCCCGACCGAGACCTCATCGACCAGGCTGAAGGTCAAGACGTATCGCAAAGGAGGCGGTTCCGCGGCGCCAACCACGCAGTCCGCAGCCACCAGCGACGAAAGCAGGAAGGCGGTCGCAGCAATGACCATGTATCGGTTGAGAGCTGACCATTTAGTACCCTGATCTTGCAAGCGTTTCTCTGACACGGACTGCCGACCCCTTCGTCTACTTCGAGCTAGACACGGGCACCGTCCTACTTCCAGTCCCTCGGCCTCGCAGCTGCGCGTAAAGAGGCCGGCGGACCTTCTCGTCGTCGCTTCCGCCGCCGCACGGCCGCATTCGCCTTGTCGCAGGCTTGGAGCTAGCCCCTGCCCCATGCAAGATCCACGCGATCGGTTGTCGTCTTTGGGTGCCCCCCGAACAGGGGTCAGGCCGCGAGGAACCCGGCATACGACCCATCTGCTCGCCCCGTGTGCCGGATACGGCGAATCGAAAAATTCGCTTTAAGAAACGGCCGGCCGTCGGTCGGCCCAAGGGCGAGCTTGTTCCAGCTGCGCGGCCAAACGCAGCAACATCGATTCCTGCCAAGGTCCGCCCACGAATTGCACGCCGATCGGCAAGCCGCTCTGCGCCCAATACAGAGGCAGGGAGACCGCCGGCTGGCCCGTAGCGTTGAACAAGGGTGTAAAGGACGCCAACGCCGCTGCGTTCACCAACGGCGCCATCGGATCAGCGCCATAGCCTTCGAACAGCGCGCCTATCTTCGGCGGTTCGCAGGCCAGCGTCGGCGACACCAGCACATCGAAGTCGCGGCCCCAGTGTGCGACGATCTGTCGCGAAGCGTTTTGCAACTCAGCAAGGCTACGTAGATAGCTCAGGCTGTCGGTCTGGCGAGACAAGTCACGCATAGCGGCGTTGACCGGTTCGATCTCGTCCCACCGTTCGATCGGCCAGTAGACCGAGCCCGTGTTCCAAACCGCGAGGAATGAAGGGACGCTCTGCGAGCCTATCTCACCGAGGTCGAAATCGGCATCGACGATTTCGTGTCCGAGGTCCTCAAGCAGAGTAGCAACCACGCGAACGGCCTCTACGCACGCATCCTCCACCGGCACACCGTTGGGAGTCTTGGTCATGCAGACGACGCGCAAGCGCCCCGGTGTCCGCTGGGTTTCTTCCGCGAACCGCCGCTCGGGAGCCGGTGCGTTGTACCAAGCCAAGGGATCCTGACGGGAGAGACAGTCCAACACCGCGGCGCTGTCGGCGACACTACGTGTGAGCACCCCTTCGACACATCCGCCGTGCATCACGTCGCAAACCAAGGGCGGGCCGCAAGGTGTACGGCCGCGCGAGGGCTTCAATCCCACAAGACCGCAACATCCGCCCGGGATGCGTATCGACCCGCCACCGTCGTTACCGTGCGCGATCGGCGCCATACCGGCGGCCACCGCCGCAGCCGCGCCGCCGCTCGAGCCGCCCGGGGTGTGCTCGGGATTCCAGGGATTACGAGTAGCGCCGAAAAGATCGTTCTCTGTCACCGGCAGTGTACCAAGTTCCGGGGTGTTGGTTCGGCACATCAGCAAAAACCCCGCGCGCCGAAACCCTTCTACCACCGCATCGTCATGATCGGCGACGTAGTCGGCGGCGGCTTTGGATCCGAAAGTCGTCGGCCATCCTTTGACCTGGGTCAGATCTTTGACGGGGATCGGCACCCCGTGAAACGGCGCCAGCTCGTCTCCCCGCATTACAGCTTGTGTGGCCGACTCGGCCTCGGCCAGAAGCTGCTCATCCCTTCTCCACACCACGGCGTTCAGTTGAGGGTTCAGCTCATCGATGCGGGCAAGATAGGCCTTGACGAGTTCGGTGGGACTGATCGCTTTGTTACGAATGGAAGTGGCAAGATCGTTCGCCGATGCAAAGACGTCCATCCGCGCACACTAGGCCCAAGCGACATCCGTCACAAGACTCCCGCCCCAATGGTTTGTGGCTAGCCGTCGGGCGGGCTAGGTAGATGTCGACGTGCCGCGCGCGGCTGACATAATGGCTGTAACGATCCTCGTCGTCGCGACGATGCTCGTCAACGCCCACACCTTCGACTACGGCTTCGTCTACGATGACAACGCCGTCGTCCTCGAACGTACGCCCGCTGCCGAACAGGGATGGAAAAAGTTCGTTGCCGGCCGGCCCTGGGGCATCGGTCGCCACCTGACCGTATTGAGCTTGGACGCCAACCGTAGTGCCGGCACACGGCCCAACCCTCGCCCCTTCCACATCACCAACACGTTCTTGGCCGCGCTGGTTTCTCTGCTGGTATTCGCGCTCGGCCGCAGCCTCGGGCTCTCGACCTTCGCCGCGTGCGTCGGCGCGCTGTTGTTCGCGGTCCACCCCTTACACGTCGATGCCGTCGTCAGCATCGTCGGTCGCGCCGAGCTACTCGCAGCCGTGTTCGTACTGTCGGCGCTTCTTCTGCACATGCATGGGTATCCCCCACGCGGGTGGGGAGCCTTGGCGGCGGCAATCTTTTTCTTGGCCGGGCTCGAAAGCAAAGAGAGCGCCGCCTGCTTGCCGTTGCTCCTGCTTGCCTGCGACCTGACGGGCGCTCGACCGCAACGATACCGGACTTCACGGCGGACGTCCTTGTGGATCTATGCCGGCTACGCCCTGCTGCTGACGGCCTGGCTCACGTTCGTCGGTTCCCGTCTATCCGCCGGGTCCGACATCGACTTCATAGACAACCCCCTCGCCTTCATGCCGGCCTGGGAAAGAATCGTGAATGCCTGCTCGATCCTGTGGCACTACGCGGCACTTGTCGTCTGGCCTGCGCGATTGCAAAGCGATCGATCCTTCCACGAGACCGCGACCGGCATCCTGCCCGGCGTAGTGGCGCTCGTCGGCTGGCTGCTGGCCGCAATCGCCCTCTGGCGCTTGCGCAGATCTAAGCCGACCTACGCCTTTCTCCTGGCCTGGTTCCCCCTAGCCTTTGCGGTTACCGGGAACATCCTCGTACCGATCGGCACCATTATGGCCGACCGCCTGGCTTTCCTCCCCTCCGTCGGCCCCTGCCTCGTTGCCGGAGGGCTGACCGCCGCCCTCGGGCGCAGTGGCGTACTACGTCGGAGCTTCACCACCGCAGCGATCGCGGTCTACGTGACGGCGCTGGCGCTAGCCTACCATGCCCACTCCCTGGTGTGGGCTTCCGAACTGCATTTCTACCGTCAAACGATCGTCGATGCGCCGCATTCGGCCAAGGCTCACTACAACCTCGGTCTTGCCCTGGCGCGTTCCGGGCACTTGCCGGAAGCCTCTCATAGTTTTCGCGTTGCTATCAAGATCTACCCGAAGTTCTATCTGGCTACCGAGTACCTAGCACGCACATTGCGCAAGCTGGACCACCCGCAGCAAGCTGCCGACGCGTACGAAGACTACCTGCAGACCTCCCCCGACGACCAACGTGCACTTGTATCCTACAGCGAACTCTTGCTGCAACTCGGACGCTACGAAGAAGCGCGCCGTACGAGTCAACAGCTGCTCACTCTGGATCCGACCAATCGTGACTACCTCGTGTTGCGCAACCGAAGCGAACAGGGCTTCAAGAACCTCAATCCTTGAATGCCAGGTCGCGCAAGGGAAGACGGTAACGACGCATGAGGGCGTATACGGCCAGAGCGCCGAGACGGCGACGCTCTTGCACCCGGCGCCTGTCGGCGAGGATACCCGGTAGTCCGCGCAAAGCCGACACATAGGCGCGCAGGAGGATTGCGCTCAGCCGTGCACGCGAGTAGTCGCGCGTGAAGCCCTTGGTAATTCCCTGCCCCGTCACGGCTGCATATCCCTGCGCAGCGTAGCGCGCGAGAGTATAAAACGGGCTCAGCAAGAGAATCCGCCGTGGAAACAACTTGAAAGCGTTCCAAATGCGATTGCGTTCGACCAAGAACGCCTTGAAGGCCGAATGATATCCGCTCGTCATCGATTTCTTGTGATACGCAACGGCGTCGGCCACGTAACGGCAACGCCAGCCCCGCAACTGGCCTCGGAAAGCCAGATCAAGGTCTTCAAGGTAGGCGAAGTAGCGCTCATCAAAGACACCGACGTCCTCGAGCATGGCGCGCCGGTACATCGCTGCACATCCGTTCGGGCCCAGGCATTCATCGGACTCATCAAACTGCCCCTCATCTTGCTCCAACCAACCGCGGCTTCGACAAACACCATCGGGGTAGACCAACAGGCCGGTCGAATCGAAGACCTCAGGACGGTCGTACATCATCACGCGCGCCGCAAACATGCCGAATTCCGGGTCGAGATCGGCGGCGGCCGTCAGACGGGAAAGAAAGTCCGGGGCCACTTCTACGTCGTTGTTGAGCATGACCACGAGTTCGCTCGTTGAAGCACGGAACCCTTGGTTGTTGCCCTCACAAAACCCACGGTTGTCCTCATTGCGGATCAGCCGGCAACTCGCGGCCGTGGATTCGAGCATGCGAAGACTTTCGTCGCTCGAACCGTTGTCCACTACGATCGTCTCGAAATCTTCGTAGTCCTGCTCGCGTAACGAGCCGAGACAAGCTTCGAGAAGATCGCAGCCGTTCCAGTTCAGAATGATGACGGAGACCCGCGGCATGGTCGGCTTCATAGTATACAAGGCGGGCGCCGCCGTACACGCCATGCAATTTTGAGCAGCGCCCGTCCATTTTTCGTCATCCCTCGCCTACTCAATGGCCACATAGCCCCGATTTGCGTGGTTTCCGACATGGCATCTGGCTTGCAAGGTGGTTTGCAAAACAACGTGGCGATCCCTTTGCAATTGGGGTGAAGCCGCCGACCAAGGGAGAATGTGACAGATGGATCGACCTAGTACAGGCAGACGAATTCGAGACCTCAGGCAGAAACTAAATATGACCCAGGAAGAGTTTGCGCACTCACTGGGCATTACCGTCAGCACCGTCAATCGTTGGGAGAACGGACATTCCGAACCCAGCAAACTCGCCCGGGCGGGAATCGTCGGACTCGCGGAAAAGCGCGGCGTATCGTTGGATCCGACGACTTTGACGACGCAAGTCAGCAGCATCGAAGCCTACGCGCGCTGAGCCGTGTGGGGCCGACGACGTGGAACCGCGGGGGCCTTCCCCTCGCGTTTCCACGTCCTCGATACGGTTTTCGTAAACCGCTAGAAGGAAGCTACCGCCGGCTCCGGGCTGCGTGCTTGCGCGAGGCGCTCGAGGGCGCGCCGGGCCAGCTTGCTCGGTTTGGCGTGGCCGTTTTCCCAGCGATTTACCGTAGCGACGGTGATCCCCAATGTGTGGGCGAACTCCTCCTGCGTCATGCGCAGGTTACGTCGCAACTGCCTGATGTCTACATCGAACTGATCTTCCATTTCCGTAACTCCTTCGCTGCTGCGTGGTACGAGGGCAAAAGCAATGGGTGTGCCAGCCCGCAACTCCGCATTTGCAAGGGCTTTACGCAGTACAATCCGCTTGCGAGGCGTCAAAGATTCGACGATTTCGAGTCGGAACGGGCCAATGTACCACACGGCGCGCAGTCGCCGAGGCTTACTTGCGGAGCGGCAGAGAATCGCAGACGGCGCGGGCACCCTCGAGGAGGTCGGTGAACACATCGGCGGCGCTCTTGATCTCTTGGATCGACCCGATCCCCTGCCCGGCGGGCATGAACGTGCGATCGGGATCGGCCTCGGTCCGTCCCGTATAATCCATGACGCCTCCGCTCATGGAATGCATCGCCTGCAGGGGAAACGGCTGAATCTGCTCGCCGCGAGATTCCCAGCTGTCGGTATAGCGGTTACGTACCGCCCGCGCCGGCTTGCCTGTATAGCAGCGAGTGCGAACCGTGGCCGAGGCTTCCGACTCGACCAGAGTGCGCCGGTAGGCGTCGGCCGCCGCCGCTTCGTGCGTAGCGATGAAGCGAGTGCCGACAACAACGCCTTGCGCCCCCAAGGCTAGTGCCGCTACCAGGCCTCGGCCATCGACGATGCCGCCCGCCGCCATCACCGGTACGTCGACGGCGTCGACAACCTGAGGAATCAGCGCCATTCCACCGATGAGCCCGGTATGCCCGCCGGCTTCGGTTCCCTGTGCTACGACGATGTCGGCACCGGCATGCACGGCCTTCTCCGCATGGCGCACCTTGCCTACCATTACCAGCACGAGCATGTCCTTTTCGTGCATCTCACCGATGAACGCTTCGGGAATGGCAAGGCCCGCCACAAAGACTTTTACGCCCTCTTCGTAGAGGACCGCCATATGAGGCCGTATCGCTTCCGGGTCAGGTGCCAGCAGGTCGACGCCAAAGGGCTTATCGGTGGCGTCGCGTACAGCGCGAATTTCCGCTCGTAAGTGCCGCGGAGACATCATCGCCCCGCCGATCACACCGAGACCGCCGGCGTTCGATACCGCCGCAACCAGATTGGAAGCCGATACGCCGCCCATGCCTGCAAGCATGATCGGGTAATCGATACCGAGGGCTTTGCTCACCCCGGCTCGGAACAAGGGATGCGTCGCAGTGCCCATACTCGACAGTTTTGGCTCAGAGGGCGCCGGCGCGCGAGCGCGTACTACTCGGGCGTAAGGCTTTGGCTCCGCCAAGCATTTGCTCGAGGTCCCGAAGACGACTGGCAAAGCCCGGGTCGTCGCACGCACGGTCGCGTACACCTTTATCGGCCCGCAACACCGAAGTGTGCTTACGACCACCTAGGGCATCGCCGATTTCGGTCGAGGAAGAGCCGGTCAACCGGCGACACAGGTAGGCGGCAACGTGCCGCGGAAGGCTGATCCTTCGCGTTCGTGATCGCGAAAGAATCTCTTCTCGGCTTACGCCGAACGCCCAACTCACGGTCTCGATGACGGTCTCGAGGCTCACCGGCCCGTTGGTCTTCAGAAACGGTGCGATCACGGTCTCGAGGACGGCATCTTCCACCCGTCCCTCACAGCCACTGGAAGCCAAGCGGATATTGGCAACCACGCCTTCCATCTCGCGGATACTACCCTGCAGGACGACCGATAGCCTGTCGATGAGACCATCGTCCAGATCGATGCCCGCCTCGCTGAGCTTGGCACGCAAAATCTCCGCGCGAAGTGTTTTGTCGGGCGGCCGCAGCTCGGTTATCAAACCTCCCTGAAATCGGTTCCGCAGACCCTGCTCGAAAGTACGGATCTCGCTGGGCGGTCGATCGCTCGCAAAAGCGATCGGTTTCCCCGCGGCGTGCAGCACATTGAAGGCTTCGGCGAGTTCCTGCTGAGTCCGCTTCTTGCCGACCATGCACTGGACGTCGTCGATAAGAAGGGCATCGGCCAAGCGAAACTCGCGGCGGAATTCCGTCATCCGATGCGCGAGCAGGGCATCAACCATACGACGCGTGAACTCCTCGCCGGGATAATATAGCACCCTGCCACCGCTCGAGCGTAGAGCGTGGCGGACAGCCGACAGCAAGTGCGTTTTCCCCAAGCCGACCCCGCCATAAAGAAACACCGGATTCGCTTCACCGAGGCTGCCGTCGACAATATGACGTGCGGCGAGATAGGCCATGCGATTGGCCTCTCCCACGACGAAGTTTTCAAAGGTGCGCGGCCGCACACCACCTCCGAACGTCGCAGTAGCCGCTTTGGTCGGCGGCTTCGCCTTCGGGGGCCAAGATACGGCGGGGCCTGATGCGACCGCGATCGGCCGGTCCTCCCCGCCGTCTTCATCCACCACCACCGCAACACGGCAGCGCGCGCGGACCACGGTCGACACGGCATTCTCGATCACCGGCAAGAAAGCTTTCCGAACCCTATCCCTGTAAAGACCAAACGGAGCACTGAGGGTCAATACGCCACCCTCGATCCTTCGCGGCCGGAGATTCTGGATCCACGTCTGAAAGTCCTTGACCGACAGTTCTCTTTCCAGCAGAGAACTGGCCTCCTTCCACACCCTGTTCGCATCGATATTCATCAAAACACGCACTGCCCCCGAAACTCGATCGTCGGCTTCACAAGCCCCACTCCTTCACCACTCTCTCGGCAAACGGACGGGCACACCCAGTGCGTCTCTACGCACCGCCCGCGCTGCCGCCGTAGCTCGCGCTACAGCCGGTTGTCTGAAGTAGGAAGCAGTAGTGCTAGGATCTGCTTCCGAATGCCGGAGCTGACAAACTGCCCATCGCCCGACGCGAATTTGTTTATGGCTCTTAGGTATCCGATGCAAGAAACAAGCGAGCCCCGACGCCGGCAGCGGTGCTTGTGCGCGTTTTCTCTTGTGTTTATTTTAGACGACGGCAAGAGAGCAACGATGCGTTCAGTACGGAGATGTAATGGTGTCTTGCTTGTGTTCATTATCGCTAAGGAATCTCGCCGCGCGCCATGAGAGTCGCTTGCGTAAGAACGAGCCGTGGCCGAAAACAGGGTACGCGGAGGGTCCCGGTCGATTGCCGACGCGATAAAACTCGTAGTCAACGTTACCTATCATCATGTGTCAGAAGCGGAATCCTGATCTAAAGGTTGGACTTTTCTAGTGGAACTTCATTTTGCGCATGCCTATCTCCTGCTTTTCGGCAAGCTGGCGGCCGGCGGCATTCTCTCTCTCGCCGTTCCTCCGTTCGCTCAAATGGAACGAGGTTTCTTTAAGTCGAGCGCCGTCATCTACCTTCTCTGCGGATATTTGATTGCCGGCGGCGAGCTGTCGCTGTTTCTCCACTCCGATACCGGCGCGGGAGTCTCTACGGGCGAACTGTCTTTGTGGTGCGCGTTCGCGCTGAGCGCAACGCTCTACTGCGTGAGTCTGTACGGGAGCTCGGCAAAATTCCGTGCACGCACGTTCCCCATATCCGTCGCGCTCGGTTTTTCCGCCGTAGCCGTGTCGGCTTTCGCGCTCCGTCCCGCAGATGCCACGGCTTGGGCCGGCCTGCCCTTTGCGGTTTCCGCGTGCACCGGATCCGCGCTCGTCGGAAGCGCCGCAAGCGGCATGCTGCTCGGCCATTGGTATCTCATCGAGAGCGGGCTGGACTTGGCACCCTTGAAGCGAATGCTCGCGTTCTGCCAGGCCGCGTTACGCTGGGACATTGCCGTCGTAGCGATCGGTGCAGCCTTGTTATGGCTGTGGCCCGGCAACGTCTTCAGCGATCGTTTTGCCCTCGCCTTCGATTCTCGTTTCGTGTGGTTGACAAGCGGCCGGATCGCGGCTTGGGCTCTCACGGCGTTAATTCTCGCACTCATCACCCGTACCCTGCGGATTCCGCAGACGATGGCCGCGACCGGACTTTTCTACATCGCAGCCCTGGTCGTCGCCGTCGGCGAAATCCTGAGCCACTGGTTGTTATTCCGGGTCGGACTGCCGCTGTAGAACAACAGGAAACCGCGGCGAACACGCGAGCCTACAAAGGCGCCGGCGCAACCCCTTCGCCGGCCGGCAGCGCGGTTCCCGCTACCGACTCGACAGCCAAGGGACGTCCCGTTGATCCCAGCGCTTCGTAGTCGAGCCCGGGTATGGCCGGAACGTCTTTGGCCAGAGCCGCAAATACCTCTTCCGCGCTTGCGTAGGTCGGCCCCTCGAGTGCCGAAAGGATGTAGGCCAAAGCTCTCCACCCGGCTACCGAACCGCCCGGAGGATCCACCACCTTACGGAAGCGCTGGACGCGACCGTCGCGGTTGACAAACGTGCCGTCGCCTTCGAAGTGAGAGCCGACGGCGAGAATCTCATCGGCGTACTCCAAGGTCTCGTCGCGGGTATCGGCGAACACCACCGTAGCAGCTGCAGCTTCAAGGACACCCGGCCATGAATCTACGCCGGTCGCTGGGTCGGCACGTGCCACCAGCAAACGGTCGGCCCTGTACGACAAGGTTTCGGATTCTACGAAACCGATGGATTTCAAGCCCGCGCGATTGGGAAAACGATCGGAGGAAATCAACACACCGTCGTCGGCGAACTCCGAGTCACGCGGCGAAATAACGATCTTCTCTCCGCCCCCCAGAGCCTCGGCGATCTGTCCGAGCAGAAATCCCTCCTCCAACGACAAGCCCGCCGAACCCACAACGGCAACCGGCCCTTTCGCGCTCTTCAGAGCCTCAGCAGCACGCAACGCGGCATCTTCGAAACGGGACGGGACAAAACCGCCTACCCCTCGCGACAAACTCGACAGCAAACGCCGGGGTCCCACACTATCGGCAAAGACAGTGCGCCCATAATCACACATCCAATAACGGTTCACATCTTCGTTGGCACGAGGCTTGACACGAAACATCGAGCCGCCACGGCTGTGAACGTCGATGTTGCAGCCCGTCGCACAACCCGTACACACCGACTCCGTACTCTCCAGGTACCAAACCCGCGCGTGGAAACGGAACGCCCGGCTGGTTAAAGCTCCGACAGGGCAAATGTCGACTATGTTTTCGGCATAATCGTTGTCGACCGACTTGCCGCGGGCAAGAGAGAGCTCGCAGCGGTCGCCACGCTCGCGGATCGTAAGCTCATGGCTCTCGGTCACCTCTTCGAGGAAGCGCACGCAGCGTGTACACAGAATGCAGCGCTCCTGGTCGAGCATGACGTCGGAACCGATGGGAACGGCCTTGTGCTTATGCACTTTATCGACGACATCGACACGGCTCCGGTAACGGCCGTAGTCCATGTAGTATTCCTGCAGCTTGCACTCGCCGGCCTGATCACAAATCGGGCAGTCGATAGGATGGTTGATGAGCAGAAATTCGAGCACGCTCCTACGCGCGCTGCGGACTCTCGGGTTCTCTGATTCGACGACCATGCCGTCTTGGGCGACCGTGTTGCAGGCGATCTGCAGCTTCGGCAAACCCTTGGGCTGCTTCTCCGACAACGCGGTGATCTCGACCAGGCACATCCGACAGTTACCGGCGACCGACAGTCCGGGATGGTAACAATAGTGCGCGATTTCCTGGCCGCTCAGCTCGGCAGCACGAATGAGATTGGTTCCAGCCGGAACCTCGATCTCCATTCCATTAATGGTAACTTTAGGCATGACGATCCTCAGGCGACGCTGCGATGTACGGCCTCAGCGTTGCAGCCGCCGTCGCGCACGTGCGCGACGAACTCTTCACCGAACTTTTTCAAAAAACTCCGCACCGGCATCGCCGCAGCATCGGCAAGTACACAAACGGTATTGCCGGCCATGCCGGCTGCGACTTCGTCGAGAACGCGCAGATCCTCTTCGCTGCCTTCTCCGGCATCGATGCGGGTCAGGATCTTCTCCAGCCAGCCCGTTCCCTCGCGACACGGCGAGCACTGGCCGCAGGATTCATGATGGTAGAAATGCGAGATCGTCCTCAACACCCTTACCATGCACGTCGTATCGTCCATGACGATGATGCCCGCCGAACCGAGCATCGACCCAGCCTTGGCAACAGAATCGAAGTCCATGTCGATGTCGATTTCCTCGGGTCGTAGGATCGGAACGGAGGAACCGCCCGGAATGACGGCTTTGAGACTGCGCCCGGGCCGGAGTCCGCCCGCATGATGTTCGATGATCTCGCGCAGACCCGTCCCCATCGGCAGTTCGTAGACCCCGGGTTTGCGCACGTGACCACTTACGCAATACAGCTTCGGGCCGGGTCCCGCTTCGGGACCGATACTCTTGAACCATTCGGGGCCGCGCTCGACGATGTGCTTGACGCAGGAAAGCGTCTCGACGTTGTTGACGATGGTAGGACTGCCGAAAACACCGTAGACCGCCGGGAACGGCGGCTTGTTGCGCGGGTAGGCCCTCTTGCCCTCGAGCGACTCGATCAAACCCGTCTCCTCGCCGCAAATATAGGCGCCGGCCCCGCGATGCACGTGAACATCGATATCAACCGCGGAGCCGAAAATCCCTTGGCCGACAAACCCTCGAGCACGGGCATCGAGAACGGCCTTGCGCAGGGTCTGAAAGCCACGGGCAAACTCCCCGCGTATGTAGATGTACGCCGTACGGCAACGAATCGCGTGCGCGGCGATCAGGATCCCCTCGAGCAGTTGATGGGGATCGTTCTCGATGATGTGCCTGTCCTTGAAGGTACCCGGCTCACTCTCGTCGGCGTTGCAGAGAAGATACACCGGCTTGCCGGTGTTCTGCGGTACGAAGCTCCACTTCAGACCGGTCGGAAAACCGGCACCGCCGCGGCCGCGAAGACCCGAGTCCTTGATCATCTCGATCAGGTCGCCCGCTTCGTGTTCGGTGACGGCCTTGCGCGCAGTCTCGTAACCGCCTTCGCGCATATAGGACTGCAAGTCCCTGAGGTCGGCGTCGGTGTCTTGGAAATGCAGGAGAACCTTTTCGTTCATAACGGGCTCAGCGATGACAAGCGATGCCCCCTTCTCGTGGTCACTCCGAGGTGACGCCTCTAGCGCCGGCCAACTTCTGTGGTTGTGCCTGGATACGGCGCTGCAAGGCCATGAGTCCGTCCAACACTCCTTCCGGACGCGGCGGACAGCCCGGCACGTAAACGTCGACGGGGACAATCCGGTCGATCCCTTGAACGGTGGTATAGTTATCGTAGAAACCGCCGGTCGAAGCGCAGACGCCAAAGGCCATGACCCATTTCGGTTCGGCCATTTGCTCGTAGACACGTCTCAGAATCGGCGCCTGACGCGAAGTTACGGTACCGATGACCATAAGAAGATCGGCCTGCCGCGGCGTGAAGCGCGGCAGCAGAGCGCCGAAACGATCAATGTCGTAAGGCGCCATCGAAAGCGACATGTATTCCATGGCGCAGCACGCAGTCGCAAAGGGATAGGGAAAAATCGAATACTTGCGCGCCCAACCTATGGCCGCATCGACGCGAGTGACCAGCACAGCTTCGGAAACGAGCCCCGCATCTCCGGTGACTCCACCGACACGCGGCAAGTTTTCCGTCAATTCCACACGCTTGGACATGACGCGCCAAGACTACGGGCGAAGTAGTGAAAATTCAAGGCATTCTTGCTTTCCGCCAGCCTCGGCTATACAAGCGCCGCGCATGCATCCCCCCTCCTTGCTGGTCGTTCACCTTCTTGCCCTCGCCGTATATTTCGGTTCGACGGTCTTCGTCGCGCTTCTCATTGAGGTGGTGGGGGCGCAGGCCTCGGATGCCGTCGTGCGCCGGCACGGATACGCGGAGATCTTCCGAGTCTACAGCCCGCTCACGATCGCGGTCCTCCTGGTCATCGTCATGACCGGCGCCTGGTCCCTGACGGGATTCAAGCAGGCGCTGGGGCCACGCTACCTCGCTTTCGCCGTCGGCCTGCTCCCCAAGCTGAGCCTCGCATTCGTTCTGATCATGAACGCCACCTACCTGGCTCTGGGCGTCGGCTTCCGACTGGTGCGTGCCGACCAAGGGGGACTCCCGGTTACCGAGGCCGCTCTGCGGAGCACAAAACATCGGCTGCGCATCGCGCTGTGGCTGACGATCGTGCTCATCCTGGCCACCGCCGCCCTCAGCAGCGGATTCGCAGGCAGCAGCGTTGCCGGTGGCGCCGGGCAGACGCCATGACCGATGTTTATCGGTATCTTGCAAGCAGACCGACGGCTCTCGGAGGCCGACTGCAGGGCCATCAACCCGGGATTGGGTCGCATGGAGATCGAGATCGGACCGGGGAACTGCCGCTACTTGACTGGGGCCGCCGTGCGAAGACCGGATACGCTCTTTGTCGGCTTCGAAATGCGAGCCGCAACGGTCGTTTCGGTTCTCCGTAACGGCCCCCTACCGATGAACGTCCGTCTGCTGCGCACCGACGGCCGCTGGGTGGTCGAAAATATCCTGGGTTCGAACTGCGTGGATGCATACCACGTCTATTTCCCCGACCCATGGTGGAAAAAACGCCACCACAAACGGCGCCTGTTGCGCCCGCGCTTCGCGCAAGCCGTGGCGGCCACTCTCAAACCCGGAGCTTGCCTGTATTTGGTGACCGACGTCGCCGCCACTTTTGCCGATGCACGATCGAATCTCCTCGATGCCGGATTGCGCCCGCTCGAATGGGAGCCAAACCTAGCCGGCAGCGCCTGCAGCTCTTACGAAAGCAAGTATCGACGGCAGGGACGACGCCTGTATCAGGCCCGTTTTCTCAGAGTCGAAGCCGCTTGATTGGCGACGAAAACAAACTCAACCGGCGGCGCGGGCGCGAGGCTCGGCGCTGTCTGCGATGAACTCACGGGCGATTTCGGCGATGCCGTCGGCATCGAGCCGGTGCTTGCGATACAACTCAGCGCCCGAGCCCGACTCCCCGTACCCGTGAACACCGTGCTTGCGCACGGAAACCGCCGGCAGCTCCGCCAGGGCCTCGAGGACCGCATCGCCCAATCCCCCGACAACGCCGTGATCCTCCACCGTCATGATTCGGGCGCAGCGCCCCGCCGTAGCCACGAGCAGCGAGGCATCCACGGGCTTGATCGTGTGAATGTTGATGACCCCGACGTCGAACCCTCGCCCGGCCAAACGCTCGGCCGCCTCGACGGCGTGTCCGACGACTCCGCCCGAGGCGACCAGGGTAAGATCCGCTCCTCTTCGCAACTCGACGCCCTCGCCGAACTCGAAGCTATAACTTTCGTCATTGTACTCGGCCAACCCTTGGCGGGTCAGTCGAAGATAGGCCGGCCCCGCGTAGTCGGCAAGGAACTCGGTGGCACGTGCCGCCTCTACCGCATCGCCCGGTTGGATAACCACCATGTTGGGCAGCGAGCGCATCAGCGCGATGTCCTCTAAGCCCATCTGGCTGTAACCGTCTTCGCCGATCCCCACGCCCGCATGCGTGCCGACGACGCACACGTTGGCGTTGTTGTAGCCGATCGACATACGTATTTGCTCGAAGCGACCGGCGATAAAACAAGCGAAACTGGCAGCAAAAACTTTCTTGCCGCTGAGCGCCAGACCGGCCGCAACGCCGATCATGTTGCCCTCGGCGATACCGAGTTCGATGAATCGATCGGGGTAGGCCTCACCAAACTTACGGGTCTGTACCGAAGAGCCGAGATCTGCGTCGAGGACGACGACATTTTCGTGGCTCTCCCCTATCGCAACAAGGGATTCCCCAAAGGCCACACGCGTTGCCTTAAACACTTTCCCCTCCGGCGGAACCGCTTGCCACACCCGCAGCATCGATTTCCGCGATCGCTCTCTCCAGTTCCTCGGCGTTGGGCGCTTTGCCGTGCCATGCGTGAGTATCCTCCATGAACGATACTCCCTTGCCCTTCACGGTATTGGCGACGATGACGCTCGGTCGCGAATTTTCCGCGCGGGCGTGTTCGAACGCCGCGAGAATCTCGCCCACGGAATGGCCGTCGATGTCGGCGACGTCCCAGCCGAACGTCATCCACTTCTCGCACAGCGGCTCCAGATCCATGATCTTTCGAACGTGACCGTCGAGCTGAACCTTGTTGTAGTCGACGATAGCCGTGAGGTTACCCAGGCCGTACTTGCCGGCCGACATGGCCGCCTCCCAGATCTGCCCGGCCTGAATCTCGCCGTCACCGAGAAGGCAATAGATGCGATAATCGTTGGCGCGATCGAGCCGTTCTCCCAGCGCCATGCCGACTGCGACCGACAGGCCTTGTCCGAGCGACCCCGTCGCCGCTTCGACATAAGGAAGGCGAACATGATCGGGGTGTCCTTGCAGACGGCTGCCCAGCTTGCGCAAGGTGGCAAGTTCCGCGCGCGGGATGCAACCGGCTTCGGCCAAAGCGGCATACACGATAGGCACCCCGTGGCCTTTTGAGATGACGAACCTGTCGCGACCAGGCCAGGCAGCATCCTCGACCTTGTAGTTCATCTCGGAGAAGTACAGGGCTGCGACAATTTCAGCGCTGGAGAGCGAACCCCCGGGATGTCCGGACCCGGCCTCGGCGATCGCCTCCAACGAGGCGATCCGGAGCCGTTGTGCGATCGCTTTGAGTTGTTGCGTGGAAACCGTGGGAACCATGGATGGGCCGACAGTGCCCAACGCGTGCGCCGCTGTCAAGGTGAAGCCGGCGCGTTACGCACAGGGGCAACCCCGCTGGATCGTTAGGTTTTTGTGCTCCAATGCAGAGGGTCCCAGGCCCGTTCCGGGTCCGCGAGCACGTTGATGAACTTCAGCTCCGGCCGGCCGGCGGCGATCGATATCGCCGTCAGCCCGCAGTTGTCGACGCGAATGCGACGGAACTCGCGCAACGGCACGGCCAGGAAGCGACTGATCAGAGTGCGGATCACATCCCCGTGCGAAACCACCAACGCACGGCTCCCCGGTTGTAGGGTCTGCAAGGCACGCAGGCCTCGCGCCTGTACATCGGCGATGGTCTCGCCGCCGGGCGTCGGAGTCGTCACAGGGTCGTTGAGAAAAACCCCGTAGCGAGGGTCGCCTACGATCTCTCCATAGGTCTTGCCTTGCCAATCACCGAAGTGAACCTCTTCGAGATCAGCGTCGGTGTCCAAATCGACGCCGATCCTTTCGGCAACAATCGCCGCCGTCTGCCGGGCGCGCTGCAACGGACTGCTGAGGATGCGGTCGATGGGGAAGCGCGCCAGCAGCTCGGCCGCACGCTCCGACTGCAGCGCCCCGTCGGCGCTTAACGGGATGTCGGCGTTGCCCATGACCCGCCGTTCTCGATTCCAGGCGGTCTCGCCATGGCGCATCAGAATGAGGCTGGTCGCTTCTGCGGCCTCAAGCGGCATCAGCGTCCGAGGCCGCCGTTCCTCCGCGCAAGCCGCAGAACTCCTCATAATCGATCAGTTCGGTGATCGTCGGGTGGGTCCCACACATGGGGCAGTCCGGATCTTTGCGCAGATTGAACACGCGTACGTTCATACCCAGCGTTTCGATGTGGGCCAAGCGACCGATAAGCGGCTCACCGATACCAAGAATCAGTTTGATCGCCTCGAGCGCCTGGATGCACCCCACCAGCCCCGGCAGTACACCCAGCACTCCGGCTTCCTGACAACTGGGAGCCATCCCCGGCGGCGGCGGCTCGGGAAACAGGCACCGATAGCACGGCCCCTCCCCCGGTTTGAACACCGTGGCCTGACCCTCGAACTGAAAAATACTGCCGTGGACGTTCGGAATTCCCGTCATCACGCAAGCATCGTTGACGAGATAACGCGTCGGGAAGTTGTCGCAACCATCGACGATGATGTCGTAGTCTTTGATGATGTCGAGAATGTTCGACGAGTCCAGACGAACTCGATGTTCGATCACATTCACGTCGGGGTTCAACGCCGTCAACGTTATCTTCGCCGATTCGGTTTTCGCAACGCCGACACGGTCGTTGGTATGAAGGATCTGCCTCTGCAGGTTCGACAGATCGACGACGTCGTCATCGACCAAGCCGATCGTGCCCACGCCCGCCGCCGCCAGGTACATGGCAACCGGCGAGCCCAGGCCGCCGGCACCGAGGCAGAGGACCTTCGACTGGAGAAGTTTGGCCTGCCCGGCTTCGCCGACCTCGGGAAGAAGGAAGTGACGGCTGTAACGATTGAGCTGCTCGGAGCTAAACTGGAAATCCTGTTCCCAGGGCCGCCCCGCACCCTTCCAGGCACCGTAGCCCCCGCTCATCGAACGCACATCGGTGTAGCCCATCTCTTTCAGGATACGACCGGCCAGGAGCGAGCGAACCCCACTCTGGCAATAGGCGACAAGCAACTGATCCTTATCGGGTGCCTTAGACTCGACCTGCATTTCCAGAAAACCGCGGGGAATGCTGAGGGCGTTGCCGAGATGCCCCTCGCGGTACTCCTCTTTCTCGCGCACGTCGATAAACAGCGGCCGTTTCGGGCCCATGGCCAGCGCAGCGGCTTGCTCCACGGAGATCTCGGGTACCTGGGCGCGAGCCTCTTTGAGTATTTCGTCGTAGGTCTTTGCCATTTCGGTCTCCTCGAACGCGTAGAAACGATAGTGTACCTAAGCGGACTGGTTTTGTGTACTCAGCCTCGACGGCCGTCGTAGAGCTCTATTCTATAGCTCAGCCACTCCACAACATCCAGAGCATAAGTGCGTGAATACATTGCCCTAATCCAATTTATCGATCGGACGAGCGGCCACCGGCGCGAAAGAAAAAGCGGGTTCTCGCCCTTGCCGAAGAAGAATCGGCGCTTGTCGCGGTCCATCCCTGTAAGGAGGCCCTTCCTCCAGAGATAGTACAGAATCATCGCCCGGCTCTACCCGGCCTTGCGATACTCAGCCAACATATCCTGCATGATCGCGCCCCGGCCTCGCTCTTCCAAGACTCGCGAGCGTCCCATCAGAACCTGTTTGTCCTCGATGAAATCGCTCCTGCGATAGCCCGCGATTCGCGGATGCACGGAGGTGTCCATACGAATCGCGTCACACGGACAGGCTTCCACGCACATGCCACAGAAAATACAGCGAAGCGTATCGATCTCGTAGCGCACCGCGTACTTCTCGACTGTGGAATCGGGAAGCTCGCCGGCTTCTATGTGGATACAGCGGGCCGGACACGCGGTTGCGCAAAGAAAACACGAGGTACAACGCATCGAGCCGTCCTCTTTCAGCGTCAGACGGTGACTGCCGCGATACTCGGGGCCGTAGTTCTGATAGACCTCGGGGTAAGGGAGAGTGACAGCCGCCTCGACGTCACGCTTCCATCCGCAAGCATGGGCGACGTGAAGCCCCAAGTTGCGCCAAAACTTGCCGCCTGTGACAGCCATTCCACGAAGGATTTCGGGAATGTAAAGGCGTTCTCCGAAGCTCAATTCTTCGGGACGGCGCACGGTGTCAGGCCACCATCTTCACAACCGCACCGACGCTCGGCCGTACGGTCAATCGGGCGATCCACGCCTTGACATTCGTGTGATCATCACCGAGTTCGATGCCGAGCGATCCCAGGCGCAACGCTGCCGGTGCAAAAGAGACGTCGGCCAGAGAAAACGCGTCTGATAGGAATTCGCGCTTGCCGAGCTGACGCTCGAGCATGGTCAGCGTATTCATCAGCAACTCACGCGCGGTTCCGGCATTGGCCAAGTCTCGTTCGGAAGCCTTACCCGCGGCTTCGCGCTCGAGCGCCATGACCGGCAACGTGAACGCGGTATCGGCGAAGTCCTCAAGCATGCGAACCCGCGCGCGTTCGGCGGCGTCTTCGGGCAGCAGGTTCGGATAGGGATATTCGTCGTTCAAGTACTCGTTGATGACCGTCGAATCGTAAATGACGACGCCGTCTTCATCGACGAGCACCGGAACCTTGCCGAACGGATTGAGATCGAGAAATTCCTGCTTGCGCTGCTCGCCTTTATCCAGGTTGATCGCAATGGTCTCGAACTCCAGGTTCTTCTCGATCAGTACGATACGCACCTTCTTCGCAAACGGGCATTCGCTGTAATCGTATAACGTCATTCTTTCCTTTCGCTTGCTTGCTCACCGGGAGAGGCGAACTATCCGGGAAGCCTAGACGATTGCCTCTACGGGTGCAAAACAGGGCCCAAGCGGGCATCGACAACCGCGGCGCCGACGGCGTCTCCCCAAACGTTGACCGTGGTGCGGAAGCGGTCGAGCAACCAATCGACGGCGAGAATCGCGGAGATCCCTTCGAGAGGGAGACCGACGGCCTTCAGAACGATCACCATGGTCACGAGGCCGGCCTGCGGGATGCCGGCGGCGCCTACCGAAGCCAGCGTCGCGGTGAGAACGATCATCCACTGCGAGGTCCAGCTCAGATCCACTCCCGTCGCCTGGGCGATGAACATAGCTGCGACCGCTTCGTACAGTGCCGTACCGTCCATATTCACCGTCGCACCCAGCGGCAGGACGAAGGCCGCCGTCTGCGGGCGTATGCCGTTGCGCTCTTCACTCAAACGCATGGTGACAGCCAAGGTCGCCGAGCTCGAAGCGGTCGAGAACGCCGTCAAGAGTGCCTCTCCCAGGTTGGTGGCATAAACGCGAGGATTTCTTCGCGTAGCAAAAAACAAGATCACGGGCAGAACGATCAATCCGTGCACGGCGAGGCCGACCATGACGGCAACGAAATATCCACCGATGGCGGCGATCTCGCGGGCGAACACCTCGCCACCACCGGCCTTGCCAAGATGCGCGGCCACCAGTGAGGCGATGCCCACGGGGGCTGCGTACATGAGCCAGCCGACCAGCTTGAGCAAGGCCTGGTTGCAACCGACGAAGAAGGCCACCGCCGTCTTGCCCGATTCGCCGATCGAGCTGAGGGCAAGACCGAAGACGAGAGCGAACACAAGCAGCGGCAGAAGTCGAAACTCTACCGCCGCCTCAAAAAGGTTGGGGGTAACGAGGCTACCGGCAATCGCCGCCGGCCCGGCGGCGCCGATCGCCGGCGCCGATCCCGCCGACAACTCGGCAATCTGTACACCGACGCCGGGTTGCAGCAGCGAAACCACGGTGAGTCCGGTGACCACGGCAATGAAAGTCGTCAGCAGATAGTAGGCCACCGTCGTGCGCGCCACCGTCCCCAACCGGGCGTGAGCGAACATGGCCGAGACCGCCTCGATCATCGAGCAGACCACCAACGGCACAACCAGCATTTTCAGAGCATTGAGGAAAAGATCGCCGATCCAGCCCAGCGACACTGCGGTTTCGCCGGCGAACCATCCCAGCGCCACTCCCGCCAGTACGCCTGCCGCAATGGCGTAGAACAGCAGGCGTTCTTTCATACCTGCGCGGCGCCCGTTCGCGCGAGCAACTCTCGTACCGGAGCAAACGAGCGCCGGTGGATCGGACAAGGGCCGAGCCTTTGCATGGCCTGCATGTGTTCGGCCGTACCGTAGCCCATGTTGCGAGCGAATCCGTATCCGGGGAAGTGTGCGTCCATCTCGGTCATGCAGGCGTCGCGATAGACTTTCGCTACGATCGAAGCGGCCGCAACCGAATGCACAAAACCGTCGGCGCCGATAAAGCCCGACTGGGCAACGTCGACTTCCGGCACCGTGCACGCATCAACGAGCAAATAATCGGCGTCCGTCGGCAGCGCCACGACCGCGCGTCGCATGGCCTCGAGTCCGGCACGGCGCACGCCGAGGCGGTCGAGCTCTTCGACTTCAACGCGCCCGAGCGCAAAGGCCGACGCGCTCTCGCGAATCTCTTGGTCGAGACAGCGCCGTCGCGCCGGCGAGAGTTTCTTGGAGTCGTCAACCTGGAGCGCCGGGCTGTAGGCGGCAAAAACCACCGCCGCGGCCACGACCGGTCCGGCCAGCGGACCGAGACCGACCTCGTCGATGCCGGCCACATGGAGGTAACCCAGATCCCAGAGCAGGGATTCCAGACGCAACAGGGGATCGATGGCGCGGCGCCGAACTTTCCCCTCTGATGCGCTCACGGCTTTTTCGACCTCGGCAGCTTAGCGAGACGTATCGGGACGGGCGGTCAAGGCCCGAATCACTTGACGCACGCGATCGTCGTCGGTCTTGCTGAACTGTTCATCGAGAAAACGCATGCAATCCTTGCAGCCCTTGGTCTCGGAAAGAGCCAGGACCGAAGCGGTACGGGCCTCGGGCAAACCGCCTGTAACCGCCTTTTTGAGGACATCGACGGCCTGCGGACCCCCGATCGCCGCCAGTCCCCCAGCCGCCGCCCGTGTGATGTCGCCGCCGTCTTGCAAAGCATCGGCGAGCAGAGCCACGGCCTTCTCGGAACCCGAACGCCCGAGCCCGACCGCGACCGCCCGTTTGGGAACGGCATCGTCGCCCTCGAGAATCTTCTTGGCATCATCCCAGGCTTTGAGTTCGTCGGCGCGCTCGGCACGGGCTCCGGCCGCGTAGGCGCGGACAGCAGCGGTGCGGGCTTGCAGAAGAGAAACGAGCGTCTCACCCGGACGAAGACTGCCCAGAGGCCCGAGCGCCGGCC
>CAZKLE010000020.1:0-21659 GCA_964553415.1 uncultured Myxococcales bacterium
TGCTCGCCTCGGCTCGCGGCGAATGGGTGTTGGTACGAGACGCACAAGGCAATGGCAATAAAGAGCCGCGCAAAGGATCCTGAAGCGCCCGCGACGCTCGTGCTCGGTCCCGACGTTCTCGTCGAAAGCGTAATCGACGAGCTCGGAGGCCCCCGAGACAGCATTCAGAGCCTGCGTCCCGGCGAAGAGGGGCTGCTCAAAGCGATCGACCTCTTGGCGCAACCCTCGATGTTTGCGGCTTCCGAAAACACCGTCTGGATCCGCGGACTGCGCAACGAACCTGCCTCGGAGGTCGAAGCGTTGCTCGACTTTTTGGATGCAGGCATTCCTGCGGGTGCGCGTCTGTTTGCGACTGCTCCGCGTCTCGATAAACGCAGTCGCTTGTACAAGTTCTTTGAGAAGCGTGCGCGCATCCTCGATCTGCGACCCGACCTCGAGAGCAATGGACGGCTGCGCCGCGCCGATGTGGAGCGCTTGGTGCGGGAACGGGTAAAGAACGCGGGTGCGGAGCCGTTTGCCAAGCCCGCGATCGACGAGATCTGCCGGCGGAGTGGCGGCGATGTGGCTCAGTTGTTTCAGGAAACCGACAAGCTGATTTTGTGTCAGCGCCCGCAACGGCCGGTCGGTGCCGAACTCGTTCGCGAAGTCATGGTCGATCAAGCCGGGGCCTGGGTTTTCGATCTCACCGACGCCCTTGGGGAACGGGTGCTGGAGCGGGCCCTGAGTGTCGTCTCCCGCCTTCTGGACGCGGGTGAGGCCCCCCTGCGGCTGACCGCTACCCTGGCCACTCGGGTGGCGGTGCTGCTCGAGGCTGCGCGTGCTTGCGAACTCTTTGGGCCCTCCTGGAAGGGGCTTTCCTATGCGGCGTTTATCGCCGGCCCGTACAAGCGATTGCCGGACAGCGCTCGCACACGCTTTCCGCCGAATTACCACACCTACCGGGTATTCCGGGACGCCGCCGCCTTTGAATCCACGGAGTTGCGGAGTCTGCACGCCGGTCTGCTCGTGCTCGATCGCTCGCTGAAACGTTCCGCCGTTTCGCCTGAGGCGGGGCTGAGCCATCTGCTGGCGGGGGCCTGCGTGCAGCTATGAGTTTGGGTCGCTGCACTCAAGACCCTGTTAGGACAAGGAAATTCTACGCGCGGCCGGTTTGCGCCGACGTCTTGAAACGGGTTCGACCTGTGATACGGTACGGCCGGTATGGCGGTTTATCTGGGGTGGGTCTTCGACGCCTGATGAGTTAGGAGGAGTGGGGATGGATCCGACGTATTTCGGTTTTTCTGAGCATCCGTTCGAGACCTCGAACGAGATTGATATCGACCTTCTAAACGAAGCGCGTGAGTCGCTGTACACGGAGTTGCGCGCGGGCCTCAAGGCGCCGCACGGCATCACTCTGCTGATCGGCGACGCGGGCACAGGCAAGACGGTTCTTGCCAAGCTGTTGGCCGGTCGGCTCGCCGATGTAGCTACCGTGGCCTATCTGCCGATGACGGGTCCGGGCTTACGCCATCTGCTGGCCGAGGCCATCGAGCAGCTCGGCGGCGACGTCGCCGGCGACGCCGAAGAACCGGGCTTGATCGAAACCTTGAAAGCGATTGCCAGAGCGCGGGCCGAGCACGGCCGCGCCTCGGTGATCATCGTCGACGACGGGCACGAGTTGCCGGCCAAGACGCTCGAAAGGCTCAACAAGCTCTTCGGGGATGATCCCGCCGAACCTTCGATGCTGCACCTGATCTTGGTAGGGCGCCAAGAGCTGCTCGATCGTATCAACGCAGCGAGCGATCGCAGCATCCTCAAGCATCTCATTCAGGTGTGCCGAATGGACCCGATCGGTCCGGAGCAGTCGTTTCGTTACATAGCCGATCGCGTTTCGCGCGTTGGCGGCGTGGTCAAGGATATTTTCACGCCGGAGGCTTTGGATCGCATCATCACGCTCGCCAATGGGGTGCCGCACAGGATCGATCAGATCTGCTCGGCTTCCCTCGACGAGGCACAGGAGCGAGGTTCTGCTTCCGTCGATGCCGAAGCCGTCGTCTCGGCCGGCGGCGCTGTCGCCGGCGTGGGAAACGCCAACGGCGAAGATTCGATGCAGCAGAGTTTTACGCTCGGCGAGTTTTCTTCCTCGTCGCAGGGCGCGGCCTCCTTTAGTGTCAAGCGTGGTCCCTTGTCCCACTGGAAAGATCTTTACGAAAACCGGCGGCAGTTGGTGATGTGGGGCCTCGGTCTGGTGGCGGTTCTGGCTGCCGGCGCCGCTTTGTTGACCGGCACACCTGGAGAGGAGGCCGCCACCACAGCGTCGATCGGGCAGGCGACGGCGCCCGCGGCCGACCAGGCTGTGGTTGCCGACGCTGGCACGAGTACCGCGGCCGGAGTCCCCGGCGTGGCCAAGAAGGTTGTCGCACACACCCTGGCCGAGCCCGCGAGTGCTCCGAAGATGGTGTTGCGGCGTAGCCCCGTTGCTGTGGCAGCCGGCCAGAGCGCTGCGTCCACGGCTGCGCGAGAACCGGCGATCATCGCGCCTCCGAGCCGGCAAACCGACTTCGGTTTGCCGGCCGGCAACGTTCCGGAGGCCAAAGCCGGGACGCTGAAATCGGCCTCTTCTGCCCTGGCTACGACTGCGCCCGGCTACGCGGGCCCTTCCGGCAAGACGGCAACGCGCCTGAGCCCGGTCGTGAAAGCGAAGCCACACGTGCCACCGAGACCGACGGCGGCGAAGCCGGCGGTCGCAAAGAGGACCGCTGCCAAACCCAAGGTGAGTGCAAAAGTCAAAGCAAGGTCCAAAGCGACGAAAACCGCGGCAGCTGCGCGCGTGGCGGCGGGAACTGCCAAAGGTGCATTTTCGGTTCAGATCGGTGCATTCGGCAGCAGGGCGAACGCCGAGAAGCTTTTGGCCAAACACAAGGCGCTGTTCAGCGACGGACGCATCGTTACCGTGCGCGCCAAGGGCAAGAAGGTCTATCGTGTGCTAAGCGGCGGATTTGCGGCCTCCAGCGAAGCCGCGCAGCGAGAGATCGTCCTCAAGCGAAGCGGATTTACCACCTTCGTACGCAAGAACTGAGTGCTGCGGCGGGCGCCGTGAGCGGTGCGCTAGTGCAAACTGGTTCCTCGAGGGCGGGTTTTGGCCGCCAGCGTAAGCAGGACGAGCCTTGTGGCCAGAGTGTTCTCGCCAATTGCAGCGAGTTGGTGATCGGCGTCTTGTTTTCTCTTCGAGGGCATTGGGTTCTCCAGGGGGATTCTTGCGCTGATGTGCAAGCTTGAGCCGAGTGTATCCAAAGGTCGTACCATTGCGCGCAGTTCCCGCTCTGTACTGAAATCAACACCCTACGCCGGCCGGAACGAAGAGGAGCGGATGGCTAGGCGGCAGCGGCTCGACGGTCGCGCCAGTTTTTTACCACTGCCGGTGGTGTGCAGGGCGCATGGCATGTGCGCTTGCATCCATGCAACGAATGCCGGCCGCCGGCAATATCGCCAGAAATAGGCGCTCAGCCTGCATACAACTCGTTGTAGATTCGGCGCAACGCTCGGCTGTGAACGCGTCTATACGCTCGGTTCAGGAGCAGCGCGAAGCCGAAGCGGAAAAGCCCGACATATCGCTGACCTACCTTCTAGACTGGAGAGTGACAAAACATCGCCGCTACGTCCGTGAGGGCGGTTTCGAGCCTTGGCACTTTCCTTGCCTTGGTAGCTGCAACGCCAACGCAAGGAATGGAGTCACACGAAGGATGATCATCGACAACGAGAGCTTTACCCAGATTGCACTTCACATACGCCGCGCCTCGGACGGCCTCTTGGGTGCCGCCCGCCAGATTTCGACGATTTGCGAGCCGCAAGACGACGCGGGCACGCAGCGCGGCGATCTCATGGGAGCGGTCGAATCCCTCGTCGCCATGAACGAAGAGTTCATGGTGCTCGAGCAGCTACTGAGGGCGATCTGGGAAGCCAACCGTTCGGAGAATCGAACGCTCAGCTAGAGGAACCTATGGCCGCATCTCTTCTGCTTGTTACCGCCGCGTTGGTTACGATCGCCGTCGGAGCACTCTACCTCCGACAGTACTGAGACCCTATAGGTCACGGTCGACCAGTCCTGCGATGAGCTTCCCCAATGCTTCGCGGAATTCATTCTCGGGCAGGTCCGCGATGACCTCCGTAGCCGAACGCGCATGGCTGAGAGCCTCAGCACGAATCGCGTCGAGTACTCCGCTGCTCAAGATGGCCGACTGCGCTTTTTGTGCAAGCGAGGCGCTGCAATGTTCGGCTACAAACGCTTCCCGGACTTCCGGCAGGTCGAGAGTCCGTACGATCGGCAAAGACGGATTACCGTCGAGAAGGTCGGTACCGATTTGTTTGCCAATGTTGCCGGGATCTCCTTCGACGTCCAAAACATCATCGATCATCTGAAACGCGACCCCGATATGCTGACCGCACAGCCGCATCCGGCGTACCATGAGGTCGTTGACCCCTGCAAGGTAGGAGCCGATTTGGGCACCCGCCGTAAAAAGAGATGCGGTTTTGCGGCCGACAATCTCCAGGTACACTTCTTCGTCGACCTGCAGATTTTGCCGAAAGCGCCCCTGCAAAATTTCCCCTTCGGTCAGTTGAACACAAGCATCGGCCGCCCAGGCGACGATCTTGGGTTCGAAACGGCCGCAGAGTTCGAAGGCGCGGCAGAACAGGTAATCACCGGTGACCAGGGTATCGGCGATGCCGTACTTGAGAGGAGCGGCGTCTTGACCACGGCGGACGTCGTTGGAGTCGATGATGTCGTCGTGCAGAAGGGTGGCGGTATGGATCAACTCCAGCGCGACCGAGAGGTCAACCATGTCGCGAATGTTGCGGCCGCCGCAGGCCCGGAAGACGAGCAGGGAGACGGCCGGCCGAATTCGTTTACCGCCGGCGTTGATCAGATAATCGGCGATCTCGCTGAGCCGCCCCTCTCGCGAAACCAGCGCCTCGTTGATGCGGCGCTCGACGTGCGCGAGGTCTTCGGCAAGAAGGTCGACGAGCCAAACAGGTTCGTGGAGCGGCGAGGGTTTGGTTCGTGTGGCCATGGCAGCCCGAATCCGACCCGTAAGGCGCACGCGCGTGCCTTGGCTCCGGTCGGAGTCTTCGCAAAGTGCGGTGAAAACCGAAGCGATGTCAAGGGCGGCTGTCAACCCGCCGTCAAGCTGCGTATCTTTACTCGCAACCAGGGCTGTGGCAGTCTCAAAGCCGCTTCTTTGGAAGGGAGTCTTTGCCGATGGCCACGAAAATCACCGAGGAATGTATCAACTGTGGGGCTTGCGAGCCGGAGTGCCCCAACACCGCCATTTATGAAGGGGGTGCGGAGTGGGACTTGAACGGCAAGACCGGTGAGGCGATTGACGAAGATCTCTACTACATCGTCCCCCAGAAATGCACGGAGTGCGTGGGATTTTTCGATCAAGAGCAGTGCGCCGCGGTATGTCCGGTTGACTGTTGCATCCCCGATCCGGATCTTCCCGAGACGGAAGAGGTGCTGCTCGCTCGCGCCAAGGAAATGCACCCCGATACCAGTATCCCCGATCCGCCGCCTTCTCGTTTCCGGACCTGAACGGCCCGAGTTCGCCAGCACATGAAATCTCGTCGGCGACTGCTCCAGCTGAGCGTCGGCGTCGGAGTCTCCGTCCTTCTGCTCTATCTCGTGGTGAGGGGCCAGGACTGGGCCGAAATCGGCGGCGCGTTGGCTGCTGCGCACTATTCCTAAATTCCCGCCATCGTCGGGGTGAGCCTTTACTCGCTGCTCGTTCGTGCGCAGCGGTGGAGGGCCCTGGTTGAGCGTGCGTTGGCGCGTCCTCAGGCTCTCAGGCCGGTGTTTTCGGCCACGGCCATCGGCTTCATGAGCAATCTGGTCTTGCCGTTGCGGGCCGGAGAGGTTGTAAGGCCCTACCTGCTGACTCGCCTGAGCGAGGTGCCCGTCAGTACGGCCTTCGCGACGGCGGTGCTCGAACGCGTACTCGACATGATAGCGATTCTCGTTCTGCTCATGGGTGTTGCTCTCAGTTCGGGCTTCGAGGAGCCGATCAAGAGCATTGCCGTCTATGCTTCGGCGATGGCGGCGGTCGCGCTGGTCGCCATCTTTGTCATCCATCGGGAAAAGGACCGCTACCTGCCCAAACTCGACCGTCTGTGGCGACGCCTTCCACCCGCAATCGCCGGCCGCTTGATCGCCCTCGAGCATGGATTCTTCGACGGACTGGCTTCGATCGCCGAGCCCCGTGTGCTGCTGCCGCTGATCTTGTGGTCGTTGTACCTGTGGACGGTCATCGCCCTGACCTTCTACTTGGGCACACGCGCTCTAGACATCGACATCGGCTACATCGGGGGTGGGCTGGCCGTGGCCACGGTGTTGGCCTTATGGGTCGCGGTCCCTTCGGCGCCGGGATTCGTCGGGGTGTGGCAGGCCGGCTGCGTCACGGCGTTATCGCTCTACGGCGTTGATGCCGGCCGTGCGCTTGCCTTCTCGTTTTTCTCGCAAGCCATGGTCGTGCTCAGCCAGCTTCCCATAGGGATTGTGTATATCCTGCGCGAGGGGTTAAGCTTTGCGGAACTGAACCGAGCCGAGACGGAGCTTGCCGAAGCCTCGGTGCGGGAATCCGTCGGAGAGCATGGTGAGTAGACTGACCGACAAGACCGTTTTGCTTTGTGTAGGCGGCGGGATCGCCGCCTACAAGAGCGCGGAGATCGTTCGCCGCTTGCGCGAGGTCGGCTCGAACGTGCAGGTGGCGATGACGGCCGCGTCGGCCGAGTTCATCGGACCGCTCACTCTGCAAGCTCTCTCGGGGCAACCGGTCGCGAGTAAGATTCTCGACGCCCGTGAAGACTCGAGCATCGGACATATCGTTATCGCCGAGCGGGCGGATGCCGTTCTGGTGGCACCGGCAACCGCCGGTTTGATTTCGCGATTGGCGGTCGGCGCCGCCGACGATATGGTCACGGCCGCGGTGTTGGCAGCTCGATGTCCGATCATCGTCGCGCCGGCGATGAACACCCACATGTTCGAGCATCCCGCCGTTCAGGCCAACCTGAAGACGCTCGAGAGTTTCGGGTATCGGATCGTACAACCCGATCACGGAAAGCTGGCTTGCGGATACGAGGGGGTGGGGCGCCTCCCCGATGCCGATGTGTTGGTTGACGAAATCGAATGCGGTCTGGCGACGCAGGACCTTGCCGGTGCGCGCATTCTGGTTTCCGCCGGCCCGACCCGCGAAGCGATCGATTCGGTTCGCTACATCAGCAACCGTTCGAGCGGGCGTATGGGATACGCCGTTGCAGCCGAAGCATACCGTCGTGGTGGCCGCGTTACTTTGATCACAGGCCCGACGGCGCTGGTGCCGCCGCGCGGATGCGAAACGATACAGGTGAGTAGCGCCGCGGAAATGGGCAAGTCGGTACGTGCCGCGGTCGCGACGGCGGAAGTTCTGGTGATGGTTGCGGCGGTTGCCGATTACCGACCGAGCAGCGTGAAGCAGGGCAAGATAAAGAAGAGTGAGCAAGCACTCCACCTCGAACTGGAAGCAACGGAGGATATCCTCAGCGAAGTCAGCAAAGCCCGTGGGGATCGAATTGTGGTCGGCTTTGCCGCGGAGACCGAGCGGGTGCGTGAGTATGCGCGTGAGAAACTCGAGCGCAAGGGTCTCGATCTTATCGTCGCCAACGATGTCAGCGGTAGCCGGAGCGGATTCGACGTCGAGCACAACTCGGCGTGGATCCTTGGGCAGGATGGCTTCGAGTTGCAGACTGGTCTCGTGACCAAGCGGGACCTGGCCGAACGTATTTGGGATCGCGTCGCCGTGCTGCGTCAGTCCGCGGGCCGGCTGTCGCGGCGGCGAGTCGGGGTTTCTGACAAGAGTTGACCTCAGGCGGGCGGTGCGGTCAGTTCTTCCAGGCCGGGCACCATATCTTCGAGTAGGTCCTGTTCGGCTTCCGCGCTCAGGGTGCCGCGTTTTTTCAGCGTCCGCAGGCGACGGCGCAAGCGGATGGCGCGGGTTAACGCATCCCGACCGGTCGCATCCTGGGCCTGCGTAAAGGAGCCTTGGCCCTTGGTCAGAAGATCGACGGCCGCCGCGACGCAGACACGGTTGTAATTTTCGATTTCCTCCCGCGTCATCGTGAAACGAGAACGGCGATTGACGCGATCGACGAGCGTCTTCCAGCGTTCGAGTTTGTTGATTCCCATCAGGGAATCGAAAATGCGCTTATTGGTTTTGAAGCTGAACAAGCTCTCGCGGACCACCGAGTCGACCAGTTCATCACAGTCTCTGTAGTCGTGCGCGAGTAGCTCCCGGATGCGCTGCCAGTAACAGTAGCGTTGCAGGCCATCGGCGCGCGCTTCCCAATAGGCGTGTCCCAGCGATCGCCGGTCGTAACTCAGCAACAGACGGCTCGGCACGAAGTGATTGTGCGAGACGATGTCGGCCGCCAGATGCGTCATATAGCCCCACGCGAACGCCCGCCTTTTGTCGCTGTCGGCGGCTCCGACCAAGCGCCATGCGAGCGGCCAACGATGACAGTGATCGGCCAAGTTCCGGGTATATGCCTTGGCCTGAATAATGTCGGCGCCCACACAACCGTAAAGATAGCGGTCGGAGTGCTGTTCGAGCAGGGTCCGCAGTGCCTCGGGCAAGAGCTGCAGGTTCGCCAATACCGAGGAGCCATGTACTATGTGGGTGATCGGGCCCCAGGCCAGAGCATCAACCGGGATCAAGAGGAGTACAGTCGTGAGTACGGCGGCGAGAATCAGCATACGGTTTGTACGAGCGAACCCGGCAACGCCGATTCACGCCCGCACGGCGGCTCGAGTGTAGCGTGACGCGACCGAGGGCTCAAAGAGACAAAGCGGTATCGCCCGGCGGGCCGAGTGGGGCCGTGGGCAAAGGCCTGGCGTATATTGGGCGTGAGATTGATCTTGGGCTCGACTTCGTACCGCAATCGCCGCTCCGGGTGCGCGCGGCAGAGAGGCCGGTCGTCGAAGAGATCGCCGAAGTTTTGGTCGAGCCCGAACTACGCGCGGCGAACAGTCTCGAATCCGTCGAGGCGGTGCTCGGCGACTGCCGTCGTTGTAAGCTTTGCGAAGGTCGAACCCACATCGTCTTCGGCGTCGGCAGCCCGGCTGCCGAAATCATGTTCGTCGGCGAAGGCCCCGGTGCTGACGAGGACGCTCAGGGCGTTCCCTTCGTCGGTCGAGCGGGAAAGCTGCTTACCGATATCATCGAGAAAGGGATGGGGCTCGGGCGCGCCGATGTGTACATCGCCAACGTCGTCAAGTGCCGCCCGCCGAAAAACCGCAACCCGGAGCCCGACGAAATCGTTGCCTGTGAACCCTTTCTCGCCCGCCAGATCGCGGTGATCCGTCCGCGTGTGCTCGTCACCTTGGGCCGTGTGCCGACGCAGTCCTTGCTGCAGAATCGGACTCCAATCTCCAAACAACGAGGTCGGTGGACTCAGTACCGAGGAGTCCCTCTCATGCCGACATTTCACCCGGCCTACTTGCTGCGTAACCCGGCCGAGAAGCGTGTGGTTTGGCAAGATATCCAGGACGTCATGAAACATCTCGGCATGCCGCTTCCAACCGCGGCCGTGGGCTGAGCCCGTGCGTATGCAAGTCCGTCGGGTCGGCCCAACCATCCTCGTCGTGACCCTCGTGGTCTTGTTGATGCCGGCTATGCCCGGCTACGGCGCCGGCAAACCCGCACGCCGTATCGTCGTCGACGGGCCGATCACCCCCGCGGTGGCCGATTTCATCGAATCGGCGATCAACGATGCTGCCGACGCCGGTGCCAGCGCCTTGGTCATCGAGTTGGATACGCCCGGAGGGCTGCTCAACTCGACCAAAACCATCGTCAAGGACATTCTCGGATCGGAAGTTCCGGTGTTGATTTACATTGCGCCTGGGGGGGCGGGCGCGACTTCGGCGGGGGTATTTATCACGATGTCGGCTCACGTTGCCGCGATGGCACCGGGGACCACCATCGGTGCGGCGCACCCGGTGGGAGGTCAGGGTCAGGATATCAAGGGCGACATGCGTGAGAAAGTCGAGAACTATGCCGTCTCTTTCATCGAGTCCATTGCCCGACAGCGGGGCCGTAACGTCGAGTGGGTGGAAAAGGCGGTTCGCGAAAGTGTGTCCATTTCCGAGACGCAGGCGCTCGAAAAACACGTCGTCGACTTCGTGGCCAGCGACCTCTCCGACCTCTTCGCCCAGGCCCAAGGCAAAGAGATCGAACTTGCGGGCAAGACGGTCAAGTTGGATTTGAGCGGCGCCGTCGACTCCAGGGGCGGGGCCGTGGTCGAGGATGTGGAGATGACCCTCCGGCAAAGGGTGCTGAGCGTGATTACCGATCCCAGCGTGGCCTATCTGCTCATGATGGCGGGTATGCTCGGCCTCTACATGGAGTTCGCGCATCCGGGCACCGTCTTTCCCGGCGTCATGGGTGCCATTTGTTTGTTACTCGCTCTCTTGGCGGGGCAGGTTCTGCCCATCAACTCGACCGGTGTCCTTCTTCTCCTGCTGGGTATGGGGTTTTTTGTCGGAGAGTTGCTGATGCCCAGTTTCGGCATGCTCGGGGTAGGCGGCATCATCGCAATTACACTCGGTTCGTTGTTTCTCTATACACCGGAGTCGGGATTGTACGTTGACCCGAAACTCATCGTCGCAACCGTGTCGGCCTTCGGCCTCGTGCTGCTCTTTATCCTCATGGTATTGGTGCGTGACCGTCGTAGGCAGGCGATGACCGGAGCCGAGGGTTTGGTCGGCGAACAGGGCGTTGCCGTGACATCCATCGCCAAGACCGGCAAGATTCGGGTGCACGGTGAATTCTGGAACGCGTTCAGCAAAACACCGATCGACAGCGGTCGTCCGGTGCGCGTGTTACGCGTGGATCGGTTACGCGTAGAGGTCGCGGAAGCGAAGGAGTAGGGATCATGTTTCCACTGTACATATTGATATTTGTCGTCGCGATGCTCGTAAGCGGAGTCAAGATTCTCCGTGAGTATGAACGGGCGGTTGTGTTTCGTCTCGGCCGTCTGACCGGGTCGCGAGGGCCGGGGCTCATCTACGTCATTCCGGGACTCGAGAAAATGGTGCGCATCGACATGCGCACGGTGACCATGGACGTTCCGTCGCAAGACGTGATTACGAGAGACAACGTCTCCGTAAAAGTGAACGCGGTGGTCTACTTCCGTGTTCTGGAGCCGAACAAGGCCGTCGTCGAGGTCGAGAATTACCTGTTCGCCACCTCGCAGCTTGCACAAACCACATTGCGTAGCATTTGCGGTCAAGCTGAACTCGACCAACTGCTTTCCGAGCGCGAGCATATCAATCAACGTATCCAAGAGATTCTCGATGAGCAGACCGACCCTTGGGGCATCAAGGTTGTCACCGTGGAACTGAAGTTCATTGATCTACCGCAGGAGATGCAGCGTGCTATGGCACGCCAGGCTGAGGCCGAGCGCGAACGCCGCGCCAAGGTCATCAACGCCGAAGGGGAGTTCCAAGCATCGACGCGCCTGTCGGAGGCCGCCGACATCATGCAGGAACATCCCATTGCGCTGCAGCTTCGTTTTCTGCAAACTCTCTCGGATCTTGCATCGGAGAACTCGTCGACGGTCGTTTTGCCGATCCCGATCGACCTGTTGAGTCCGTTGATGAGACAGATCCAGACGCAAGAGAAGCACGATTAAGCCTGAAGGCTTTGTTCGATTACAAGCTTCCGCTCGAACGGATCGCGCAACATCCGTCCAGCCGTCGCGAAGACGCGCGACTTCTGGTACTCGATCGCGATACCGGCCGGATCCGCCATTCGATCTTCTCCAGCCTGGGTGAGTACCTGCGTGCGGGGGATCTGCTCGTTGTCAACGATTCGCGCGTTTTTCCAGCCCGGCTGCAGGCGCGCAAGAGCACGGGCGGCGGCGTCGAGCTTCTGGTGCTGGCCGACCATGAGCCCGGCGGCCGCAAGAGGGAGGGGGTACCGGTGCTGTACGGCTCGAGCAAACCTCTCCGCCCCGGACAGCAGCTGCTTTTGGAAGACGGTACGCAGGTATCCGTCCTGGCGGGGGCCGCGGGCGGACGCGCGCGCGTGCGGTTCGAATGTGGTTCGCTCCAGGATGTTCTGGGTAGGCTGGGGAGCGTGCCCCTTCCCCCCTACATTCGACGCCCGCACGGCCCCGCCGAGGAAGACCGTCGTCGCTATCAGACGGTATACGCGGACAGAGACGGTTCGGTGGCCGCCCCGACGGCGGGCCTGCACTTCACCCAGGCTCTTCTTGCAAGTCTCGCTGACGGTGGAATCGGGTTGCGCCGCGTGACCTTACACGTAGGGCCCGGCACCTTCACGCCGCTACGCGGCGATCTGGAGAACCACCGAATGGAAGGGGAGTGGTGCGAAGTCTCGACCGCCAGCGCCGAGGCCTGCCGGGAAACTCGTCGCGGAGGCGGCCGCGTCGTCGCCGTCGGCACCACCAGCGTACGCAGCCTCGAGTCGGCTGCACTCGCGGGAACGGGCGCCGGCGCGTTTTGCGGCGAGACCGATCTGTTCATCCGGCCCGGTTTCCGCTTTCGGGCGGTCGATGCTCTGATCACCAATTTCCACTTGCCGGGCAGTACCTTGTTGGCCCTCGTGGCTGCTTTTGCAGGTGCGGAGAAGATGCGTCGGGCCTATGAGGAGGCCATTGTGCGAGAGTACGGATTCTACAGCTACGGCGATGCGATGCTGATTCTGTGAAACCCCAAGATGCGGTTCTATGTTGACAAGACTGTAGCCGGAGGCGGTCGCTGTGGCCGAATCGAGACCGCCCACGGCAAGGTGCGGACGCCGGCCTTCATGCCGGTGGGGACCTACGGTACGGTACGCGGATTGACCCCCCTCCAGCTTTGCGACAGCGGTGCCGAGATGGTTCTGGCCAACGCCTATCACCTGGCTTTGCGACCCGGTACGGATACGATTACAAAACTGGGCGGCCTTCACCGCTTCATGGGTTGGGACGGTCCGATTCTTACCGACAGTGGCGGCTTCCAGTTGTTTAGCCTGGTCTCCCATGTGAAGGTTGACGATGACGGGGCGTCGCTGCGCTCTCCCATTGACGGAGCGTCGATGAGATTGACCCCCGAATCGGTCGTTCGAGTCGAGCAAGACCTCGGAGTGGACATAGGCATGGCTTTCGACGTGGTTACCGCCCAACCGGGCGACCGTCGCGCGGCTGAGGAGGCCGGCAGGCGGACCCTCGAATGGGCGAGGCGCAGCCGAACGCTGGCAGGCGCAGGGGATCGAACGGCGATTTTTGGAATCATGCAGGGCGGACTCTTCGAAGATCTGCGGCGCGAGAGCGCCGCGCGGCTCACCGAACTGGATTTTCCCGGGTATGCGGTGGGAGGCCTTTCCGTAGGCGAGGAACGCAACGCCACTGCAGACACGGCGCAACTGAGCGTCGGTCTGCTGCCGGCGGAGACGCCCCGCTACATGATGGGCATGGGCACCCCCCTGGACTTGGTCTCCCTTGCCGGCATGGGCTATGACCTGTTCGACTGCGTGATGCCCACTCGTAACGCCCGCAACGGAACGTTGTTTACCGAACGGGGGACTGTGTGCATTCGTAATGCCGAGCACGCGTGTGCCGACCAACCGATCGAAGAGGCCTGTGACTGTTATGCTTGCGCCAAGTTCTCGCGCGGATATCTTCATCATCTTGTCAAGCGCAAGGAGATGCTCGGAGCGACGCTGGCCAGCCTACACAACCTGCGGTTTTATCAACGAACGATGACGCGGATCCGGAACGCATTGAGGAACGACGGTTACTCCGAATTCGCCCGTGGCTTTCGGGCCGCCTACCAAGGAGCAAGGTCATGATGGGAACAGTACAAGGGGGCCTCGTCTTGGCCCAGGCTGCACCGCCGGGCGGAGCAATCGGCCAATTCATGCCGCTGATCCTCATACTCGCGGTGTTCTATTTTCTTCTCGTTCGGCCCCAGCAAAAACGGGCCAAAGAACACCAGAAGCTCGTCGACGATCTCAAGCGGAACGATCAGGTAGTAACCACGGGTGGATTGTTCGGCCGCATACAGGATCTCAGCGAGAAAACGGTAACGCTGGAAATCGCCCCGAACGTCCGTGTTACGCACGAGCGCTCGCAGATCAGCAGCATCCAAGGCAAGGAGGACTAGGGCGTGAAACGAGGCCTAAGATGGCGCGTGCTGACGCTGGTGGGCAGCGTACTGTTCGCAGCGATGTTTTTGCTCCCCAACGTGGTCGGAGAGATGCCGGCTTGGTGGACCAATGTGTTTTCCGAGCGAGGGATCAATCTCGGATTGGATTTGCAAGGTGGCATCCACCTCGTTCTCGAAGTCGAAACCGACAAGGCGGTGGAGAATCGCATTGATCTGATCCTTCAGCAGCTGCGCAGCGAAACGCGCGAGAAGGGCATCGCCGCTCGCAACTGGAAGAAGATCGGGCGTGATGGCCTGAGTTTCGAGTTGGTGAGTCAGTCGCGTCGCGGCGAACTCGACGATCTGATGAGTTCGAACTACAGCCTACTTCAGCCCGTCGGTGAGAGCGGTCGCACCCTACGATACAAATTGCTCGCGCCCGAAATCAAAAACATCAAACAATTGGCGGTCGAACAGGCTCTGGAGACGATTCGTAACCGCGTCGACGAGTTCGGCGTCTCCGAACCGACCATCCAGCGTTCCGGGACCGATGGCATTCTCATTCAGCTTCCGGGGGTGGAGAATCCGAAACGCGCCAAAGCACTGATCGGAAGGACCGCGCAGCTACAATTCCAATTGGTGGCCGACGATCCTTCCACGCCCGGAACGATCAAGGTGCCGGGGATCAGCTCCGATCCCGTTACCGGTCGCCGATCCAACACCACCTATACCCTCGAGCCGACCGTTCTCATGACCGGAGAGGTGATCTCCGATGCCCGCCACCGGCCCGGTCAGTACGGGGAACCCCCGTATGTGACCGTCACCTTCGACAGCGCCGGATCGAGACGCTTTGATCAGCTTACCGGTGCCAACGTGGGCAGGAGACTGGCCATCGTACTCGACGGCAAGGTGCAGAGCGCGCCCGTCATCCAGGAACGGATCGCAGGGGGCCAGGCGCGGATCACCGGTAATTTCACCCTCGACGAGGCTCGCGACCTGGCCATCGTCTTGCGCGCGGGGGCATTACCGGCGCCCGTAAAGATCGCGGAAGAGCGTACCGTCGGGCCGTCGCTCGGCCACGATTCGATACGCAACGGAACGAAGTCGTTTATCATCGGTGGTCTGTTGGTACTGATGTTCATGCCTTTTTACTATCGATTCTCGGGCCTCATCGCCGATGTCTCGCTGGTGCTCAACGTGTTCCTCTTGCTCGGCATCCTCGCGGCTTTCAACGCGACGCTTACCTTGCCGGGCATCGCAGGAATCGTTCTGACCCTGGGTATGGCCGTGGATGCCAACGTCCTTATCAACGAGCGAGTACGCGAGGAACTCCGTTCCGGTCAGACCTCGATCGAATCGCTCGACGCCGGCTATAGGCGTGCGTTGCCGGCGATCCTCGATTCGAATGCCACGACGTTTCTGGCGGGCATCATCCTGTTTCAGTTCGGCTCGGGTCCCATCAAGGGTTTCGCGCTTACCCTGTGTGTGGGCATACTGACCTCGGTCTTCACGGCCGTGTTTGCGTCGCGGGTTCTGCATGACACAACGATAACCAACGTGCATACGCACAAACTCAGTATCTGAGGTCGGGGGTCTTTCATGTTTCAGATCGTCAAACCGGATATCCACATCGACTTCATCCGTTTGCGGAAGGCGGCTTTGGTGTTTTCGGGGAGCTTGATTCTGGCCGGAATCGGCTCGCTCATTCTGCATGGCGGTCCCAACTACGGCATCGATTTCACGGGCGGGTTGATGTTGCACGTCGGCTTCGAGAAACCGGTAACCATCGAGGAGGTCCGCAGCGCCGTCGGCGGACTCGATATCGGGGCCATTTCCGTGCAGACCTTCGGTGACTCGGGAAACGAGTTTCTGCTGCGTGCCCCTTCGGGAAACGACACGCTTTCGGGAGGCAGAGCCGACCAGGTCAAGGACGCGTTGAGAGAGGCTCTGCCGGATCGTGGCTTGATCGAGAAGCGCACGGAAATGGTAGGACCGCGGGTTGGTCGCGAACTACGCGAGCGTGGCATACTTTCGGTGTTGGCGGCGACGGTTATGATGGGGCTGTATATCGCCATCCGCTTCCAGCTCCGTTTCGGTATCGGTGCGGGCGTAGCCCTGTTTCATGACGTCTTGATCACCGTCGGGGCTCTGTCCGTTGCGAACATGGAGATCAACCTGAGCGTCATTGCCGGGCTTCTCACGGTGGTCGGTTACTCGGTGAACGACACGGTTGTGGTCTCCGATCGCATTCGCGAGAACATGGCTCGTTTCAAAAAGGCGGACCTGGGCGAGTTGGTCAATCGCAGTATCAACGAGACCTTGTCGCGCACGATCCTCACCACGGGGACCTCCCTGCTCGTGCTTTTCGCCCTCTTCATTTTCGGGGGAGGGGTTATTCGTGGCTTCGCGTTTACTCTCATTGTCGGTCTTACCATCGGTACCTACTCATCGATCTTTATCGCAAGCCCCGTCGTCGAATTCTGGGAGTCGAGGACGACAAGGAACGAGGGGTGAGCAACGCGCGCGGTCTGTCTTCCTTGACGCTGCGGCGGGCGGTGTGGTATGAGCGGGAGCGCTTTTCGCTTGAGCGAGCTTGCTCACAACGTATGTGGGCTGGTGCGTTACCGCGTCGAAACGGGCGAAGGGAATCATGGGAAGTAACAACGGGGTAACCGGCAGAATGCCGCATAGAAGTAAGATTTACCATAATTTATCGGGCTTTTATGACAAGATCTTCGAGCGGGTCTTTAAGCAACGCATCTTCGATGTCGTGCACCATCTACACATCCCTCCCGGGGCAAAAGTGCTCGAGGTCGGCGTTGGAACCGGCCTGTCGCTCGATGCCTATCCCCGCCATGCGCGTGTGACCTGCATCGACCTGTCGCAGGAAATGCTGGATATCGCTGCCGAAAAGATGACTCCGCAGCGCCACTCGCACATTACTTTGCAGCAGATGGACGGTATGAACCTCGGGTTCGACCTCGATTCTTTCGACTACGTGACCGCTTTTCACGTGGTGACGGTCGTGCCCGATCCGGTCCGTCTTCTTGGCGAGATCACCCGTGTATGCAAACCCGACGGGCAGATCGTCATCATCAACCACTTTCGTAGCAGGCGGCCGTACATCCGTGCGATCGTCGATCTCGCCGATCCCGTCACCCGGCGCCTGGGGTGGAGTACGAAACTGAGCCTGGACGAGGCGATTGCCGGGCAGCATCTCAGCCTCGAGCATCGCTACAAAACCTCGCCATGGTCGTTGTTCACGGTCGTCGAGGCTCGCAAATTCGACTCGATCTCGCCGTCCTAGGCTCGGCGACCAGGTACGCCGAAGTCAAGCCGTGAGTGGAGCGCTCCCGCTTCGGGGCGGGACGTGTCAGTGTCGGCTGCCGTCGGTATCGCCGGCCAACGGAATGCCTGCCGCTAGCAGGCGCCGCCGATAGCGATTCTCACCGCCCTCGAGCCATTGACGGTAGATCCCGGCTAGACGCCGGCGGATCGGAAACAGATTGCGGTCGGCGATGCTCGTCAAAACACAAGCGAACTCTTCGAACCTCAGGGATAGGTCGTAGTAGGTTTCCGCGAGAGCGTCGGAAGGTTCCACATAGCTGCCGTCGAGCGAGTGAAGATCGAGATAGGCGCGTCGGCCGAGGTCAAAATAGTAGTCGGTTGCAGCAGCTCGAGCCTCGACGTGGTCGATGAAAATTCCGGTGAGAAACAGCGTCGTATCGGCCAGTTCTTTCAGCCGCCGGTAGCGCAGCCCGGGTTCCAGATCGATGGTTGAGACCAGCTCGACGCCCAATGCTTCTCCGAGAGCCGCCGGCGCGTTGCGGGCAAAGCCTGCAAGCAGGCGTACGAGGTAGAACTCGGTCGTCGGACTGGCGGTCAGTGCGTGCCTCTCGAGCGCTGTGCTCACCAAGTCGAGAAAGACGGCATCAATGCGTTCTTGGATGAGCAGACTGCGGTTGGTCATAAGCGAGGCCTGAACCTAAATTGTACTGACCGAGCCCAAGGTTTCCAATCAAGAAGTGCGTCGGCCTAAGCCGCACCGCGGCAAGAGCGCAGGTGCGAAAGCCCACACAGCAGGCTCTTGGCCGATTCGGGCTCTTTGCGTCTTGCTTTGCCGTCCGACGGATTCCCGTTCGGGCGTGCCTCGACTTCCCAGTTCCCGATCGGGGGCGACGCCGCCGCGGCGGAACGACCTACTCGGTGGTGGCCGGGGACGGAGAGGCCGCCGGGGCCGGAGACGAATGCGGCAAAGGCGGTAGGAAGAAAGCGATTCCGCGCCACAGAAGGCGCCAGAACCCACCGCTTCCGGAGCCGCCTACGAGCTGATTGGCCTCGTCGTAGAGTTTCTCATCGTAGATCAACTTTCCGAGCGATCCGCGGCCGCTACGAACCTTGGATGTAATGTCGGCGATACTCGTGGTGCTTGCTTGGAGGTTCCCCAGAGTAAGGTCGGCATAGTCTTCATCACCTACCAGGCGCGGGACCACCCCGCGGCCATGGCTCAGCTTAGCCATAAAGTCGCGAGCATCCGCGGTGGCGGTTCGTAGACTCTCCAGCGATTCGTTGGCCTTGCGGCCGGCCTCCTCGTCCATCAGCACTCCTACCGCACCGCGCCCTGTGTCGATACGCTCGAGGAGATCATCGATCCGCGCTGTCGCCGATTCGATGTTGCGAATCGTGGAATCAATGTTCGTCAGGATATCGGTGCCGAGCGTATCGTCGCTGATCAATCTGCCGATCAAGCCCGAGCGATTGTTGATGTCGGTGAGAACCTGTTTGAGAAGAGCGGTCACTTCGATCGCGTTGCTGACGATGTCTCCGCTCTGGCCGAGGATGGCCTCGTAATCGACCGGGTCGATCGACCGAATTACACCGTGTGCGGCAAGCGGTTCGGCGTCGCTTTTGACGGAACTCAATTCGATATACTTGTCGCCGAGTAGGCCGAGCGACTGAATACGACCGACCGTCGTTTGGGTGACCTTGCCGGTGGCATGGCTCGCGACTCGGAGTGTAACTTCAATGTAGTTCGCCGTGGGATCGGCAGGAAAGCGCATGTCGGTGACCGAGCCGACGGCCAAGCCGTTCAGCCGAACCGGCGCTCCCTTTGCCAGGCCGTTGGTGCGCGAGAAATGGATCCGGTAGCCGGTGTGGCCTTCCCAGATGCGCTGCTCGCTCCCGACCAGCACGATGGTGAGCACGATCACCGCCAGCGCCACGGCGGCGACCAGGCCTACCGTGTAGGCATTGGTTCTGCGACGGCTCATTTGTATTCAAATGCGAGGCAGAGCCTGCGCCGAGAGGAACTCTCGGATCGTCGGATTTTCGCTCGCCTTCATCTCCTCCACGGACCCCACAGTTACGATCTTTCCATGGTACAGGAAGGCCATACGATCCGCGAGGTAGGTCGCGCTGGCTATGTCGTGGGTCACCACCACCGAGGTGAGATGAAAGCGGCACTGCATGTCGCGAATCAGCACGTTGATTTGCGCGGCGGTCACCGGATCCAGGCCCGTGGTCGGCTCATCGTAGAGCATACAGTCAGGTCGAAGAGCGAGAGCGCGCGCAAGCGCGGCTCGTTTCCGCATTCCGCCGCTCAACTCGTCCGGCATTTTTTCCGCGGTATCCGGCAAACCCACCGTCTCGAGAAGCTCCGATACGCGCCGCTCACGTTCGCCTGTGCTGCCCACATGCTGCTGGTCGAGAGGAAAGCGAACATTTTCGCCGATGGTCAGGGAGTCGAACAGCGCACCTCCCTGGAACAGCATGCCTATATTGCGTCGGATCTCGAGCAGTTCGGACTCGCGCAGTTCGGCGATGTCGGTGCCGTTGATGACGATGGAACCGGCCTCCGGAGCGATCAATCCGTTCAGATGCTTGAGTAGGACGCTCTTGCCGGCTCCCGAGTGTCCTAGAACAACCAAGGTCTCGCCGGCGTAAATATCAAGATCGAGGTCGTCGAGTACACGCTGTTCGCCGAAAGCTTTTGTCACTCCGCGGCATGCGATTCTGGTTTGAGAGCTCATATGGCCAGCATCAACATCGTCAGAAAAAAATCGACGACGAGCACGGTAATCGACGCGGTGACCACTGTTTGGGTCGTCGCACGTCCGACACCGTCGGCTCCGCTGCGCGCGTTCACGCCGTTGTAACAGGCCACCGAGCCGATGATCGCGCCAAAGGCCAAGCCCTTGATGAGGCTGCGAACGATATCGGCAACGGTCAGCCACTGAATGAGACTGCGAACGTAAAAGGCCGGAGAGACCCCTAGGTTGAAATACGCAAGGACCATGCCTCCGAGTACGCCGACGAAGTCGGCCAAGGCCGTCATCAGCGGCATCATCAAGAGCAGGGCCAAGACGCGCGGAAATACCAAGTAGGCGGCGGGATCGGTACCCAAGGCGCGCAGCGCGTCGATCTGCTCGGTCACCTTCATGGTACCGAGTTCCGCCGCCATACCCGCACCCACGCGTCCGCCGATCATCAGACCGGTTAGAACCGGGCCCAGCTCGGCGATCACTGCCAGTCCGACCATACGGCTGACAAAAATTTTGGCGCCGAATTGGGTGAGGAAGTACCCGAGCTGCAGCGCCATCACCATGCCTGTGAAAATCGCCGTCAGGTTGACGATCGAGAGGGAGCGCACACCGACGTCGTATAGCTGATCCAAAACGACACGGTAGGGCGGTGGCCGGCGCCAGGCGGCCGAGAACGCCTGCCTCAGCATGATGAAAAGGCCCCCTAGTGCCGTGATCCAGTTTCTCTCGCCCACCTCCTGCCCCTTCCGCGACGCCGACGGTCCTAGAGCCTATCACGCGGCTATGGATGGGGTCTATTCGAGGCCGTGGGGCAGGCGGCAGACTCCGTTTGGCACCGCGACAAGCGCGGACGCCAAACGCAACCTGCCGCCTGCTCGCAACCTTCATACGATTCTCACGCCGCCCGTCCACGGGCATAAGGAGCCGGTCATGGAAGGGTACGGCACATTGCTCAGTCGAATGCTCGCCTGCGCAGATTACGCGGGAGGGACGCGTTACATCTGCGAAAGAGCGGCCGGTGCGGGACCGTTAGCAATGCGAACACGCATCGATTTCTACGGGGCTGATGAACACAGTGGGCATGCAAGCACCACGGACGTACCTACCGCGCTTTGCAGGACGAGTAATGCGTCGGTGGCCGTGACCGACAACGAGCCATTGGCATCGCACACGCAGTTGGGGCAAATCACACTACCCACCGCCGCCCTCAGCACTTCGAGGGCATCGGAAGCCGTGAGCCCTACGCTGCCCACGGCGGGGCAGCTTGTGTCCCCGCACTCACCGTCGGACAACACACAAAACCGCTGCCCAAACACCGCCGATTCCTGGCCGGTGCGCCCTCGATCGTCCCATACGACGACAAACGAAGTATCGGACAGCATGGCGACGTTGAAACTAGCCCGCGCCGAGGATTGCCGCTGACCTCCCGTCGCGTGAGTGTTTGCCACAGACTCGCGTCCGTT
>CAZKLE010000021.1:0-20585 GCA_964553415.1 uncultured Myxococcales bacterium
GCCTTCGACCGTATAGCCCAACTCGATCGACTCGGCACCGGCCGCGCGCAACGCACCCTCGAGGATGTCGGCGTGCAGCACTCGGACGTCGAGGCGCTGCAGAGGAGAGTCGGTTACCGGCTTGCCCTTCGGGGCAACCAGGAAAAACCACTCGCTTGCCGCCAACGCCACGCCCACGGCGACGCGTCGGGCCCGGCCGGCCTCGTGCAAAGCCGCCAGGAACGATTCCCGACCGGCGGCATCGACGGCAAAGCGTTCCACGTGGAAGCCCGCCTGCAACGTGTCGGCGAACTTGGCGATGTCGGCGCCGCCGGCGTCGAGCAACTCTCGATGGGTGGGGAGGATGACCATCCCCGGGTCTTCAAACGCCGCCAAAAACGCCATCACGTGTGCACTCGGTTGCTCGTCGTCGCCGGGCGCTTCGTCACCCTCGGGGGGTTCAGCGCCGTCGTGGGTATAGGCATAATAGTTGAGAGCGGTTTCGTAGCGGTGATGCCCGTCGGCGATGAACACCGTTCGCCCCGCCAGAGCCTTTTCGACGGCTTCGACCCTAGTCGGCGAAACCAGGCGCCAAAAACGGTGGCGTACGCCGTTCACTTCGATGTCGACTTCCGGAATTTCATTCCATCCGCCTTCGGGTTCGGGGTGAAATTCCGGGTTGGAGTACAAACCGAAGACGGGGCTGAGATTGGCCTCGACCCGCTTCGTCAGTTCGAGGCGGTCGTCTTTATGATGAGCAAAGGTTCGCTCGTGCGGCAACACGACTCGACGCGAGAAAGGCTCCAGATGCAGCGCCCCGATGATGCCGACGCGGCGTTTGGGCCCGTTGCACGAGAATTCCTGGGAATAGAGATAGAACGCAGCGGCATCGTCTCGTGCAAGAACCCCCTGGTCGATCCAGGTTCGGTACAACTCGGCGGCCGCCGTGTGCCCGGCCGGGTTCAAGATCAGATGGGTCGCATTGTAGGGACTGGCCGCACACAGCTCACTGCGCCCGGCACCGTCGATCACATCGTAAGGCGGAGCCACGACATCGGCCATCGAACCCACGGTGTCGGCGTCAAAGCGGACGCCGCGAAACGGACGAAATCTTGCCAACTCAATCCTCCAGTCGAACCTGGCGTGCCAGGACTTGTTCGGATATCGCGCCTCGGCGCAGCAGACGCACCGCGCCGGAGACAACTTCCACCACTGTTGATACGGAGCCGGAGCTTCGAAGTCCACCGTCGAGGTAACAGCCGACCGATGAGGCGAAGTACCCGCGTGCTTGCGTCGCCGATTCGGCGGGAGCTTTGCCTCCGGGGTTAGCGGAGGTCGAGGTCAGAGGCCTCGCGAACGCGGCAACAAGCGCGGCGGCGCTGGGATCGGCCGAACAACGAAGACCCACGCCGCCCCTGCGCCCGACCAGACTCGGGTGTAGGCTGCTACGAGCGGGAACGACAATTGTCAACGGCCCCGGCCAGAACGCTTCGGCCAAGCGAACCGCCATAGACGGCGCCGGGCCGTCGGTAAGGCGGGCGGCCATGCCCAGGTCTGAGACCAGCAAGGAGAACGCCTCCGCTCGGCCGCGTCCTTTAAGCTTCACCAGAGCCTCGAGAGCGTCGGGGGATGCACTGTCGGCCGCCAAGCCGTAAACGGTTTCGGTCGGATAACAAACCAAGCCCCGCCGGCGCAGAACGCCGAGCGCCGCGGCCAGCTCGGTGCCGGCCTCAGTCGCCGCCGTCAACCGTCCGCACCTGTCCCGGCACAGCCGCAGCCTGTTCGTCTTTGCGGGCGGCCAGCGCCGCCGCCAGCCCGGCGTCGGACAGAGCCAGGATCTGCGCCGCCAACACCCCCGCGTTGGCGGCACCAGACGCACCGATGGCCAATGTCGCCACCGGCACGCCCGTCGGCATTTGTACTGTCGACAGCAATGCGTCCATCCCGCGCAAGGATCCGGAGTCCAGCGGTACACCCAACACCGGAAGATTGGTGTTCGCGGCCACGGCGCCCGCTAAGTGCGCAGCGCGACCGGCACCGACGATGAGTACGCGGATACCGCGGCCGGCCGCGTCCCGTGCGTAGGCGGCCGTTTGCTCCGGCGACCGATGCGCGGAAGTGACCACAACCTCGTGGCCAATACCGAGTTCGCGGAGAACATCGGAGGCCGGCTGCATTTGTTCCGAATCGCTTTGACTGCCCATCAGCACGGCGACTCGTACCGCCGAATGCTTGTTCTTCGAATCACGCATCATCCCACCTTGATCGCGGCCGAGCCGGGGACGTCCAGCGCGCGGTGACCTATATCACGGCGGACGTGCGCGCCCCGCCACGAAATCTTGTCGACGGCCGCATAGGCTTTCGTTGTCGCAGCACGCATGTCGGCCGCCAGGGCGGTTACCCCGAGTACCCGTCCGCCGGCCGTCACCCAGCCTCCGCGCTCGTCACGGGCCGTACCCGCATGAAACACCTCAATGCCGTCCATACGCTCGGCCTCTTCGATGCCGTGAATCGGCAGCCCTTTCTCGTAGCCTCCCGGGTATCCCTGCGAAGCCATGACGACGCAAACCGCGGTCTGCGGACTCCACTCGGCGACGACCTCGCTCAGCGTCCCTTGCAAGCAGGCGCGTGCGAGCATCGCCGGTCCGGTCTCCATACGCACCATAAGGACCTGGCATTCCGGGTCGCCGAATCGAACGTTGAATTCGAGAACTTTCGGCTTCCCGTCGGCGATCATGAGACCGGCATACAACACACCCCGATAATCGATACCGCGTCGGCGCAAAGCATCAACGGTGGGCTCGATCACCTCCCGGCCGATACGTTCAGCCATGGCGGCATCCACGATCGGGGCCGGCGAGTACGCACCCATGCCGCCGGTGTTGGGTCCACGGTCTCCGTCAAAGACGGCTTTGTGATCCTGCGAGGCCGCCAGGCAAAGACTCGTCTGTCCGTCGGTCAAGGCCATGAACGAAGCTTCTTCTCCAGAGAGAAACTCCTCGACGACGATTTTGCGCCCGGCATCGCCGAAGCGTCCCGCACTCAGCATGGCATCGATGGCTGCATCCGCTTCGGCCTGGTCCCGGCAGATCACGACCCCTTTGCCGGCGGCGAGTCCGTCGGCTTTGACCACCAGCGGGTAGCCGCTTGCACGAGCATAGGCTTTGGCCGCCGAAGCATCTTCGAACTCGTCGTACTCGGCTGTCGGCACACCGGCCTCGACGAGTAGGGCCTTGGTGAACGATTTCGAAGATTCCAAGCGCGCGCCTCGGCTGTCGGGACCAAAGATCGACAAACCTCGCGCCCGAAACGCATCGACGATACCGTCGGCGAGCGGCCCCTCGGGGCCGACAAGCGTCAGATCGGCCGCGATTTCCTCGGCCAAGCGCAGCAGACCTTTGATGTCTCCCGCGGCCACGGGCACGCAGCGCGCCACGCTCGCGATACCGGCCGAACCCGGCGCCGCGACAACCTCGTCCACATCGGGTTCACGCGACAAGCGCCAGGCCAAAGCATGCTCGCGTCCACCGCTGCCAACAAGCAGAACTTTCATCCGTCTCTTCCTTGCATCCGAAACACTAGTGGCGAAAGTGCCTTACGCCCGTCACGACCATGGCCATGCCGGCGGCATCGGCAGCCGCGATCACCTCGGCGTCGCGGATGCTGCCGCCCGGCTGAATCACCGCTGTAGCACCGGCATCGGCGCAGACCTGCAAGCCGTCGGGGAAGGGAAAGAAGGCATCCGAAGCCACAACCGAACCTTGCGTGGGCCGGCCGTGTTCGCGCGCACGCGCCACGGCGATCCGTGCCGAGTCGACGCGACTCATCTGCCCGGCACCGAGCCCGACCACTGCGTCGGCCTCGGAGAGTACGATCGTGTTCGATTTCGCGTGCTTACAGACCTTCCATGCGAAATCCAGGGCCGCCAGTTCACGCTCGCTCGGTTTTCGTTTGCTCACCACTTCGCAGTCGGCGGCTCGGGTTTGCACGAGATCGCGTGTCTGCACCAGTAACCCGCCGAGAACACGCTTCATATCCACTGCGGCCTCACCGCCGGGCAGGCTAGGATCGATTTCCAGAAGGCGAACGTTGCGCAGCTTTTTGGTGGCAGCGAAAATCGACAAGGCTCCTTCGGAAAAGGAAGGGGCAAGGACGATCTCGAGAAAGACGTCCTTCATCGCTTCGGCCGTGGTCTCGTCGAGTTCCCGGTTCAAGGCGACGATACCGCCGAAGATCGACACCGGATCGCACGCCCGCGCCTTCGCGAAGGCTTCAGGCACGGTTTGGGCCAGGGCCACACCGCAAGGATTGGTGTGCTTGACCACGATGCACGCCGTCTCCTCGAACTCGGCTGCGAGCTGAAGAGCCGCGTCGGCGTCGACGATGTTGTTGTAGGAAAGTTCCTTGCCTTGCAGAACCCGCGCACTCGCGATCGAGGGTCCTTCGATCTCCGCAGCGCGATAAAACGCCGCTTTCTGGTGAGGGTTCTCACCGTAACGCAGACCTTGCACCAAACGCCACTGTTGATGTAGAGTCTCGCCAAAGCCGGCATCTTCGGCCCGCCCCAGATAATCGGCAATCATCCCGTCGTACGCGGCCGTCGCCTGGAAAGCCTTGCGCGCCAGACGACGCCGGGTTGCTTGGCCGACGGAGCCGCCGCTTGCGATCTCGCCGAGCACACCGTCGTAGTCGGCAGAATCGACGACGATCGCGACGTCGTTGTGGTTCTTGGCCGCCGAGCGAACCATCGACGGCCCGCCGATATCGATGTTTTCAATCGCCTCCTCGAAACTGCAGCCCTTCGAGGTGACCTCGGCGAAGGGGTAGAGGTTGACGCAGACCAAATCGATGAGGTCGATCTTCTGCTCCTCGAGCTGTTTTCGATGCTCGCTCAGATCCCGACGGGCGAGAATGCCCCCGTGGATTCTCGGATGCAGCGTTTTTACGCGGCCGTCGAGGATCTCGGGCGACCCCGTATGCTCGCTCACATCGGTCACCTCGACGCCCGCCTCGCGTAGCGCCCGCGCTGTACCGCCGGTGGAAAGAATACGCCAACCCTGTTCGCGCAGGCCGCGGGCAAAATCGGCCACCCCGGTCTTGTCGCTGACACTGATCAATGCGGTTCTCAACTTCTCTTTCCCCCCCTCATGACTGCACGAGCTCCGCAACACGCGGTACTCGTCTGCCCACACGGGCGACCAACTCGTAGGGAATCGTCGCGGCATGGGCCGCCTGCCGCTCGGTGGCGTTGTCGGGTCCCCACATTTCGGCAAAATCTCCGAGCTTGACGCCTTCGATTTCCGTGACGTCTATCATCGTATGGTCCATGCACACTCGCCCGACCACCGGCGCAAGCTTTCCGCAGATGCGAACCACACCCGAGTTCGACAAGGCCCGCGGATAGCCGTCAGCGTACCCGCAGCGCAGTGTGGCAACACGACTCGGGCGCTCGGCATGGAAAGTGTGCCCATAGCTGATTCCTTCGCCCTTCCCAACTTCGGCGATTCGCATCACCGGGGCCAGCAGGCGCATGACTCTGCGCAAGCGAGCCTTGCCGGCCAGCGACGGGTCGGGGAGAAGGCCGTACAACATGATGCCCGGACGGACCATGTCCAGATGCGCTTGCCGGCGCGACAAAATCGCAGCGCTGTTGGCCAGATGAAACTTCCACCGGCCGGCTCGCTCTCCGAGGGCCGCCGCCACTCGGGCAAGCCCCTCCAGCTGCCCACGCGTAACCTCGCCGGTTACCGATTCGGCACAAGCGAAATGCGAACACACACCGACGACGTCGACTCCCGCCAGACCCTCGAGCCAGGACAGAAACTCGGGCGCCCGCTCCACCTCGATGCCGAGCCTGTGCATACCGGTATCGACCTTGAGATGAACGGTGGCGTTTCTCTTCCGTGCGACGGCCACTGACGCCAGAGCCTTGCAGACTTCGGCGTCGCCGGTTGCAATCGAGACTCCTGAGTCCACGGCTCGCTCTGCATCGCCGGGGAGAATCCCGCCGAACACCACGCACTCAGCCTGCGGAGCCCGTCGGCGAACTTCGACGGCTTCCTCGAGAGTGGCAACTCCGAAACGGCTGCATCCACAGCCGGCCAGACATTTCACGACAGCGCCGGCACCGTGACCGTAGGCGTCGGACTTGACCATCGACAAGATCTCGACGCGTTCGCCGACGATCCGGCGAACCTCGGAGAAATTGTGCGCGAGCGCGCCAAGATCGATACGTGCGACGGGTCCGCTGCCAAGCGGCATGAGGCTCTCGGTCCGGTCCTGCCGGCACGCTGCATCCGTTGGCTGCGCCACACCGGGAGATAGCAAGCGCTCTCCCGCTTGTAAAGGACGGCGCACGGCGTTATCGCTGGCCCCGGTGACCATTGAGCTGAACGGCGAACGGCGCACGGTGGCGGCCGGGATCAACCTTGCGGGGCTCATCGAAGAGTTGGGATTCAAAGACCGCAGGGTCGCCGTCGAGCACAACCGCGCCGTGGTCCCACGCGAGGATTGGAGCGCGACGACTCTTGCCGACAACGACCGGGTCGAGGTGGTTCAGTTCGTCGGCGGCGGCTGAACGACAGGACGGGAATACCATGAGCAAAGACGACAGTTATCAGATCGCAGGACGAAGCTTCCATTCACGCTTGATCGTCGGAACGGGGAAGTATCAAGACTTCGAAGAGACCAAACGTGCGGTGCAAGCCTCCGGTGCCGAAATGGTCACCGTCGCCGTGCGGCGTGTGAACATTACCGAATCCGGCCGCGAAAATCTCCTCGATTTCGTCGACCCGCAAGCCTACACCATTCTCCCCAACACGGCCGGTTGCTACAACGTCGACGACGCCGTGCGGACTTGCCAGCTGGCACGCGAGGCCGGCGTCGGAAACCTCGTCAAGCTCGAGGTCATCGGCGATGAGCAAACCTTGTTCCCCGACGTAACCGCCACCCTCGAGGCGGCCAAGGTCTTGATCGCCGACGGATTCGACGTCCTCCCTTACGTGACCGACGACCCGGTGGCCTGCCGCAAGCTGGAAGAGCTGGGATGCGCCGCGGTCATGCCGCTGGCAGCGCCGATCGGTTCCGGTCTGGGAATCCGCAACCCATACAACATCAAGATCATCATCGAACAGGCCTCCGTTCCCGTCATCGTAGATGCCGGGGTTGGAACGGCATCCGATGCCGCTTTGGCCATGGAACTCGGCTGCGATGCCCTGTTGGTCAACACGGCGATCGCCGGGGCACGCGATCCGATCGCCATGGCCGGAGCCATGCGCCAGGGGGTCGAGGCCGGCCGCGCCGCCTACCTGGCCGGCCGAATCGGCAAAAAGCTTTACGCGACCGCTTCCTCACCGCTCACCGACCTGATCGGCTGACGATCCCCCGTAAGGATATAGCGGTGGTACTGCCCGACCCGCCGATTTGTCTGATCACCTCCGAGACCGCCGCGCCCGGGCGGATCGAATCCACTGTCGAGGCGGCTTTGGCCGGCGGCATCCGCTGGATACAGCTTCGACGGCGGCGCGACACGGGGCGTTGTCTCTACGAACTCGCGCTTCGCTTGAAGTCGGCCGCCGACGCATACGGCGCGACCCTGGTCATCAACGACCGCATCGACATCGCACTGGCTTGCCATGCCGATGGCGTGCACCTGCCCGCTTCGGGCATGCCGCCGGCGACCGCGGGTCGTCTGCTCGAGAGCGGCTCCCGTTGCTGCACTCTATTGGGTCGTTCCGTACATTCGTCGATGGAAATTAACGACCCCGGCAACCGCCCGCTCGATTACTTCCAGTTCGGCCCGGTCTTCGACACCCCATCCAAGCGCGCATTCGGCAAGCCGCAAGGTATGCCGGGGCTAAACGATGCGATACGTGTCGCCGGCGACCGGCGCGTGGTGGCCGTCGGTGGAATCGGCCGCGACCAAGCATCAGAGCTAGCTCGTAGCGGAGTGGCAGGCATCGCCATGATCGGGGCGTTCGCCGCCGCAGAGGATCCGGAGCGTGCGGCACACGATCTCATCGCCGCGTTTCGGCCTGCGTAGGTTCAGGTCGACTAGTGCAGGGTATGCTGGGAACCTTCGAGCACGCCTAAAACCGTCAGACAATCGCAGTTCTCGGTGAGGTGGTAGAGAATGTACCATTCGTCGACCGCCAGATAGTAACAGCCCTTGGCATCGTCGAGCATGATGGCCGCCTCGGGCTGGGGGTCGTCGGCCAAATCGAGGATGGCCTGACTGACGTCTTCTGCGATCGAACAGGGGACGAGTTCCATTTCGCGATAGGCGCTATAGGTCATCGCCAATTCCAGCTTTCCATGTTCCTCTTGCAAGACCGGCATAGCGTCACTCCTCCTCGTACGCGCCTGCGCGCGCAGTAAGGTAAGCAATTCGCATGCCTTCGTGGCGGGTATCGCAAAGATGGGATTTTCGCGGATCACCCGGCAAGCGCCGCACGCTTTTGCCCGCGGTCGCCGCGCCATCGCGTACGGATATGAACCGGCGTCAGAAAATTGACGCAGGCGAGGTGGCGTCCCAACAGCAACTCATGTACCAAGTGCCCGTGCCCCTCTCCTCTGCCGCTTCATTCCAGGAAACCCTCCCGCTGAAGGCGGAAGGAGATTTGCTCTCCAACATCGACGTCCGCGATCTCGACGTCGACCCCGAGATCGCGGCTGCCTTGAGCGCCGAGGGGCCCTTGTGCTTCCTCGACTTCGAAGCCACAGGCCTGGATCCACACAGCGACGAACTCATCGAAGTCGGCGCCGCTCGGATCGCACCCGGCGGTTCAGACGCGCGGGTATTCAACAGCTTCATTCATGTCGACCGCCCGCTTCCGACGTTTATTCGACGCCTCACCGGCATCGCCGACTCCGACTTGGCAGGGGCACCGCCCATCGCCCGCATCGCCGTGGAGCTGGACAAGTTCATCGGTGATGCCACCGTCGTTGCCCACAACGCTTCATTCGAAGCGGGCTGGCTTACGCGCGCAATCCATCCGCGTTTCGCCGAGCACCGTTTTCTCGACAGTCTCGACCTCTTCGCTCTCGTGCATCCCGATGCACGCAACATGAAGCTCGACACCTTCTGCCGACTCTATCTCAATCGTCGCGAGCGGCACCGCGCCCTGGACGACGCGATCGACACCCTGCGCGTTATCGCCCATTTGGCCGACCAAGCCCGCCGAGGCAGTCCCGAACTCGGCAACGCCCTGTGGGCTCTCGAACACTTCGACCCGACCTCACTGTGGCGTCCACGCTTGGCCAGCCTGGTGGCGACAATCCGCGCGCCCGAGCGTGACGTGCAAGCGGGCGGAGCCCCGCCCGCAATCGCCAAATCGACGCGGCCGCCCGTCGCCTTCGATCGCCATGCCATCCTCGAGCGTTTGTCCGACGCCGACGCCGGCCGCGAGGTCATCGAAGCTTTTTTGCCGCGAGACGAGCAGATCGAACTCGCAGCACAGGCCTTTGACACCTTTACGGGCAAGCGGGGCAAGACCGTCCGTCTCTGCGAAGCCGGCACGGGCATAGGCAAAACTTTGGCCTACCTGGCTGTCGCCATCCCCTTCGCACGCAAAACCAACGAGCAGATCGTCATTTCCACCTCGACCAAACTGCTGCAAACACAGCTCATGGAAAAAGACATCCCGGCTGCGGCGCGGCTGATGGGCTACGACGATCTTCGATTCGCCGCCGTGAAGGGGCGCGCGAACTACGTGTGCCGAACTCGCCTGAACCATTTCCTGGAGGATGCGCAAGCCGAACTCGCGACCGGCGACGGCAGAGCCGCCGCCTTGGTCGCCGCGTTCGCGAGGAACGCGCCACGTGGCGAGGTCGACCGAATCCCCGGGGTGCTGTACCACATCTGCCCCTCGCTCGAGCAAAAACTGCGCGACGTCGTGAGCGCGGAAGCCAACGAATGCAGCCGGCAGACCTGCGAGACGACGCCCGGCGATTGCGTATTCCGCACCACACGCAAAAAGGTCGAGGGCGCCGAGATCATCGTCACCAACCACGACCTCCTGCTCCGCTGGCCGCCCGATTACCCACCCCTTCGCCACCTGATCATCGACGAGGTCCACGAATTGGTCGAAAAAGCCGACATCGCCTACGGGATGAAAGCCGGCGGCGTCGAGCTTCTGCACCGGCTCCGTGCGGTGGTCACCGGCAAAGAGGCGAGCTTGCGGCGCCGGCTTCCCGCCGCGGTTGTCGACGCAGCGCACCAAGCGGTGGAATTGATCACCACCATCGGGGAGGAAGTCCGCAACGTCGCCGGCAACGGCGCTCCCGGGGCATTCTACCGCAACGATCTGCCGGTACCTCTCGACGGACCGGGTCCGACCTGGAACGAACTCATCATACGCTGCGACGAACTCTGCATCGCGCTGGACCGGGTGGCCCACGGCCTGGACAGCATCGTCGACGATGAAACCAGCGAAGCCGCCGCGGCCGCCGATGTCCTGCGCGAGGCGGCGCAGGTCCTGAGCGCGCCGTTTCCGAGACCCCCCAGCGAACTCGTCGCGCGCTTCAGCGGACTGGGGCGATCGAACGTCTCGTCTTGGCAGTTGGTGGTAACGCCCGTCTCTCCTGCCGGTGATTTCTACCGGCACGTACTCGCCGGCGCCGAGACCGTTTTTGGAACCTCGGCGACCATCGGCGTCGGTCCCGATCCTCTCGGTTCGGTGTCCGGACTCGAGCTCGATCAGACCGCGGCCGGACGTTTCGAAGCCGGCGTCTCCCTGGACAGCCCCTTCGATTACGCCAACAACCTAAAAGCTTTCTTCCTGTCCGATCCCACGCAGCGCGATCGGCTGACGCAGTCGACGGCGCAGGTCATCGCCACGGTCGCCCGGCGTCTGGGCGGCAAGACCCTGGCGTTGTTCACCAGCCGCGAGCGGCTGAACACGGTCGCGGAACTTCTCGAAGACTCTCTGAGGCCCGAGGGCATCACCGTCATCGCACCCATTTCGGGAAGCGCCGACCCCCACGACTTGGTGCGTGACTTCATGGAAAGCGAACACGCCGTCCTGCTCGGCGCCCGCGCTTTTTGGCAGGGCGTCGATGTGCCCGGCGATGTCTGTCAAGCCCTGATCATCGAGAAGCTGCCCTTCGATCCGCCCGGGGATCCTCTGGCCGAGCGTCGCCAGCAGATTCTTCAGGAAAACGGCGGCAACGGCTTCATGGACTATTCCCTGCCGCGGATGCTGCTGCGCCTCAAGCAGATGGTGGGGCGCCTGATTCGCACGCCGACCGATCGAGGCATCGTCGTACTCGTCGAGTCCCGATCCGACCGCCGTTACTTCTCCCGGCTCTTCGACGCCTTGCCGCCCCGCACCGAGCACTCGCTGATCCCCTTGGCCGAACTCGACGCGGCAAGCGAACGTTTTTTCTCGGCACGACCTCGCGCGCAAGACTAGGACCGCGCCAAGCGGCAGCGCCGGAATCAAGCGCCCTGGTGGGCGGGGCGCAGAAGATCGCTGAGCTGTTTGACCGGGTGAAAGGTCTCGATCGGTACTTCGACAAACACCGTGTTCCATCCCGCCATGGCGCCGTTCCATAAGCCCGGAAGCTCGACCGAACGCAACGAACGCCCATCCCTGTAGGACTTTTCCACGATGAACACCGCTTCCGCATCTACGTATCGCGGCAGATCGTAGTTCTCGCCGTTGCGATCACGCAGCGCACAAACCAAATCGACCGGGTTAAAGTGCGTCGACGAGGACAAAATCTCCTGCTGCCCGGAGTCGTGCGGATCGATCTCGGAGGTTTCCACGATCTGCCGGCGCACGGATCCGTCCCCGTCACGTACCCAAAACGGTCCACCGCCGGGTTCACCCGTGTTGCGCACCATTCCGCAAACCCTCAACGGACGGTCGAGGGCCTCGAGCAAGCGAACCCGGAAGGCGTCCCGCTCCGCCGGCCGATGATCCCGGCTGAGCGAGACGCCCATACGGGCTTCTAGGAAATGCTCGGCACGATCGAGAGTCTCGCCCTCGGCGCTGCCATCGGCCAGGCGGCGCGCCAACTCAAAACACTCGGCTTGCAACTCGAGCAAGAGCCCGCCGAGCACTTTCTTCCAGAAGAACGTCGGCTCGGCCAAAAACTCGGGCACCACATTGTCGATGTTCTTGATGAAGACCACGTCCGTGCCGCTGCACGCGACATTCTCAATGAGGGCTCCGTGTCCACCCGGCCGAAACAACAAGGACCCTTGCTCGTCGCGGAAAGGCTCGCCATCATCGTCGACGGCGACCGAATCGGTGACGGGGTTCTGCTCGGACAAATCGACCCGGTAATGGGCGCCGAAACGGTGTTCGAAATCCCCAGTAGAAGCATCGAGTCGTTCCTGTATGGCGACTCGATGCTCGTCGCTGACGGTAAAGTGGAGGCGGCAACAGTCGGCAGCGTCGCGCGCATAACGGGCCGCTTCCACGAGATGTTCCTCGATCGCCGTGCGTGGGCCTTGCGGGTACGAGTGGAACGCAAGCAAAGCTTTCGGCAACGCTGCGTAGCCGAGGCCCTGCTCACCGAGAAGAACGGCCAGGAGGTCACGGCCGGCATCCTCGCCGGCCCAGGCAACACCGGCGCACTCGGCGGCGGCCGCCCACTGGCGGGCAAAGGCGAAGCGATTGATGCCCTGGAGCACGGTGGTCACTTCCCGGTCGGCCTGAGCGCACGGATCGATCACATACGCAGACAGAGATTTGAACATTCGCGAGGCTGCCCCCGAGGCAGGCACAAATTTACTCAGCGACCGCCCGCCCAAGCGGTCTTCGAACACCCCCACGAGGCGTTCGCCTGCCGCGGCGTCGATGCGAACGACGCCGTCACCCACCGTACAGGCTCGATCCAGGTCTCGATAGCGGCGCGACCGGCGCAACAACTCGAGCTGACGGGCGACGGTTTCAGGCAGCGATCCGTGAGACCGGACAGCATCCAGATCGGTTGACGACAAGTCACTTCGCATCATGAACCCGGAAACTCCGCAGGCAAGTCATTATGCCGTAGTGCTGCATATTGGTCACCTCGACCCTAACGACTCCCATCGTACAAAGCCGGCCAACGTGTACAGCTTGTCCGCACCACCGCTACGCGTCCCCGGTGGAAAGCCCGAATACATGCAAGGGTACGCCTTTTGCTGCAACACAAAACGGATGTTCGCGATATGAACACTCGACGTAATAGACAGCATAACAGCGTCCTGCTCGAAACCGCACTCACCGCGGTCGTGTTCGCTGTGCTCTTGTTTGCAGTCTTCGACTTCGGCCGCGTGTACGACTTTCAGTCGAGGCTGCAGCACGCCGTGAGCCAATCGAGTCGCTTCGCGAGCCTGGGCGACACACTCGAGGATCCGCATCGTCCCGGCATCAAACTGTCCGGGGAAGACTCGATCGCCTACATGATCAAGATCCTCAGCGGCATCGACGACCTCGATGCGGACGACATCACGATCCACGCAACCGCCGCCGACGGCACACGTTCGGCCGGAATCGGCGGGCCGGGAGACGTGGTCACGGTCCGTGCCGATTGGCGCGTACGGATCGTCGCACCGTTTCTGTACACCATGTTCCCCGGCGGTCGCTACGAATTTTCCGCCGTAACCGACTTCCGAAATCCCCAACCGCCGTCCGATGGCGCAAACGAGCCGGCACAGCCACCTGCGACTGGGACAAGCTCGTCGTAAAGAGCGAAACCCGTTCCCAGGCTCGGCGGAGAACACGTTCATGATTACACGCGACAACCGAAACAAGACCGCCGAGAAGCGAGAGGCGGGCAGCATTATCACGCTATTCGCCCTTTCCGTGGTGGTGATCTTCTTCACGCTCGGCCTGTCCATCGACCTCGGCTCGGCCTACGTCGCACAAGCGCGCTTATCGAAGTCGGTCGATGCCGGAGTCCTTGCCGGGGCCCGCAATACGGCCCGGGGCGACGTGAAGATCCAAGACATTGCGCTGAAGATCGCGAGGGCCAATATGGTCATAGATCAACCGGTCTCCTACTCCGTTCAGATCAGCTCGCCCGTAATCGACACCAAAAGGGTCACCATGCGCGCCACCACCAACTCCAGAACCACCTTCGCGGTCCTCATGGGCAAGACCTCTCTCGACGTCAGCGCCGAAGGCGAGGCTACACGCTATCCCTTGGACATGAGCCTCACGCTTGATTTGTCGTATTCGCTGCAGCGCAACAATGCATTTGACGACATGCAACGTGCCGCCACGGGATTCCTCAACTATTTCGACGATTCGGTCGACCAGGTCGGCATCGCGACCTATTCGACCTGGGCAGAAGACAAGCTACCGCTGCAGAAGTATTTCCAGATTCCCGGCACGACGATCATTTCCGGACTCTCGGCGATTTCCGACACCGATATCCAAGAGGGCTTGCGCGTGTCCAAGGCCCAGCTCGACGGAGCGTTCAAACGGACGGGAGCGTTGAAGATCGTCGTTCTGTTCACCGACGGGCGTCCCACCGCCTACCGCGACACCTTCAATTTCAGCGATCCCGCCTGCGCCACCTACGACGGCGTCGCGGCTACCTACATCAGCGGATCCTCGTTCCGCGGCATGTTCAAGTGGCAGGACGGGCGCAAGATCGTCAAGTTCATCCCCACCTGCACGACCACCACGCAAGGCAACCTGTCAGGCACGGCCTCGCCGGTACCCACGCAGGTCAGCACAGCGGGTTCGGCAGGCAATTTCGTCCGCGCCCAAGGGATCATCAAAGCCGAAGCACAGGCCGATCTCATTCGCGCAGCCGGCTATACGATTTACGCCATCGGTCTGGGCAACCCCAACGCCACCAACGCCGGCGACGTTCCGGACTTGGCCTTTCTTGGCCGCGTGACCAATGAAGGCGGCCACGTGAACGCCGCTCAGCCCCGGGGGGAGGTCATCTTTGCTCCCTCTCCGGCTCAGCTCGACGACGCTTTCGCCAAATTGGCAGACCGTCTACTGACAAGGCTCACGCGCTAGCAAACGCCTCAAAGAGCCGAGGATCACTTTGTAACGCTTCGTTACTCTCACGTCGGCATAGGCCGCCGGGCACCGACGACTCGAACGGCAGCTCCCCCTCACCGCTACGGACTCTCGAGCCGCTGATTCCGCGGTCGCCGGGCAACAATCACCGGCGTCGGTACGGAGCTTGCTGGCGTACGCATCGGTACGCGCACAAGCCCACAGGCAACGCGACATCCGGCAAGGAGAGGGTATGAACACAAGGCAAAGACGAGGAACTTCCCGCTCGCACAAGCAGGAACGAGGGACGGTGCTCGTGCTTCTAGCCCTGTCGGCCGTCGCGGTCCTCCTCGTCCTCAGCCTGTCCATCGATATAGGCACCGCCTACGTGCAACATGCCCGGCTCTCTCAGTCGGTCGATGCCGGAGTGCTTGCCGGCGCGCGCAACACGGCCTCGGGCGATGCCCAACTCACGGCGATCGCCCTCAAGGTGGCAAAGGCGAATTACCCCACGGGCGAGCCCGTCAACTACACGGTAACCATCACCGTTCCGGCCGCCGACACCAAACGCGTGAGCATGAGTGCAACGACGACGGCGAAGGGACGCTTCGCTTCAATCATTGGGAAATCCACGCTCGGCTTGAGCGTAGACGGAGAGGCCACCCGTTACCCTCTCGACATGAGTCTGCTGCTCGACCTTTCCTATTCGTTGCAGCGCAACAACGCCTTTGACGACATGCAGGCCGCCTCCACCGCGTTCCTCGCCTACTTCGACGACTCCGTCGACCAGGTAGGAATCGCAACCTACTCCACCTGGGCGGTGGATCAGTTGCCGGTACAGAAGAGCTTCCAGAGTGCCGGAACCAGCTTGATCAACGGACTCAGTGCCATTTCCGACACCAATATTCAGGAAGGCTTACGGGTTTCCAAAAGCCAACTCGACGTAGCACCTCAGCGCGCCGGCGCACTCAAGATCGTCGTGCTCTTCACCGACGGTCGCCCGACCGCGTACCGGCAGACCCTCTCGTTCAGCGATCCTGATTGCCCGACCTACGACTCGATCGCAGCTTCCTACATCAACGGCGAGTCCTACCGCGGCCTGTTCCGCTGGACCGACGGAAGCAAAATCCGTTACTTCAACGCCAACTGCACGCCGATCACGACCTACAACGGGTCCTATTCGACCTCGGTAAAGCCGACCGAAGTGTCCTCAAACTCCCCCGAGGGTACCTACATCCGCACTCAAGGGGCCCTCAAGGCCGAGGAGCAGGCGACGACCATTCGCCAGGCCGGCTACACGATCTACGCCGTCGGCCTGGGCAACCCGAACGCTTTGTACCCGGGCGACGTTCCCGACCTCGACTTTCTGGCGCGCGTCGCCAACGAGGACGGCCAAAGCAACATGAACGAACCGCGCGGCGAAGTGTTCTTCGCTCCGAGCCCTGCGGAACTGGACAACGTCTTCGCCCAGCTTGCCAACCGGCTGCTAACCCGCCTAACGCGTTAGCGCGGCGCGGCCTACGCGCCCTTCGGGGCCCCATGCGCGGTTCGACGGAATCCCGGCGGAGCGGCATATCCTCGTCGTCGCATACGACGCGTCATACCCCGCAACATCGGTGGGGCGGCCCACCGTCGGGTCCATACTTCGCCTGTTTTCGAGGCGGTCTCGGGAACTACAGAACGGTACGTCACTTGCTACGCATCTCCCAAGGAATTCGAACCATGAACAAACTTCGTAACAGAGAACACGGCGCAGTACTCGTCGAAACAGCCCTGAGCTCCGTCGTTTTCGCGATGCTCCTGTTCGCGATCTTCGACTTCGGACGCATGTTCTACTTTCAGTCCAGGCTGCAACACGCCGTGAGTCAATCTACGCGCTTTGCGACCACCGGCAACACCCTCGAAGATCCCAACAACCCCGGCACGCAGATGTCACGCGTAGACTCGATCAAGGCGATGATCAAACAGCTGAGCGGCATACAAGGCTTCGGCGCCAACGATATCCAGATCAACACCGTCATGCCCGACGGCACCCTGGTAGCGGGAGCCGGTTCCCCCGGCGATGTCGTCACGGTGAGCGCGACCTGGCGGATTCCCGTCGTTGCACCCTTTCTGAGCGCCATGTTCCCGGGTGGGGAATACCAATTTACGGCCACGACCACTTTCCGGAACGAAGAATTCCCCGGCAATGCATTCAATCGAGCGCCGGGCCTGACGGTTGCGGTCACCACGGCATGAGAGACGAAACACGAATGATGCGGAATGCGAGAAACACCATGCAGTCCGGAAACCTAAGCAAGAAAGGACAGCGAGGCGTGGCGATGACCGAACTCGCGATCATCCTGCCGCTGATGCTTGTAATGATTCTCGCCTCCGTAGACGTCGGCAGGCTCATTTACAACGATCAAGTACTCACCGACCTGACGCGCGCGACGGGCAACCTCGTCTCGAGGGGATCGACAGCGGCGGAGGCGTTTACCGCGACATTCGCGTCCGATCCGACTCTCGATCTGCAAAACAGCGGTGGAATCATCATTACCCGCGTGCGACGCCGCAACACCAACAACGCCCAGCCTTGGGTCTTCGAGCAAGACCGCTCCGGTGCCAACACCACCTACGTGAGCAAAATCGGCGCGGTAAACGGCCCCGCCAGCATTCCCAATGTGACCAGTCTGGCGCCGGGCGTAACGATCATGGGGGTGGAGATCGTCAGCAAGTTCGACGCTTTGTTTCCCTTCGTCGGTCTCGGTCTGAATTTCTACCCGGACACCTTGTACGCCTCAGCGTACTTTTAGCGAGCGCCGGCTACCATCTGCCTTGCGGGAGTTGAGAGAATGAGAGGATGTGGAAACAAGCGGAACCGACAACGGGGCAGCACGCTAACGCTGTTTGCGCTGTCGCTGGTGTCGATCTTTTTCATCTTAGGGGTCTCCGTCGATCTCGGCTCCGCGTACGTAACCCAATCGCGCCTGTCGCAGTCGGTCGACGCCGGTGTGCTTGCCGGCGCGCGTAACAGTGCCGGCAGCGACGCCAAGATCAAACAGACGGCCCTACAGGTGGCGCGCGCCAACTTCGTCGGGCCGCATCCGGTAACCTACTCGGTTCGCGTCGATGTGCCCGAAGTCGATACCAAGCGTATCCGCATGAGCGCAGTGACGGATCACCCGACGACCTTCGCGGTGATGATGGGAGCGCTCAAGATCGATATCGGTACGCAAGCCGAAGCGACCCGATTCCCTCTCGACATGAGCCTGGTCCTCGATCTTTCCTTTTCGTTGCAGCGCAACCACGCGTTCAAACCCATGCAGGCCGCGGCCTCGGGATTCCTCGACTACTTCGATGACGGTTCCGACCAGATCGGCATTACGACCTATTCGACCTGGGCGGAAGAAAAGATGCCGCTGAAGAAATATTTCCGATTGAAAGGCTCGAAGACCATCCAACGCTTGCACGCCATTTCGGACACCAATATCCAGGAAGGCTTGAGGGTCTCAAAGTCCCAGCTCGACAACGCACGCAAGCGCAAAGGCGCCCTCAAAGTCGTCGTCCTGTTCACCGACGGTCGCCCCACCGCGTACCGCGACGAATTCACCTTCAGCGGCAAGAGCTGCCCACACTACGAAGGGATCGTTGCAGCCTACATCAACGGATCATCCTATCGCGGCCTGTTCCGCCCCACCGACGGACGGAAAATCAGATCGTTCCGCAAGCCCTGCCGGCCGAGAACCGCGGCCAATAAATCCTCGGCACGCTCGGTCACACCCCGCGAAGTTTCCCGCAACCGACGGCAAGGCGATTTCATTCGTGCGAAGGGTATCGTCGAAGCCGAAGAAGAGGCCGACGAGATCCGTGAAGAGGGCTATACCATCTACACAATCGGCTTAGGCAACCCGAACGCGCGCTATGCCGGCGACGTCCCCGATCTAGATTTCCTCCGCCGCGTGAGCAACGAAGGCGGGCGTGTCGATGCGGATCAACCGAGAGGCGAACTCATCTTCGCGCCCTCCCCGTCCGAACTGGAGGACGCATTCGCGAAACTCGCCGACCGTCTGTTGACCAGGCTGACCCGCTAGGTGTCTGACGAGCTGAGATTGTGAACGAGACCAAGAACAAGAAACGTGGCAGCATTTTACTTTTGTTTGCCTTGTCTCTGGTGGCGATTTTTCTCATCCTCGGGATGTCGGTCGACGTCGGCACCGCGTACGTAACGCACTCCCGCCTGTCGCAATCGGTCGACGCGGGGGTACTCGCCGGGGCACGCAACAGTTCGCAAGGCAACGCGCAGATGGAAGCCATCGCCCTCCAGGTTGCTAGGGCCAATTACACCGGCGACCAGCCCATCGCCTACACGGTCCGGATCTCTGTCCCGGCCCGAGACACCAAACGGGTGAGTCTGACGGCGAAAACCAAAGCCGCAAATCGATTCTCGACCGCGGTCCTGGGTCGAAACAGCACGGATATCAGCGTTGCCGCCGAGGCGACCCGCTACCCGTTGGACCTCAGCTTGGTTCTCGACGTTTCCTACTCATTGCAACGCAATCTTGTTTTCGACGATATGCAGCGCGCTGCGATCGGTTTCCTGAACTTCTTCGACGATTCCGTCGATCAAGTCGGGATCGCGAGCTATTCGACATGGGCGACGGAGAACCGCCCTGTGCAAAAGAATTTTCACTTAAGCGGCCGCCGTGTCATACGACGCCTGCGTCCGATTTCCGACACCAACATTCAAGAAGGCCTACGTGTCTCCAAGGACCAGCTCGACGCCGCTATGCAAAGGCCCGGAGCGCTGAAAATCGCGGTGCTCTTCACCGACGGCCGGCCAACGGCCTACCGGGACCCGAATTTCACCTTCAGGGGTCGCGCCTGCCGACGCTACGACGCCATCGCAGCGGCTTACGGAAGCGGCTACTGGTTCCGCGGCTTATTCCGCAAAACCGACGGCCGCAAGATTCTGTCCTTCCGCCGCGGCTGCCGGACACGAACCACCGTGAACGGATCGTACGCAAACTCGGTGATACCCCGTGAGGTGGCTCGTCACGGCTCTCCGGGCGACTTCATCCGGCAACAAGGCGTCGTGCAAGCCGAAGTACAGGCCAACGCCTTGCGCGCAGCCGGCTACTCGATCTACTCGATCGCCCTCGGAAACCCCAACGCCAGCTACGCATTCGAACGGCCCGACCTCGATTTCCTGGCGCGCCTGACCAACCAAGACGGACGTACCAACGCCGGCCAGCCGAGGGGGGAACTCATCTTCGCGCCGACCGGAGCGCAGCTCGAGGACGCGTTCGCCAAACTCGCCGATCGTTTGTTGACGCGTCTTACGCGCTGACCGACGGGACGGCGTCGTCGAGCAATTTCTCCAGCTCGCCGGACTCGTACATCGAGACGACGATATCGCAACCGCCGACAAACGCCCCACCTACATAGAGCTGCGGAACGGTCGGCCAACTCGAAAATTGCTTGACGCCTTCGCGCAAGGCCGGATCTTCGAGCACATTATAGGTCTTGTACGGTTTGCCGAACTGCTCGAGCGCCCGTACGGTGGTGGCCGAAAAGCCGCACTCGGGCATCGCGGGAGTCCCTTTCATGTAAAGAACGATGGGATCGGCTTCGACCTGACTCTTGATCTTCTGAAAAATGTCTTCCGGCATATCG
>CAZKLE010000022.1:0-20575 GCA_964553415.1 uncultured Myxococcales bacterium
GTCGCTCGGTGAGCGGCAGGCGACGGGCGACGGTTTCGGGCACGGTGCGAGTCTGTACGAAGAGGCCGTCCACGTGCCCTGGGTGTTGGTATGGAAAGGAGTCGTCCCACCCCAGGTCGTCTCGACCCGGGTATCGCTCGTCGATATGACGCCGACGCTCGTCGAACTCGTGGGTGCGGGCGGGGCTTTTCACGCGGAAGGTCACAGCTTGGCGTCGGCGTTGTTGGCCGCTCGCGCGCCTTCGCCGGAGACGATTTTTATCGAGCGCACCGGGACCCGCTACAGTAACATAGAGGCTTTGGCATCCGACGAGGATGCTGTCATCGACTTTCCGTGGAAATCGATCACCGCTCCCAACGGCAAACGTGCGCGGCTGTTTCGGCTGGACGATGACCCGGAGGAAACCCGCGATCTGGCGGTCTCAAAACCGGCCCGCCTCAAAGCCATGCTCGACCGGCTCTACGAGTTTCACGCTGCCCATCCACTGCGTGCCCGCGCCTCGAGGTCGAAGACGCCGGCTGCCATGAAGGAACGCGAGGCGTTGCGCGCGCTTGGATATCTGGATTGATCCGACTCCGGCTTCGACACCGGACATGCGACCGATTGTCGAAAGTCGCAGATTGGTCGAGTTCGGAGTTTGTGTAAGAAAAAGCAAGGGGAAGGAGGCGGTTTGTGTTTCGTAGGGTGTTTTTTGGTTCGGCGATAGCGGTGCCCATTGCGATCGGTCTCGGTTCGGTGTGGTGGCCGCCCATCCTATGGGCTTTCGTCCTGGTCGGGCCGATCATCGTGCTCGGTCTGCACGACGTACTGCAGCTGCGTCACGCCCTTCTGCGCGTGTATCCGGTGATCGGCCACGGGCGCTACCTCCTCGAGGCCTTCCGGCCGGAGATCCAGCAGTACTTCGTAGAATCGAACATCGACGGGGCGCCGTTCTCGCGCGAGTTTCGCTCGTTGATCTATCAACGGGCCAAGGGTGCGATGGATACCATGCCCTTCGGTACCCAGCGTGACGTCAACCGTCCGGGCTATGAGTTCATGAATCATTCGTTGGCTCCCAAGTTCCAGGAGCCGGTCGAACACCGGGTCGAGATCGGTGGCTCGCAGTGCAAGCTGCCGTATTCGGCTTCACACCTGAACATCTCGGCGATGAGTTTCGGTGCGCTCAGTAAAAACGCGATCCTGGCGCTGAACACGGCCGCGAAGATCGGCGCCTTCGCGCACAACACGGGCGAAGGCGGCCTTAGTGCCTATCATCTGCGGCCGGGAGGCGATCTCACCTGGCAGATCGGTACCGGATACTTCGGCGCTCGGGACTGCGACGGCGGCTTTGACCCGGGCTCGTTCAAGGAGAATGCGACCCGCGAGGCCGTCAAGATGATCGAGATCAAGCTGTCTCAAGGTGCCAAGCCGGGACACGGAGGCATCCTGCCGGCGGCCAAGTTGACGCCCGAGATTGCGGCGATACGTCAAGTTCCCCTCGGGCATGACGTGATTTCGCCGCCGGCGCATACGCGATTCTCGACTCCGCGCGGTCTGCTCGAGTTCGTTGCCCAACTGCGGGAACTGAGCGGCGGCAAACCTGTCGGTTTCAAACTGTGCGTCGGTCGCCGAAGCGAGTTTCTCGGCATTTGTAAGGCTATGCTGGAAACGGAAATTCTGCCAGATTTCATTACCGTCGACGGTTCCGAGGGAGGCACCGGTGCGGCTCCGGTGGAACTGTCCAACTCGGTCGGGATGCCGTTCCGAGTTGGTTTGAGCTTCGTTCATGATGCCTTGCGCGGGATCGGCCTACGTGACTCCATTCGAGTGATCGGTGCCGCCAAGATCGCCACCGGCTTCCACATCTTTCGCACCATCGCCCTCGGTGCGGATCTCTGCAACGCTGCGCGACCGATGATGTTTGCGTTGGGATGTATTCAAGCGCGCCGTTGCAACGACAACAGCTGTCCGGTCGGAGTGGCCACCCAAGACCCGAGCCGTTACGTGGGCTTGGTCGTGGAAGACAAAGCGCCGCGAGTCGCTCGTTATCATGCGACGACAATCAAGAGTTTTTTTGAACTTCTTGGTGCCGCCGGATTGGAACAGTCCGCCGACATCCGCCCCGGCCACGTGCTGCGCCGGGTCGACGCTTTCTCCGTAAAGACGCTCGCAGAGCTACATCCATGCCTGCCGACGGGCGCATTGGTCGATACCGCCGGGCCCCCCGTCGAGTGGCGGGCCGACTGGGAAGAGGCGAGTCTGGAGCATTTCTGAACGGCGAAACTTTTCCCCGAGGCGTGCGTAGGCCTGAATGCACGACAGCGGTGGCTGGTCCCGTGCGGGGAGGCGTCGAGATGTTAGTACGCGAGGTTATGTCGACGGGGGTTGTGAGTGCAAGCACGACCGACCGCATTCGTTCGGTCGTCGATGAAGGATGTCGGCTCGTCGGCGTGATTGCTCTTCGTGATGTCCTGTTGCCGATGTACCCGAACTACGGAGACTATATCCACGATCAGGTCCACAGCCGCGATTTTGTAGAGATGGAGGAAGGCTATAGCGAGGTCCTCGGTCGGCAGGCGTATGAGATCATGACGCGCAATCCGATGACGGTTGCACCCGATGATCCGATCTTGAAGGCGGCCTCCTACATGGGGCTCAAAAACCTCCGGCGTATGCCTGTAGTTGAGGACGGCAGGCTCGTAGGGGTGGTCGGCATCAGCGATATCAACCGCGGGCTTTGTCTTACGCGAGGCCTCTGTGCGGTGAAATGAGTTCGCAGCGCCCTTCCTTCCCGCGATCAGGTGCGGGAAGGAAGGGCGGTCCGCGCAGGTTGCCGGCACAGGGAGGTGACTGGCAACGCCGCGCGGGCATCTGAGAATCTACCGGCCGTCGTGACCGGTCGGCGGGCCGACCGGTGTGTTGGCGGTACTCGAAGTTTGGAAATCCGGGTACGCGTTGCTGCCGTGCTCGCCGATATCGAGTCCGAGCATCTGCTCTTCGTCGGTGACGCGAAGGCCCACGGTCGCTCGGATGATCGCGAACATCGCTAGAGCCACCAGGAAGGTGAAAGCAAAGACGGCTAGAATGCCGGTCGCTTGAATTCCCAACTGCGTGAAGCCACCACCGTAGAACAGGCCGTTGTGAATCGCCGTGTCCGGACCCCAGAACAGAACGTCGATGCTACGGCTGCCGAACAAACCGATCGACAGTGTGCCCCAGGCTCCGCAGATGCCGTGTACGCTGACGGCGCCGACGGGGTCGTCGATTTTCAGCACCTGATCGAAGAACAGTACCGAATAAAAGACCAAAACTCCCGCTACGGCTCCGATGACCACAGCGGCCCATGGTGCCACGGAAGCGCACGGCGCCGTGATTCCGACAAGCCCTGCGATAACGCCGTTCAGAGTCATGGAGAGATCAGGTTTCCCGTAGTTGGCCCACGAGATAGCCAGCGCTGTGACACCGCCGGCGGCGGCGGCCAGCGTTGTAGTCACGGCGACATAGGCCAGTCCGTCAACCTGCGTGAGCGTCGATCCGGGGTTGAATCCGTACCAGCCGAACCACTGGATGAAGGTGCCCAGCGCAGCCAGGACGATGTTGTGACCGGGAATCGCTCTGCTGGTGCCGTCTTTGGCGTACTTGCCCAGCCGCGGACCTACCATGATCGCTCCCGCCAGCGCAGCCCAGGCACCGACCGAATGGACGACGGTCGAGCCTGCGAAGTCGCGCATCCCCAGGTCGCTCAGCCAACCGCCTCCCCAGATCCAATGACCGGTTATGGGGTAAAGCACAGCCGAAATGATGACCGAATAAAACAGGTACCCGATCAGTTTGGTGCGTTCCGCCATTGCTCCCGAAACGATCGTTGCGGCTGTAGCCGCAAAGACCATCTGGAAATACCAATTGGCGCTTTCCTGGAACGCCTGGCCGGATGCGTCGGGGCTGGGGACGAGCGCGGAAGAGAAGACCCATTTGGAACTCCATCCGAAGAGCCCGCCGACGTCGTCTCCGTACATGATGCAGTAACCTACGGCCCAGAAAAGTAGTGCGCCGAAGCAGAAATCGAGCAGGTTCTTCGCCATGATGTTGGTCGCGTTCTTGGCACGGGTGAGTCCTGTTTCGAGCATGGCGAATCCCGCCTGCATAAACATGACGAGCGTGCCGGCGATGACGAGCCAGAGGATGTCGCCCGATTGCTGCGTCACATAGGTGGCCTCCTCCGCCGCGTGGACGAACGCGGGGATAAGGACAAGAGCGAATGTGGTGATCGGAAGGCGCCAGATCCGCAGTCGGTGTTTCGTTGTCATGATGAACTCTCCTGTAATAAGTAAAAGAACTGGATAATATAAACTGCAGAAGCATATACTATGCCAACTGGGGCCGCGCCTAAGTCTCCGTAGTTCTACGCTGTATTTATGGTGACTTTCTAGCGCCGGATCACAGAGGGCTAAACGAACGCGCACTGCCCAAACAATAAGCAAATTGCTTGCTTTTGTGGACTAGCCCGCTCGTATAGATGGGGTTGTGCGCCGCACCGGCGAGCTTGCCGTCCTTCAATCGGCTGTCGGCCAGCGCGCGCTATTTTCTTGTCGGCTGCCGTAGGATGTGCGCCGCCGCACGGCGGCGGCGCGCGGCGTTGCGCAGCATCGTCTGCATCTGTTGGCCGTTGACCTGATCAAACACATCGTAGAGTTGTCCAACCGCCAGCAGGCGGTTGGGAGAGACCAGGCCGATGACTTCGTGGACCGAAGGCATTTGTGCGATTCGCGCCAACGTCTCGCGTGGTCCACCGGGGAGAGCGACGACGAGTTGTTCTGGGGTCTGGTCGGCGACGGCGGCGAGCGCGGCGTGAAGGGTGGCGCCTGTGGCGACGCCGTCATCGGTCAGAATCACCGTGCGGCCGCCGATGGAGGCCTTCTCGAGTAGCGTGCGGTAATCATGGCAAAGGTCGTGGAGTTCTTTGCGAACGCGGTCCAATTCCTCTTCGCGCTGGTGAGGGCTGAGGCAGAGGTCGGCGATTAGCTCGGCGTTCCAGACTACGTGTTCTCCTTCGGCCAGGGCGCCGATTGCCAACTCGGGTTGGCCGGGAGCCCTCAGCTTGCGGGAGACGAGAACGTCGAGATCGCAGCTCAAAGTGAGAGAGATTTCTTCGGCTACCCTGACGCCGCCCCGTGGGAGGCCGAGTACGAGAGGATCGCTGTCGCGGTAGGCTTGCAACTGCTCGCCGAGTTGGCGGCCCGCGTCACTACGGTCGCAAAACTGACCCATGCACCCCTACAACAGGCGCTGTGTTATGCGTGAGGTCCTCTCGCCGGATCTCGTCGCTGGCGCCCTTGATGCGTGATTGTTAACGTTACCACCGCTGTGTCCAATTCCGACCCTGACCCGACTGCCGACCCGAGCCCCGGATGGATTCCGGCCGGCACCGTTCACGTGAGCGATTCGCTCGCCGATGCACCTTTGTGGCGACGCGAACCCTACCGTTTGCTGTTCCCCTTGGGCGTGGCTCTGGCCTGGGCCGGGGTCGGCCACTGGCTGCTGTATTCCCTGGGTGTACTCGAGAACTATCGCCCGGTGTTCCATGCCATGACGCAGATTCAGGGATTTCTCATGTGTTTTGCCAGCGGCTTCCTCTTTACGATGATCCCGCGCCGGACCGGCAGTGCGCCACCGGAGGCATGGCAGATGGTGGTGGCCTTGGCGGCGCCTGTCGTTACCGCGTCAGCCGCTTGGGAGCAGCACTGGATGCTGGCGCAAGCGGCCTGGTTGGTGCTGGCGTTTACCCTCATAGGTTTCGCCATAGGCAGGTTTACGAGCGCCACCGCCAAGCGTCGGCCGCCCAACAGTTTCGTCTGGATTCCTGCCGGCCTTTTGATGGGTATCGGTGGTTCCTTGATGGCGGGCGTGTACGGCATGCTGGGTATGCAGTACCTGTGGTTGCATACCCTTGGGTTGATATTGATAACGCAAGGCATGTTCACTGCTTTCATCCTCGGAGTGGGCGGGTTGGCCATCCCGTTGATGACGCGTGGCGAGGCTCCGGCCGATGGCGAATCCACGGCGCATGATCTCCTTGTGCGGACGGCGCATTTGGCGGCAGCCGGGCTGCTGATCGTCGGTTTCGTGATTGAAGCGAGAGGGTGGCCGTCCTCGGGAAGGTTGCTGCGGGCCGTGGTCGTACTCGCCGAACTCGTGTTTGGAGTCGGTCTGTGGAGGCCGCCGTCGCTGCCGGGTTGGAATCGCCGGCTCATTTGGGCGGCGGCGTGGATGCTGCCGCTTGGATACTTCCTGGCGGCGGTGTTCCCGGCGCAGTACAAGGCTGGTCTCCACGTTGCTTTTATTGGAGGCTTCGCCCTGTTGGCGTTGGCCGTAAGCACTCAGGTGGTGCTCGGCCATGGGAACTACCGCACGCAGATGGAGGGTCGTCCTTGGCAGGTGGCGGTGATCGGATCGCTCGTCGGCTTGGCGGTGATCGGTCGCATCCTTGTAGATTTTGACCGCGCGCATTTTTTTCTCTGGCTCGGCCTGGCGGCGGGGCTCTTCCTTGCCGCGACCGGTCTATGGGGTGCGTTTCTTGTGCCTAAGCTGCTGCCGGGGCGTGTCTCGAGAACGTCGCAGTAAGCCTTCATAGCAGGCTGGTAGCGGGTCTTTGCGGGCTCCTTAGGCTGCGTAGCTCTTGGAGCGTGTGCTTTGAAGGCCGGAAACGGCTAGAAGCGGCCGCCTGGGTTGCTCCGACACATCTGTCGCCTCTTCGTCGGGAGGGATGCATAATGAACAAGTCTTGGGTGTTTGCGGCTGTTATCGTCGTGCCGGTTTTCGCGGGTGTTCTGCTCGCGCGTACGTGGTTTCCGAGCGCTAACTGTAGCGATTATCGGTTCATGACCTCCTGGGGCAGCCACGGCTCAGGTCCTGGAGAGTTCCACGGACCCGTCGGTGTGGCCGTGGCCGGCGGCGAGGTGTTCGTCAGCGATGCCGAGAACGACCGTATCCAAGTGTTCGATCGAGACGGAAAGTTGCTACGCCGCTTCGGTAAACGCGGAGGCGGTCTCGGTGAACTGCGTCGGCCGATGCGGATGGCGGTCCATGGAAAGAAGCTGTTCGTCAGCGAATTTCTCAACCACCGCGTCCATGTTTTTTCGCTCGGCGGCCGTCCGCTGAGCGTCATTGGCATCGAGGGGAGTGGCCCGGGTCAGTTCGACTCGCCGAGTGGGGTCGCCGTCGATGCCGACGGCCGGATCTTCGTAGCCGATTATCGCAATGAGCGGGTAGAAGTGCTCGGCGCGGACCACAAACCACTGTTGCAACTCGGGGATACGAGGCAAGCCGGGATCTGCAAGTCTCGATTTGACCATCCCTCCGATGCGGCTGCTGGTAGCGACGGCAGCTTGTTTGTTGCCGATGCCAACAACAATCGGATTTCCGTGTTCGACGTCGGCGGCCATCACGTACGTAGTTGGGGAGGCCCGTTGGCGGTCAGCATGTCGGGGTCGGCGAACGGCTGGTTCCACCAGGCGGTCGGGGTCGCCGTCGGACCGAAGGGCGACGTGTTCGTTGCGGACTTCTACAATCACCGGATTCAAAAGTTCAGTCCGAAGGGCAAGTTCCTCGTCGCTTTCGGCGAAGCCGGTGACGGTCAGGGGCAGTTCGACCGGCCCACCGATCTTGCCGTCGAGAAGGACGGGACGGTCTATGTCGCCGATTTCGGCAACAACCGGGTGCAGAAGTGGCAGCTGGCCGCAAACTCCGTGTACGACTGATTCGAGGGTATGGGCTTGACATATACCCATAGGGGGTATACGTATGTCAACCATGACCGAGGGCACCCGTGCGGAGGTCTCACGCCGTTTGAAAAAGGCAGCCGGCCAGGTGGCGGGGTTGGAACGCATGGTTGGCGAGGATCGCTATTGCGTCGATGTTCTTCTGCAAATTACCGCCGTACGGGCGGCTTTGGATCGCATCGGCAAGATTCTCTTGAAAGGCCATGTTGAGACCTGTGTTGCCACCGCGATGAAGAGCGGAAGCAAAGGGCAACAGACCGAGAAAATTAGCGAACTGATGGACGTGGTATCACGGTTTGCGCATATCGGAGGCCGATAGGATGAGTATCAAGGCCGGAGCCCGCCAAATTGTGGTTGACGACGATGGCCTGCGGCGTCCATCATGGGAGGATGGCTTCTCGGCCGATGCGTGAGCGTATGCGTTTTTCAAGAAAGACAGGTTCGCGGCTAACACCGGCGCTGGTCGCCGTCGTAGGGTTGCCCTATATGTCGATTTGCTGCGTCGTCGCTCCGCTCGGGGGCGGCGCGGGAAGCGCGGCCTGCTGCCCTATGTCCGACGGCTCGGCGCAGATGCATCACTCGCCGGCCGGCGATGTTGGCGGTTCGCACGCTGGGCAACACGCGGGCTCGTCCGGTGCCGGCCTTGCACACACGAATGGGTTGCATTGTCCAGGCGAGGACACGCCGGTCCCTAGTTGCTGTGAGTCGGGTGGCAAGTTCCAGATTCCGATTCAGAAAGCCGTCGACCTCGGTCCCACTTGCGGCGTTGTTGCTCTGGCGCCGACACCTTACCCGGAGCCCATAGCGCGAGAGGCAGCTCCGTTTGTACGCCTGCCGGTACTTCGGCAGTCTCAGTCTCCACCTCTGTATCTCACGAATTCTGCCTTTCTCATCTGACTCACCACTGCGAATAAGTAGCCTTTGTTGCTTTGTGTAGGAACGGTTTCTGCACGGCAATGACGGCGTTTGTCAGCGACCGTAGGGCGGACGACTGAGTCGCCTACGCGTTCGCCCGACTTCAACTATGGCGGGAGTTATATACCGATGAGAACGACATTGAAGACTTGTCCATTGTTTGTTGCCTTGGTTGTCGGATTAGCGATCGATCTTGCAGCAGGCGAGGCCTGCTCGGACGATGGTCAAGCACTGGCGGCTGTTGAACCGGGCATGCAACAACAGCGCTTGCCGAAAGCGTCCGATCCTGTGGATGAGTTGGATCTCGAAAATCGCCCGAGCCTCGAATCCGTTCAACGCTACGCGGTTCAACACAACCCGGCCATTAAGACGGCTGATTATAACTGGCAGGCTGCGCAACAGCGCATAACTCAGGCGCGATCCTACAAAAACCCGATGATTACCTATGTTCCGGACACGGGCAGCAATTCGCAGACTCGCGCCGGTCAGGTTGGCAACACCGTCGTGTTGTCCCAAGCGCTCCCGTTCCCGGGAAAGTTGACGCTGAAAGGGCGGATTGCTCGTGAACAGGCGAACGCCGCGCATCAAGGTGTCGAGGCGGCTGTTGACGACGTGTCGAGCCGGGCCAGGCGTGGTTATGCCGACTACTATTTCGCCTTCCGCTCTCTGGATACCAATGCGGAGACGATGGAGTTGGTGCGTGAGTTTTTGGCCCTGGCGCAGACCAAGTACCGCGTGGGCAGAGCGGCACAGCAAGACGTCATTCTGGCTCAGGAGCGCCTCAGTCGCTTGGCCACCGAACGGGTCGTCTTCGAAGGTTCCCGTGAGCAATCTCTAGGGGCCTTGAACGCTGTGCTCAACCGAGCCCCACGAGCCCCCGTAGGCAAGCCGACCACGTTGTCTGCGCGCGAACTGGCCGTACCCTTGAAAGATTTCGTCGATTCAGCCGAGGCATCCCGGCCGGAGCTGAGAGCCCAGAAGTATATCGTCGACGCACGCAGACGGGCGGTGACCCTGGCAAAGATGGGCTATCTCCCGGACTTCGAGGTTGGTGCCCAACACAGCTCCGTCGCGGGGGGGACGAACCCGAGCTTCGCAAACGATGGGGACGACATTTGGACGGCCAGGCTGGGGCTGTCGATTCCGCTGTGGACCAGCCGAATCGGTGCTGAGGTAGCCGAAGCCGAAGCGCAGCTTATGCAGGAACAATCGAAGTATCGAGATCTCCGCAATGCAGTATTCGACCAGGTTCAGGCGAGTTACGAACGCGTGCGCATTGCGGCTCGAAACGAGGCCATTTACAGGACGACGCTTATCCCGCAGACACGGGAGCGTATTGCCGCTGCACGTGCAGGGTACGAAACGGGACGTGTCGACTTCTTGACCTTGATCGACAGTCTCAACTCCTTGGAAGAAATACTCCTAAAACGTTACCGGTCCGTCCGCGATTACCATCAGGCGATAGCAGATGTAGAGCGTGCGGTTGGTCGACCGATATCAGAGGTACATTGATGAAGAAGTATAGGGAAGCGATAAGAGTCTGGACGTCTTTCGGGACCATCCTCATTGCCACGTGCCTTGTGTTCGGCCCACTGGCCGACATGTCGCAAGCGGCAAAAGACGAGGCTGCGAGTAAGGAGAAGAAAGTCAAGTATTGGAAATCTCCGATGGACCCGTCGTTTATTTCCAAGGCGCCGGGGAAGGATTCTATGGGTATGAACCTCGTGCCGGTGTACGAAGGTGAGGAAACCGGAGGACCGCCGGGATCGGTACGGATCGATCCTGCCACCGTTCAGAATATCGGGGTCAAAACCGCTTTGGTAAAACGGCAGAAGCTTGCGCGCGAGATACGTACAGTGGGCCGTATTGCGTATGATGAAACCTCTCTACGTAGGATCACTCCCAAGGTCAGCGGTTGGATCGAGCGGCAAGACGTCAATTTTTCCGGGCAGGTGGTTGAAAAAGGACAGCCGCTGCTGGAGATCTACAGTCCCGACCTCGTGGCCAGTCAGCAGGAGTTTTTGCTTGCCTTACGTTATCGGGCTCGACTTCAAGACAGCGAGCTTCGTGATGCGCTGACCGGATCCGCCGATTTGGTGGCGGCGGCCGAGGCCCGCTTGCGCTACTGGGACATCAGCGACCGGCAGATCGAAGCGCTGCGCGAGCGAGGAGAGATCACTCGTACGATGGTTCTTCATGCGCCGTTCAAAGGGATCATTGTCAAGAAAAATGCGCTCGAAGGTGGTTTCGTCAAGGTGGGACAGGATCTCTACGAAATAGCGGACATCACCCGGGTATGGGTGTACGCGGATGTGTATGAGTACGAAGTTTCGTCTCTACGGCTGGGACAGGAGGCGACGATGACTCTCGCCTATGATCCAGGGAAAGTCTACAGGGGGCGAGTCGCGTACATTTACCCATACCTCCAGAACAGGACGCGAACCCTACAGGTACGACTCGAGTTCAACAACACGGCGGATTTCGTCCTCAAGCCGGACATGTGGGCGAACGTAACCATCGAGGCACCGTTGGCCGGTGACAGTTTGGCGGTGCCGATCGACGCGGTCATTCGAACCGGCAAGCGTGACGTTGCGTTCGTCGCACTCGAGGGCGGACGCTTTGATCCGCGAGAGCTGAAACTCGGCGCTGAGGCCGGGGACATGTACCAGGTTCTTGACGGTCTTTCCGAAGGCGATCGTGTGGTGACGTCTGCGCAATTTCTAATCAACTCCGAGAGTAACCTTCGACTTGCGATCGCCAAGATGGTTGACGGGGCTGAAGGGCAAGAGTCCATGACGGAGTTGGAAAATGGGGATACACCCGATCCGACGATGCAGGGCATGAAAGACATGAAAGGCATGAAGGATATGCCCGGGATGAAGGGAATGGCGGGCATGAAAGGCATGAAGGATATGCCCGAGGCGGAGCGCTAAAGACGATGCTCGAAAGGATCATAGAAGCATCGGTTCGCAATAAGTTCCTAGTCATTCTGGCTACCGTCGTCGTGATCGTGACGGGGATTTATTCGTTCCGACATATACCGGTCGACGCGCTCCCGGACGTCAGCGATGTGCAGGCGATTATCTTCACCGAATGGCCTGGGCAACCGCCACAGATCGTCGAAGACCAAGTCACCTATCCAATCACCACGACCATGCTTTCGGTTGCGAACGCGAAGGTTGTCCGCGGGTACTCGTTTTTCGGGCTGTCGTTTGTATACGTCATCTTCGAAGACGGGACCGATATTTACTGGGCGCGAAGCCGTGTGCTCGAGTACCTAAGTTTCGTTCAAGCACAGCTTCCGAAGGGAGTCACTCCGGTGCTGGGGCCTGACGCTACCCCCGTCGGTTGGGTATATGAGTACGCAGTCGTCGACCGAAGCGGCAAGCACGATCAGGCGGAGTTGCGTAGTCTACAGGACTGGTACCTGCGGTATCAGCTGCAAACAGTCCCGGGCGTTGCGAACGTCGCGTCGGTAGGCGGATTTGTAAAGCAGTATCAAGTGAATATCGATCCCAACAAATTGCTTGCCTACAACCTGCCTTTGAGCGCAGTAACCAAAGCGGTCAGGCGTAGTAACAACGACATCGGCGGACGCGTAGTCGAATACGCCGAGACCGAGTATATGGTAGAGGGTATCGGATATATAGAGAACGTTAAGGATATAGAACAGATCCCCGTTGGGGTGGATACGAAGGGCACTCCGATTCTGGTCCGTGATATCGCGGATGTTCACCTGGGCCCCGACATTCGGCGAGGCGCGATCGATCTAGACGGTGAAGGGGAAGCCGTCGCGGGGATCATCGAGATGCGCTACTGGAACAACGCTCTCGACGTTATCGACCGCGTAAAACAGAAGCTGGAGGATCTCAAACCCGGATTGCCGGAGGGTGTGGAGATCGTTCCCATCTACGATCGTTCGGCGTTGATCCATCGAGCACAGGATACGCTTCGCGGCAAGCTGATCGAAGAGAGCATCATTGTTGCCCTCGTGTGCGTGGTGTTTCTCTTGCACATGCGTTCCGCGTTCGTTGCCATCTTCACCCTACCGGTCGGCATATTGATCGCGATGACCGTGATGTATTTCCAGGGAATCGGAGCGAATATCATGTCGCTCGGAGGCATAGCGATTGCCATCGGAGCCATGGTCGATGGTGCTATCGTAATGATCGAGAACGCGCACAAGCATCTCGAGCGCGACAGCGGCAAGAAGCCCCATTGGGAGATCATCGTTGACGCCACAAAGGAAGTCGGTCCTGCGCTGTTCTATTCGCTGATGATCATTGCGGTGTCGTTCCTGCCGGTCTTTGCGCTGACGGGACAGTCAGGGCGTATGTTCGCGCCTCTTGCTTTCACGAAAACCTACTCGATGGCGGCCTCGGCGGTACTCGCCGTGACCATCGTGCCGATTCTGATGGGATATTTCATCCGCGGGCGGATTCCCGCCGAGGAAAAAAATCCTATCAACCGTTTTCTGGTATGGGTTTACCGGCCGATGCTGCACTGGGCGCTCAAGATGCGGTGGTTGGTATTGGTGGCCGCGGTACTGGTTATTGGGATAACGGCGGTACCGTACGGGCGCATGGGCTCGGAGTTTATTCCGCCACTCAACGAGGGCGACTTGCTCTACATGCCGTCCATGCTGCCGGGCGTTTCGATAACCCAAGCTTCAGCGGTTGCCCAACGGACCAACAAAATCATCATGACGGTACCCGAGGTGGCCCACGCAATGGCTAAAGTCGGCCGCGCGAATACTCCTCTCGACCCCGCGCCGTTGTCGATGCTCGAGACAACGGTAATCCTGAAACCTCAAGAAGAGTGGCGCGAAGGGCTGACCATCGAGGATATCGAAGCGGAGTTGAACGAAAAGGTTGCTTTACCGGGGGTGACCAATGCGTGGACGATGCCGATCAAAACACGGATTGATATGTTGTCCACCGGCATTAAGACGCCCGTAGGGATCAAGATCGGAGGACCTGATCTCAAGGTGCTTGAACGGCTGGGTGAGCAGATCGAGCCGGTGCTGAACACCTTGCCGGGCACTCGCAGCGTATACGCTGAGCGAGTCGCCGGGGGATACTACATCGACTTCAAGGTCAATCGGGAGCAAGCGGCTCGCTACGGATTGACGGTAGATGATGTTCTGGAGGTTATCCAGTCGGCGATCGGCGGCCGAAATATCACGACGACGATCGAAGGGCTCGAACGCTACCCTGTGAACGTTCGCTACGCTCGTGACTTGAGACAAAACCTCGGTGCTTTGCGGCGCGTTCTCATTGCAACGCCGACCGGCACGCATGTGCCGATCGAGCAGGTGGCCGACATATTCCCCCGTATGGGTCCTCCGTCGATCAAGACGGAAGGGGCTCAGCCGCAGGCTTGGATCTACGTCGATATCAACGCCGATCAGGATGTTGGTAGCTACGTCGAACGGGGTAAGAAGAAACTCTTGGAGACGGTCGATCTGCCACCGGGGTACACGATCGAGTGGAGCGGCCAATATCAATACATGCAAGAGGCAAAAGAGCGATTGCGCATAGCGGTGCCACTCACTCTCCTCATCATCTTTCTCCTCCTCTACCTCAACTTCCGCAATCTTGCCGAGGTTGTGATCGTGATGTTGGCGCTACCTTTCGCCGTGGTTGGCGGCGTTTGGTACATGTACATTCTGGACTACAACATTAGCGTCGCCGTCATGGTCGGATTCATTGCCTTGGCAGGCGTCGCAGCGGAGACGGGCGTCGTAATGATCATCTATCTAGACCAGGCGTTCGCCGCCAAACGGAAGGATGGACTACGGATGAGTGGAGAACAGCTCTACGACGCGATTATGGAAGGAGCGGTCGAACGCGTGCGACCAAAGATGATGACGGTGACGGCGATCATTGCCGGGCTCGTGCCCATAATGTGGAGCGTAGAGGCCGGATCTCGGGTAATGAAACGGATTGCTGCGCCGATGATAGGCGGGATGGTTTCGTCGACCGTCCTGACCCTCATCATCATTCCCATCTTGTACGAGATCTGGCGGTCCTGGCAACTGCGTCGGGCTGGAGAATGGGTCTCGGAGGACACCGATTCGTGATGGTTCCCGGACCTGTCATCGTTAGCTACGAACTCAATAGCGCTCGTACACAAGCGCCGCCGTTCGACCTACCCAACCTCTCACTCATGGATGCTCGGCGTTGGCGGGAGGGTATGTTCGACCTTGCTGCCGGAGTAGGCGTACGGCCGAAGGAGAATGCGACCCGTTCAGACCGCCGACGTATCGTCTGCGCCCCGTTTTCGACTGCGAGAGAGCGAAGAAGTCGACACGAGGATGTACGCTGATGGGGAGATACACGAATACGACAGGAAGACTGACGTTGATACTCTCCGTTGCGATCGGCGTAGCCGCGGTGATGGGCGTGGCACTCACGCTGATGTACGGTCGAGGCTTCAGCGCGCGCGATACGCCGAGTTGGGTGGAGGTGATCCTGGCTCGTGCCGCAAGAAAACTTGCGGTGCCAAAAGATGCAGCGCAGGCGAAGAACCCTATTGCCCTGTCCGCCGACGTTTTGAGCGAAGCCCGGGAGCATTTTGCCGACCATTGCGCGATGTGCCACGGCAACGACGGTAGTGGGAACGCCAAGCTCGGTCGGAACCTCTATCCGAAAGCGCCTGACATGCGAAAAGCTGGAACGCAGTCTCTAAGCGATGGAGAACTGTTCTATATCATCTCCAACGGGATACGCCTGAGCGGTATGCCGGCATGGGGGGCGGGTCGACCCGACCAAGACCTCGATAGCTGGAAGCTGGTCTATTTTATCCGCCATCTCCCTACGATTTCGCCAAACGAGCTGAGAGAAATGAAAGCACTCAATCCCATGAGCCGTCGTGAGATGATTGAGCAGGATCTCGAGACGAGTTTCTTGCAGGGAGACGCGCCTCCCGTGCATGACGGCGCGAACCATTAGAGCAACTGGAGGACAATGCCATGAACCGTTTTATCGTCACGATAGCAGCACTCGCCTTTGCCCTGAGCGTTCCCGGAATCGCTTTGGCCCACGGTGACCATCACCGGACGTTGTTCGGAACCATTACCGCCCTGAACGAGGGCCGTATGACGGTCTCGACCGGTGACCAGAAATCGGAAGTCGCCGAGTTGGGTCCGTCAACAAGCTACGTCCTCGTTGACGGAGGCGAGGGGAAGCTGAGCGACCTGCACGAAGGGATGCGGGTGGTTATCAAGCTGGACCCTCATGACGGGGTCGCGGATGAAGTTGATTACGCCTCTCCGCAGAAACGAGCCGTGCCCAAACGACAGGAGCACGGGCATGACCATGCTCATGGGGAACGGTCCCCCTAGATGATCCGATTCTGCGTCATGGAATGCCGCGAGAGATTTTTGAAAGACCCGGGACGTTATGCGCAGACCGGCCGCCCCGTCGTGCGACCTCGCATCAAGTTGCGTGTGTTTTCATGGTTTGCCGGCTTGTTGATCGTTCTCGTGGCCGGCGCTGGCTGCAGTGTCTTGCGGCCATCGATCGACTTGACCCGACTGGTGGGAAGAGCCGTCCGATCCGATCAACATATGGCGCTTGCCGACGACTATCGACGCCGTGCTACCGAGGCTCGCGCGCAAATGAACCTCCATTTCGCGCTTGCTGCTCAGTATCGTGGGGCGGAGCGGGACGGTGGACAGAAGGCGGGTGATAGCGCGGGAATGGCCGAACACTGCGCGAACCTGGCACGGGATTACGAAAGTATTGCGGAGGAATACGAAGCACTCGCTGACAACCACGAATCACTGGCGGTAGGAAGGACCGGTTTGGTGCCTTCCTACGAGCAACGCGGAGATCGTAACCGATGAGTGGGCTGAGGCCGTGAACTGGCGGAGCCCCAGGGGTGCGGTCGGCGGGCAGGCCGGTACCTTACAGAGGAAGACAATATTATGAGAAAGTACCTTCTGCCTATAGCCGTTTTGGGATCATTGCTTGTTGTAGGCTTGATGCCACGTACTGCGGAGCCTGTGACGGGTGATTCCCGTCCCGACTTTGCGGCAGTCTCTGTAGATTCGGAGCTGAGGCGTTCGCCGGCGCGAGTCCGCGATTGGCCGGCCGTACGGGCGTGGATGCAGGGAAGACCCATCAACCGCTCGCCGACGATGCAGCCGGTCTACTCGCGCACCGCTCTAGCCGGCTACGGGGGCAAGGTTTTTGCGATGTACTGCGTGAATTGCCACGGGAAGGGGGGGCAGGGCGACGGGCCACGTGCCCCCGTTTTCGAGCCGAGACCGCGCGATTTCACACGTGGGGTGTTTAAGTTTCGTTCGACGGCATCCGGGGAGTTCCCCACGCGCGAGGACTTGTTCCGAACGATCACCGGGGGTTTGCAGGGCACGGGGATGCCGGCCTTTGCCGATCTTCCCGAAGTAGAGCGTTGGGCGTTGGTGGAGTACGTCCGTAGGCTCTCTCCGGCATTCGCACGCGCACCGGAGCCTGAGCCGGTGGAACTTCCGCCGGCACCTACGGACCTTTCCGAGCGTGTCGCGCGAGGCGAACGTATCTTTCAGAGCGCTCAATGTGTGAGTTGTCACGGAGCACGCGGCCTGGGCGACGGGCCGTCGGCCTCGACTCTCACCGATGCGGATGGCGCACCCGTCCGTACCCCGAACTTCGCGACGCGGCCGTTCAAGTACGGGACGGATCCGGAGCAGCTATTTCGAACACTTGTGACCGGTCTGGATGGTACGCCCATGCCCAGCTACGCAGATAGTCTGAGGCGGGAAGAGGTATGGGATGTAGTTGCGTATGTCGGCACCCTTGTCGGCGATCTTGCCTCGCCCGCGGTAACGGTTCGCGATGTTGTCGAAGCGCGCGAATTCGTGCGTAGCCAGCGCCAGCAAGCGTCTCATGCGCTGGTTGGGGGATGTGGTTGTGCGGCGGGCAAGCCCTGACGGCCAGCTGCTGATCACCTACCCTCGTGCGGGTCTAGCGCTCAGAACAGCTGCATCAGAATCATGACCTCGCCGATCACGCCGACGAAAAATGCCGCCGTGCGGACGTAGGGAATCCCGGCCGTGTATACCGCGGCGTGAGCGACGCGGGCCCAGAAAAAGATCGCTGCACCCAGAGCGGTGGTTTCATTGGCCCTGCCGCCGAGCTGTACAACCAGGACCAGCACCGCGAACGGCGCGAGATTTTCCACCAAGTTCAGGTGGGCACGTTTGGCCCGCGCCATCCATTGGGGAAACTCCATGGGTTTGTCGCGGTTGCCGAATCCCCATGGAATGCCCCCGGGCACGGCCAACTCGCCGATCACGTAGACCAACGGCAGTCCCAAGCAGAGAAGCGCAGTGTAAATAAGCATCCAAAGATCGGTCGTCATCATCATGCCTCCACGTTCGATCGTGATTGGTGAGTATGGGCACTCGGGGCCGGGGTCTTGAGTATACGGCGGTCTAGGATGAGGCAATCCAACACACGGCGCCTCGATAGCCGTTCGGCAGCTCTAGGTTGCGCCAGTGCCAATCCGGCATACTGCGGTCTGCTGCGCCGTCTTCGAGGGATTCGGTGCACAAGGGAACGGTCGAGTTCGCTTTCGCGGATCCATCAAACAGGCCTGTGCCGAGGGCTTTCAGATAGGCTTCTTTGCGGGTCCACAGGTCATAGAAGGCTGCCGTTCTTTGTGCGCCTGCGACGGCGGCCCAGGAGCGGTATTCGTGCTCGGAGAAGAAGCGGATCGCGAGTTGGGCCATTGTCGCGCGCTCGATCACCCGCTCGACGTCGACTCCTACGGCGGCGCAGGGCGCGATGGCGATCACGCTGACCCCGTGGCTGTGTGAAACGCTGAAAGCATGATCGCGAAGTTGTTCGCATGCGAGTTTGCCACGCGAGCTTGGCTGTAGTCGGACTTGGCCGGGTGGCAGTTCCAACCGTCGGCCGAGGATCTGCCGCAAAAAACAGCGGGTGTTGACGAACTCTTTGCGCTTACGCGGGTCGAGCATCTTAGCAGCGCGGGCGCATTCGGAGGGACTCAAGACGTCGCTATCGGTAGTCTTAGGGCAGGACGGGTCATTCCAATCGGCGACCCACACCGCCGGCTCATGCGAGTCCGGCCGGCTATAGGGTTGACCGACAATTTGGTGTAGTGGTGTGCGCATGCTTCTTTTGAACCCGAAACGACACGACCGGCCTTATGGCGATGCGCGCTCGACGCAGATCATGCGCGAGACCATCGGATTTTTCGAGGCCAAGGGCAAAGCAAAACTGCTCGCCGATTACTACGACCGACCCTGGTATGAAGATTTTCTGGAATTTGTACGCGACCAACGCATTTTTGCCAGACTCTGTACGCCGGCGGGCGAGGGTGCCGAGGACTGCCGCTGGGATACGTGGTGCAACTGCGAGTTCGCGGAAATCCTTGGGTTTTACGGTCTGCAGTACTGGTACACCTGGCAGGTTTCCGTGCTCGGTCTGGGGCCGATTTGGATGAGCGAGAACCAAGGAGTCCGCAGACAGACGGCTCAGGCGCTCGAAGCCGGCGGCATTTTCGCTTTTGGATTGTCGGAAAAAACCCACGGCGCCGATATCTATTCGACCGATATGATCCTGAGCCCCGACGGCGACGGCTGGCGGGCCAACGGGCACAAGTACTACATCGGCAACGGCAACGAGGCAGCCATCGTCTCCACTTTCGGACGATTCGAGGGCGGCGATGAGTACGTGTTTTTTGCCTCGCACCCTCCGAACGAAAAATATCATCTGATCAAGAACGTCGTCGCCAGCCAGAATTATGTCTCCGAGTTCGAGCTGCGTGATTATCCCGTGGCGGAAACCGACATTCTGCACCGCGGCCGCGAAGCGTGGAACGCCGCACTCAACACCGTCAACATCGGTAAGTACAACCTCGGCTGGGCCTCGATCGGCATGTGTACGCATGCTTTGTACGAAGCCATCACGCATGCCTCCACGCGGGTTCTCTACGGCATGAAGGTCACAGATTTCTCGCACGTACGGCAAATGTTCGTTGACGCCTATTGCCGTTTGGTGGCCATGAAGCTGTTCGCGCTGCGGGCCGCCGACTATATGCGCGCGGCTTCATCGGAGGACCGCCGCTACTTACTCTACAATCCGATGGTCAAGATGAAGGTCACCACCCAAGGCGAGGAAGTCATTAACCTGATGTGGGACGCCATCGCCGCCAAGGGTTTCGAGAGGGACATGTATTTCTCTCAAGCGGCGGTCGACGTCCGCGCCTTGCCCAAGCTCGAAGGAACGGTGCATGTCAATATCGCTTTGATTGTAAAATTCATGCCGAATTTCTTCTTCAACTCGAAGGAATATCCGGACCTCCCCCAACAGAACCAGTCTGCGAACGACGACTTCCTTTTCCATCAAGGCGGCGCCAAGGGGCTCGGGCAGATCCAGTTTCAAGATTACCATCGCGCCTTCGAAGGTTGTGAGCTGCCCAACGTGAAGCTGTTCCTCGAACAGACCGAGATCTATCGTGAACTCTTGGCCTCCGACCCTCCCGGACCCGATCAGATGAAGGACGTCGACTTTCTGCTGGCCGGCGGCGAGATCTTTGCGCTCGTGGTCTACGCGCAGCTGCTGCTCGAAAACGCGGCCATCTACGGTGTCGAAGACGCATTGTTGGATCAAATCTTCGACTTCATGGTCCGCGATATGTCTAAGCACGCTTTGCAGCTCTACAGCCAAATCAGCACGACCGAGGCGCAGATGGATTGCTGCCAAAGGATGCTGCGCAAGTCCGTTCACGACGCCGATCGATATGCGAGCGTGTGGGAGAATCACGTCGCGCCGCTCAGCGGTGCCTATGAGATGAATCCCTAGCCGTGGCGACGAAGGCCGACTCCGCGTCGGGCCCGTTGTCCGGCATCAAGGTCCTCGACTTGTCGCCTG
>CAZKLE010000023.1:0-20355 GCA_964553415.1 uncultured Myxococcales bacterium
GTCCGCGGGTTGCGACGCCGGCCTAGGCAAACCTGCCGACTCTTTGTCGATGTCGTTCGTGCCTGGCGTGTCCATGTTCCCGAGCGGATCGCGGCCAATGGCGATGGCGACGGCGAAACCACCATGGGCTGGAAAGAAAAACTGCGCGGCGTGTATCACTGCAATCGCTGGGTCTATTTGGCGAAATCGTTGAGCATGATCCCGTTCGCGCTCTTCGTGGGGGACCGCTTCGAGCGTCGCGGAATTCGTCACGTGCATGCCCATTGGGCGACCTATCCGACGACGGTTGCGTGGTTGATCCACCGATGGTCCGGGATCCCCTATAGTTTTACCGCGCATGCCTACGACATCCATATGGTGCAGCGGATGTTGCCGTCGAAAATCGAAAACGCCGAGTTCGTGGTGACCTGTGCCGATGCGAATCGCCGTTTCCTCTCCGGTCTTTGTCCGACACCTGCGTCGGATCGGATCCATGTGAATTACCATGGTACCGACCTCGACCGCTTCGTGCCGCGCGTTCGGCCGCCAACCGAGCGCGTGGGCTTGCGCGTCGTCGCTTGCGGCAGCCTTGAAGAATATAAGGGCTTTCACTACCTTCTCGACGCGCTGGCGTTGATTGCTGCCGGCGGAGTGGATGTAGCATGCGACCTCGTGGGTGACGGGCCTCAACGCCCACTTCTCGAAGATCGCGCGAAATCCTTGGGAATCGAGCCGGGGGTAACGTTTCACGGCTTTGTCGATCAGGCCGCGCTTGCGAAGATCTACGCTCAGGCCGATGTCTTCGCCATGCCGAGCATCTGTCTGGGGCGCTATGGGAAGCAGGATGTGATACCCAACGTGTTGGCCGAGGCCATGGCCTGCGGTGTGCCTGTGGTCGGAAGCGACCTTGCGGGTATACCAGAGTTGATCGAGGATGGTTCCACCGGGCTGTTGGTTCCTCAGCGGGATGCGCGCGCCCTGGCCCAGGCGCTTCGGCGTGTGTACGAAGACGCGGATCTGGCGGAACGATTGAGTACGGCTGGATTGGCCAAGGTACGCTCGGTGTGGGACCGCCGAGACAACCTGAAGCAGTTGGCGCGCTTGATCGATGGCTTTGTCGAGGCGCCCGCAGCCTCGGTGCGTGCGGGAAGGGCGGGAGCCTAGACGAAGAGAGATGAACGTGACGAAAGACACGAGATTGGCCGAATTTCTCCCCTTCCATCGGCCGTATATCGGTCCCGAGGAGATTGCCGAGGTCGTTGACACCCTGCAATCGGGTTGGCTTACGCTGGGCCCGAAGACCGCTCGGTTTGAGGAGAAATTCGCCGCTGCCATGGGCGTCGAACATGTGGTTGCGGTATCTTCGTGCACCGCCGCGTTGCACCTGGTACTCGAGAGCCTGGGCGTCGGCCCGGGCGATGAAGTGATCACCAGCCCCTATACGTTTACCGCTACGGCGGCGGCGATTCTGTATTGCGGAGCGACCCCGGTATTGGCCGACACCGGCCGCGAGTATCCCAACATCGATCCGGAGGCTGTGGCGGAGAAGGTAAGCGCTCGGACGCGTGTGATCTTGCCTGTCCATATCGGTGGGGCGCCCTGCGATATGGATCGCTTGGGAGAGATTGCCGAAGCTTGCGGCGCGGCCTTGGTCAGCGATGCGGCCCACGCGCTCCCTACGTCATACAAGGGCGTGCGTGTCGGCCGCTTAGGAGCGGCGGCTTGTTATAGCCTCTACGCCGGTAAAAATATCACCACCGGCGAAGGAGGAGTGGTTGCGACGTCTTCGGCCGAGCTTGCGGACGACCTTCGCGTTCGACGCCTGCACGGGATTTCGCGAGACGCGTGGAAGCGCTATACCGCCGAGGGTAGTTGGTACTACGAGGTCGGCACGCGCGGGTTCAAGTACAACATGACCGATATCAACGCGGCGATCGGCCTACATCAGCTCGACCGCCTCGAGGGCTTTCACGAGCGACGTCGTCAGCTGGTTGCTTTGTATGAAGCCTTGCTGGCGGATATGCCTGGGGTCCGGTGCCCGCGCCCCCCCGAGTATGGGGAGTCTTCCTGGCACCTGTATTTTGTGCATATAGATGAAGAGGCGGTCGCCGTGAACCGCAACCAGGTCATCGAGATGCTCAAGGCGGACAACATAGGTACGAGCGTGCACTTCATACCGCTTCATCGACATTCCTATTACCAGCAGCGACTGGGTGTCTGCGCCGACGACTACCCGAACGCGTCGAGGTTGTACGAGAGTGCAATCTCGCTGCCGTTATTCCCGGCGATGACGGATGACGATGTTCGTGCCGTTGCGCGGAGTTTGCAGCGGATCATGGGAGAGAACCTTCGGTGAGCCGCTTCGATCATTTTGCCAAACGGTGCGTCGACCTCGTTTTCGGGTTGATCGGGCTTATCGTGACCTCGCCGGTTTTCGTGGTGCTCAGTATATTCGTCAAGCTCGATAGCCGAGGGCCGGTCTTTTATCGCCAAGAGCGAGTCGGAGAAGACCGCAAGCTGTTTCGCATTTTCAAGTTCCGGACCATGATCGTCGGTGCGTACCGCAAGGGGGCTCGGCTTACCGTGAAGCGGGACCCGCGAATCACGCGCGTCGGACAGTTTCTACGTTGGACCAAGCTCGACGAATTGCCGCAGATCTTGAACGTCCTCGTCGGCGATATGTCGTTGGTCGGGCCGCGCCCCGAAGACCCCTACTTCGTGAACTTCTACAGCGGCGAACAACTCGAAGTTCTGTCGGTCAAGCCGGGGCTCATCGGTCCCAGTCAGATCGACGGCCGCGACGAAGTCGAGAAGTATCCCCAGGGTACCGAAGATACCGAGAAGTACTACGTCGATTGTATCTTGCCGGAGAAGATCGAACGGGATCTCGCCTATGTACGTGCCGCCTCCTTCTGGGGAGACCTGAAATTCCTCGTGGTCGGGTTCTTCAGTGTAATCCTGAGCCAGTTCAAGTCGGAATTTTTTGTTCGCTCGAAGGCACGAATGGCTCTTCTGGGCGCCGACCTCGCTTTCATGATTCTGGCCTACGTCTTGGCCAATCTCATCAAGTTCGACTGGGTTCTTCCCGCCAAGTCTTGGCCATACCTGACGCAGACTCTGTTCTGGATCGTCATCCTCAAACCCCCGGTGTTTGTCTACTACGGCATCTACCAGCGTTCTACGCGCTGGCTCGGCCGCCAGGATCTTGCCGCAATCGTCAAGGCGTCGTGCGTGGCTTCGGCGCTGGTCGTTGCCGTTACCTACTTCAGCGGCCTTCAGAAGCACTCGCGAGCGGTGTTCATCGTGGATTGGGCGCTGCTGAACTTTTTCATGGCTTCGTTCCGCTATGTGTTGCGTAACATTCTGAGCGGTGCGGCCCGTGGTGAAGAGCCGAGTGCCTACCTCAACGTCCTGGTTGCAGGTTCCGGGCACGGAGGAGAGGAAATCTTGCGGGCGTTGCTCGAAGATCCGAACTCTCGTTTCATGCCCGTCGGAATTATCGACCACGAGCCGAATCGCTGGGGGGCACTGATTCACGGCGTGAAGGTGATGGGGGGAGCCACGGACATTGCGATGGCTGCGTCCACGCATGGTGTCAAGATGGTGCTGGTGTCTTTGGCCGATCTCGATCCGGTGGTCGTTCGCGATATCACGGAGGCGTGTAGGAAACTCAATCTTGATTACAGCTTGGTTCCCGCCCTCAGCGATATGCTGTCGCGTCAAGAGGCGAAGATCGTTAGCCGTTCCGAGCTGAGCGTGGAGCCCACATTATGAAAAAACCTATCTTGAACCCGGGTGATTTGGTGTTGGTGACAGGCGGTGCGGGCTATGTCGGCTCGCATCTGGTCCGTATGCTGCTCGGCCGTGGATATCGGGTTCGGGTTCTCGATACCTTCCTGTACGGAGACAAGGGGCTTCAGGGCGTCTATGCCGTGCCGGAGCTCGAGGTGGAGCAGGGCGACATCTGCAATATCCGCGACGTGATGCGCGTCACAAAAGGGGCCCGTGCGGTCATCGCTCTCGCAGCCCTGGTCGGGGACGGGGCCTGCGATCTGAGCCACGACGAAACCTTGGCGATCAACATAGAGTCGACGAAGATTTTGGCGGAGGTCGTCAAGGCGAACTCGGACGTCGAGCGGATTGTGTTCGCCTCCTCATGCAGCGTGTATGGTGCCGCGGACGATCTTCTGATCAACGAGGGATCGTGTCTGAACCCGGTTTCGTTCTATGCGCGGAGCCGTATCATGTCGGAGGGCATCCTGTCGCATACCTTGGAGGATCGCTCGGTCGTCACCTTGAGACTCGGAACGGTGTTCGGGCCGTCTACGCGCATGCGGCTCGACCTTATGGTCAACACGATGACCGCGAGGGCTGTGGCCGACGGGAAGATCCGAGTAACGGGTGGATCTGCGTGGAGGCCCCATGTTCACGTCGAAGACGTCGCCCGGGCGTTTATGCTCGCAGCCGAGAGTTCGGCTCGCCACGTCTCGGGAGAAGTCTTCAATGTTGGGTCCAACGCGAACAACTACACCATTGCGGATACGGCGAAGATCGTGGCCGGTCTGATCCCGGGTACGGAGATTGCGTACGGCGACTCGGTGGAAGACCCGCGTAGTTATCGGGTGTCGTTCGACAAGATCCGTCACGTGTTGGGGTTTCAAGCTCAATTCGGTGTTGCAGACGGCGTGCGTCAGGTGTGCGGGCTCTTGCGGGATGGAAGTGTGGACCCCGGCGACCTCCGCTATTACAATGTAAACTATTTGGAGCGTCACGGCTTCCAGGGGGAGGCTGTGCAGTCTCTTGAGCGTTTCGTGCAGACCGCCCGCGCCGAGGTCTGAGGCGCGATAGGGCCGAGCCCGCCGTCTGTTCCCGAGACAGTGCGCGGAACAGAAATTCGTCGAGGGGATACGTAGTCGTGGAAAAGAGTTCGCTCCGAGAGAGCGTCGGGATTGTTCATTTCGGTTTGGGTGAAATCGGCGTGGCGCTGGTTCGCGGCGTCGGCCGAGCCGAAGAGTTGACGAGCGTCGCCGCGGTCGAGGTCCGGCCTGAACTCGCGGGTCGCCGCCTGGATGAGATTTGCTCGGCGGGCGGGCCCGTTATCATACGGCCGACCCTCGCCGAGGCCCTCCGTGGGACGAGCGGAGCCAGGGTTGCGTTTCATGCGGCGGGCTCCTACCTGGAGCGGGTCGAAGCGCAGATTGCCGGCCTCTTGGAAGCGGGGCTCAACGTTGTGACCACCGCCGAAGAACTCATCTGCCCGCAAGGCGCAGCCGAGGAGCGAGCCTCTCGCTTGCGGGAGCGGGCGGAGGCAAATTCGGTCACGCTTTTCCCCGCGGGGGTGAATCCGGGTTTCCTCATGGATCGATTTCCGGCCTACGTGACGTCGATGACGGTGGCCCCAAAGGCTGTTCACGTCAGACGTCTGGTGGACTTGGCTGCGCGACGCCAAGCCTTGCGGCGGAAAATGGGCGTCGGCGAAGATGCTGCGTCGGTCAATGCGAAGCTCGCCCGCCGGCAGATGGGGCACGTGGGTCTGGTGGAATCGCTTCGCTATCTTGCGAGCGCGCTCGGGTGGAACATCGGCGCCGTCGATGAGAATCTTTCGCCGATCATCGCCGATACGCGAGTCGAGTGCGGCGGCGAAATCGTGGAGGCAGGCGCGGTGCTCGGACTTCGACACCAAGCAGGGGCGGTGGACGGCTCGGGTAGGTCGATTACGTTGGAACTGGCGATGCGGATCGATGTGGAGGAAGCGCTTGACGAGATCGACATCGACGCGGATCCCCCCGTGAGGGTGCGGATTCCGGGAGGCTTGAACGGTGACCACGCGACCGTCGCCAGCGTTTTGAATGCGACTCGGTTCGTGCTGAATGCTCCTCCCGGATTGCAGCGTGAGCTGCCCGTTCCGTTGGCGAACGTGTATGGAGTCGGATAGGTAGTCGCCTCGCGTCCTCAATTGGCAAGCGAACGGAGAACATGACGAAACAACAAAAATCTCTCAAAGTAGGTTTCGCCGGCTGCGGCGTGATTGCGCAGACCCATATCGGTTACGTACGTGAGGCCGGAGGCGAGGTTGTCGGCGTAGCCGACGTGTCGACGGCACGCGGGAATGATTTTGCCGATCGTTATGGTGTCCAACGCACGTACACCTCGGTGGAACGTCTTCTCGACGTCGAAACCCCTGATGTTGTTCATATCCTGACGCCTCCTCACACCCATGCCGATACGGCCGTGGCGGCGTTGAGCCGAGGCGTCCACGTCCTGGTCGAGAAACCGTTGGCGACGGATCCGGCCGACGTCGCTCGAATGGCGAGGGCCGCCGAGGAAAGCGGTGCGATGCTGACGGTGGACCATAATCGATTGTTCGATCCCCCGATGCTCGAGGCGAGCAGGATGCTCGCGAGCGGCGAACTAGGTGACGTCGTTGCGGTCGAGAGCTTCCAGGCGGGGCAGGCGAGCGAACGTGGATGGTTGTCGAGCCTGCCCGGAGGTGGACTCGGCGATCTCGTTCCGCACCCGCTGTATTTGCAATTGGCGTTTACCGGGCCGGTATCCGACCTGGACGCCTACGTCGTCGAGAGACCGGGCGTGAGCCGTCCCGAAGAGCTGCGGGTTCTCATGAAGGGCGAGCATTGCTCGGGGGTGCTCACGATATCGATCAACGCGTCTCCCGCCATGAACACGCTCAAGCTGTACGGCACCAAGATGACGGTCGAGGTGAACCTGAACAATATGACGATCGTCAAGCGCCGTGAGTTCCGCCTGCCGAAAATTCTTGCCAAGCCCATGCCGAATCTCGACGAGGCCCGACAGCTCCTTGCGCAGACTGTGGTGAACACCGTGGGCTTCGTTACCGGCAAGGTTCGCTACTACCCGGGCATGGGCGAGTTGATTCGCCGTTTTTATACGGCCATTCGGGCGGATGCGGATCCGCCGGTATCCATCGCCGAGGGCGGCGAGGTGGTTCGCGTGACGTCACGGATTTGGGAACGCGTTGGGTTGGCCGCCGGCCACCGGCCCATGCGGGCAGTGGGCTGATTGGGTATGCGCGCATTGGTGACAGGAGGAACGGGGTTCCTGGGCCGCTACATCGTCAAGCGTCTGCTTGCGCGAGGAGACGAGGTGACGGTTCTTGCCCGTCCTTCGAGCGATACCACGCGATTGGAGGAACAGGGGGTGAGGATCATCCGCAGAGATCTGGCGAATCTCGAGGGTGCCGACAATCCTGCCGAGAGCGTCGATGTTGTTTACCACGCGGGTGCACGGGTGGTGTCATTTGGTGATTGGGAGGAATTCGACGCGGCCAACGTAGCGGCGACGCGGACGTTGATCGATAGGGCCATGCAGGCGGGTGTACGACGCTTCGTACACGTGAGTTCTCTCGGGATTTTCGAGATACCGAAGGCGGGCGTAACGATTTCGGAAGCTTCCGATTACGATCACGAGCCTAACCTGCGAGGCTACTACACCCGATCGAAGATTCATGCCGACCGCGTCGCTTGCGAAGCGGCGCGTTCGGGTTTGCCCGTGGTCGTCGTTCGACCGGGCCGCATCTACGGCTACGATCATCCCTCGCAGCCCTTGTTCATGGGCCGGGTCAAGAAGCGTTTGTTCGGCAACACGTGGGCCGTCGTGAGCCGGCCGGGCTATTTCACGCCGATCGCCTATGTAGAGAACGCTGCCGATGCCGTCGTGAGGGCGGGCACGAAAGAAGGGATCGAAGGGGAGATTCTCAACATAGTTGATGATTCCGATCTCACCCAACGCGCGTATTTTGCGGCCGTCGACCAGGCGCAAAAACGCCATAGCCGAGGTTTGCGAGTCCTGTATTTTCCGGTAGGCCTGTTCCTGCCCGCGGTGATCGCGGCTTCCTGGGCTTTCCGCGTACTCAAACGCCGCTCTTGGTCGGTGGCCTATCAGCTTCGTCGCTCGGGCCGCAATGCGTTCTACAGTACGGATGCCGCTCGCTCTGTTCTCGGTTGGGAGCCGCAAATCGCCCTTGATCGGGCGCTGGAAATCACGGTGAACGGGCAGGAGTGAAGATCCTCTATTTAGAGGCCTCGTCGGGCCAGGTCGTTGGCGGCTCGTTGACCGGCATGCTGCACCTGATCAAGGGATTGAGCGGCTCGTCTGTGGAACCGTCCGTTATCCTCTATGAGGAAAAAGCGGTCGCCAAGATGCTGGTCGCGCAGGGGGTCCCCGTACGGATATTCAGTAAACGCCGCTTGCCCAAGGAACACGGCTTGCAGAATGATCCGCGCTATCTGCGTGCGAAAAAGTTGGGGCTGGTCTCGGCGACGCTGCGGAACGCACGGGCTGTTGGGACCTTTCTGTTCGAGACGTTGCCTGCGGCGCTGCGTCTGTCACGGTTGTTCCGTGAGGCAGGACCCGACATCGTGCATGCGTGCAACGGATTCCGTGGCAACATGGACGCGATCGTCGCGGCTCGCATTTGCGGCATACCTTGTATCGTTCATTCGAAAGGGTTCGACAAGCACGGATTCATAGAAAGATGGTTCGCTCCGCGCGTTGGGGCCTCGGTGTGCATGACGAAGGCGATCGAGAAACACTGTAGGGAGCAGGGCCTCAAGCCCCCCGAGTACGACGTTGTCTACGACGGTCTGGATCTCGACGAGTTCCGGCCGACCCGAGAGCGGAACGATGTACGGGAAGAGTTGGGAATCGCTACCGACGCCTACGTGGTCGGGGTTGTGGGCAACATTCAAGAATGGAAGGGACAACTGGTGTTGCTCGAGGCGCTGGCGATGCTTCGTCGGACCGTTCCCGATGCTGTGGCCGTCATCGTCGGGGGTGTCCACCGAAGTGGGATGGCGTATGCGGATCGGATGCGGCGTTTCGTTGAGGAACAGAATCTGTCGAGTCATGTGATCCTGACCGGTGCACGCGACGACGTCGGCGATGTGATGAACTGCATGGACGTGGTCACTCATACCTCCGTACGCGGAGAACCCTTCGGGCGGGTCATCATTGAAGCCATGGCGGTGGGCAGGCCGGTGGTCGCTACGCGCGCCGGTGGTGTCCCCGAATTCGTGCTCGACGGTGAGAACGGCTTGCTCGTCGAGCCGGGAGATCCCCGTCAACTGACCGACGTGCTCGAGCGGCTCTATTCCGACCCCGAGTTGCGGGAGCACCTTGCCAAGGGGGCGCGTGAGTCCGTGCAGAACTTCAGTGTCGCGCATCATGTCGAGGAGATGACCAAAGTGTACGAGCGTGTCGCGCGGCGCTACGGCATCCTGGACGTCGGCTGTCGGCTGTCTGAGCGCACGCACGCGAGCTGAGATGGCCGAGGGAAGGCCAAAGAAGGCCGTGTCGGTATGTCTGCACGGCGTCACGCTCGAGCTTACGGCAGCCTATTCTCCGTTTCTCGACTACGTCGGTATGGCGATGGAGCCTTTCGTAACGGCGGCCGTCGAGGAGCCCCAAATCCACGCCCATCTGGACTGGGCCGAGGGCGGTCCAAGCGATTCCCTCCGCGACGCTTTCGGGGTCGAACGCTGGGACCGCCGCCCCGATCGCGACCTGTATGTGGCGGGCTCGGACGCGTACTGGCTGCGGATCGACGATTTTCGTGATCTCCAACTTTCGGCTTCCTGGAACGGTGGGCTGCGATTGACCGGGCGCTATCATTTTTCCCTCGGCGGCGGCCTGTCGGGGGCGTTGCGGCGATTGCGTTGGGCAGCGAGTTTGCAAGGTCTACGCTCGGGGCGATTCAGTACGCTTCTGTACTACTTGGTCTATTACCCTATTCTGTGGTGGTTGAGTCGATATCGGTCCTTCCACACTTTGCACGCAGCTGCCGTCGCCAGAGGCGGGAAGGCGGCGGTGCTCGGCGGTATGCCCGGCTGCGGAAAATCAACTCTTGCGGTTCGACTGCTGGCCGATCCGTCCTATCGGATGCTGTCGGACAACTTGGTCCTGCACGACTCATCTCGGGTCTGTGCTTGTCCTGAATTGTTGCTGTTGGATAAGCCGAGCCTGGAGATGGTCGGTCCGGCCGCAGCGCACTTGCGAACGACCGGAGATCGGCGGGTCTTTTCCAGGGACGCGTTCCGCACGGACGCGGTTGCGATGGAACCCTTGATACCGGCGGCGTTCTTTTTGGTGGAGCGGGGCCGAGAAACCCTTTGCGAACCGTTGGCGTCCGGCGAGGCCGCCAGGCGACTATCGGCGGGCAACACCATGGCCAAGGAAGTAAGACGGCTCGCGATCATGTCGGAGGTGCTCGATCTCGTCGCACAGCCGCCGGTGGTTGACGCCAAGGCGGATCTCGCGGCCCTTCTGTCCGAGGTGCCGGCCTATGCCCTGAGGATCCGAGGGGGGGATGACCTCGGTGCCATCGTCCGGCGCTATGTGGACCCGGTCTTCAGCGATCACGACGAGGGGGCCTAGGGCGTGTCCGGAACAGGCGAGAAAGGTCCCAAACCAGCCCGGCGCTGCGGCGCTTTGCGAGCGATGTGACCGGTACCATCGGAACGCGCATGATCACGATGGTTTTCGGTCTTTTGACCGGTGTGATTACGGCGCGGGTTCTCGGCCCGGAAAATCGCGGGATCTTTTCGCTGGTGAGCCTTTTCCCGGCCAGCCTGGTGACGCTGTCCAAGTTCGGACAATCTCAAGCGGCAATCTACTTTATCCGCCGCGAGAAGTTCGATCCGTCGGAGGTTGCCGCCAACATACTGATTTTTGCGCTGGCCGTTGGCGCGGTGTTGATCGGTCTTACGCTCGTATTCAAAGATGCGCTCGTCGCGACGGTATTGAACGGGGTGCCTCTATGGGCGCTGATGGTCGTACTGCCGTTGATTCCGATCATGCTCGTGGAGAGCTATCTCTACGGGATCCTTCAGGCGACCGACCGATTCCGGATCTTCAATACGCGTGTGCTCATCGAATCCGTGCTGACCTTGGCCGCGATGGCGATCGCTCTTCTCGCGCTCGAGCTGGGCTTAGCGGGCGCTCTCGCCGTCGCGGTCTCTGTCCGCTTCGTCATGGCGATTTGGACGGTGGCCTCGGTACAACGGGGAACCCCGATTCGTCTGATGTTTACGCCCTCACTTTTTCCACGGATGTTCCGTTACGGGCTCAAATCCCATCTGCAGATCATTGCCTCCCATTTTCACTTCAAGGCGGATATTTACATGGTGGCGTACTTTTTGGGACCGACCCAGGTGGCGTTCTACGCCATAGCGGCCCGCCTTGCCGAGCACATCATGTACTTGCCGCAATCCTTGGGCCTGGCCTTGTTCCCCCGTCTGGCGAGTGCGAGCGAAGCCCAGGTCCATTCCATGACAGCGCGGGCGTGTCGCCAGACCCTCGCGTTGACGATCGCCGTCGCGTGTGGCCTGGCGGTGTTCGGTAAGCTTGCCATCGTTACCTGGTACGGTGTTGATTACGAGCCGGCGGCGCGACCGCTTCCCTATGTATGTATCGGTATCGTGATGATGTCGCTCTACGTTTTGTTATCACGCAATTTCACGAGTCGGAACCGGCAGGCCGTCAACATAGCCGCTGCCTACGTCGCTCTGGGGGGTAATCTCGGGCTGAATCTCTACCTCATTCCATTGCGCGGCATCGAAGGTGCGGCGATGGCGACCGCCGTGTCCTACAGTGTTTCGGCGCTGATTCTTTTCGTCGCTTTTCTGCGCCATTCCGGACTCCCTTGGCACGAGGCCGTTATTCTACGTCGCAGCGACGTCTCCTTGTGGTGGCGCTTGATCGCCGACTTCTGGGCCGGCGTGCGCCCCGCCAAGGCATGATCACGACTCGTATGGCCATGGGAGGCATGGACCGTGGTTGCTGAGCACGGCGACGTAGCGCGAATCGGAGTCGTTTACGTGATCGCCTCGATGATTACGGGGGGAACGCAAACGCACCTCTTGCAGGTGTTCCGGTTCCTGAACCGAACGCGCTTCGACCCTTACCTGTTATGTTTGCGTGACGACGGCGAGCTCCTGGGCGCAGTCCGTGACATGGGTGTTGACGCGCACACCTTAGGCATGAAGGGGTCTCTGCGTGCACCGCGGGATCTTGCGGGCCTGTGGCGGATGGTCGCGTTCCTGCGTCGGCGGCGGCCGGATATCGTCCATGGCTATCTCCTGCGCGGAAATTTCTACGGTTCGATCGCGGCAAAAGCCGCCGGAGTACCGACCGTCGTGACTAGTAAGCGTGGGTTGCACGTTCCCGGAGGAGCTTCCGAAAGGGTCGCGACCGCGATCTCAAATCGTTTGTCGACGGTGATCACGGGGAATTCTCCGGCGGTTATCGACTTCACGCGCAAAACCGAGAGGGCCGAACGATACACGATGGAAATGATTCCGAGTGGCATCGATCCGCAGCGCTTTCGGCCGGGGCTGGGCGGATCGGTCCGTGAGAAATACGGACTCGTTGGGAAACGTATTCTCGGCACGGCCATCACGTTCCGGCCCCGCAAAGGCTACGCGATGTTGTTTCGAGTGTTTGCGGAGCTGCGTAAGCGCTTCCCCGATCTCGTTCTGGCGATCGCCGGAGTCGAGCGCCATACCGAGCAAAGCGGGGAGCTGGCGAAGCGGTTGGGCATCGAGGATTCCGTTGTGCTGCTTGGAAAGCGGTCGGACATGCCGATGGTCCTGAACTCATTCGATGTTTTCGTCTTGCCTTCCGAGAGCGAGGGGATGTCGAATGCCCTGCTCGAGGCCATGTCCGTCGGTATCCCGGTGGTCGCCACTCGGACCGGGGGAAACGTGCTGGTGACCGGTGATGGGCCCGCCGGGTACATCGTGGATTACGAAGACGACGAGGTCATGACGGAGAGAATCGGGCGATTGCTCACCGACGATGATCTGCGCCGCAAGCTGGGAGCGGAGGGGAGGCGCCGGGTCGTGGCATCGTACTCGTCGCGATCGATGGTGGCCTCGATGGAATCCCTATACGAGCGCCTGGTGGCCGGCAAGTCGATGCCGGGGCGGAGTTCTTGTCCGTGAGTGCTTTTGTGACGAAGTGTTCGCGCACTGCCACCAGCTGTCGAATCCGGTGGGCGAACCGTATACACTTAACAGTTTCGTGATGGAGCCAAAGCCTAGCTCGGTGTACATGAACAAGTATGAACGGGGCGGCCGCTGCTGCCGCGACATCAGATGTATTCTGCCGGCGTTCCGGTCTTTGCAGGGTGACGAGGAGAGAGAATGAAACCAACGAAAGTGCAGTGGGTCTTGCCGGCTTATGGGCCCCGTGCGGTGTGGATGGCGTTGATGTTACTGGTCGTCGGTGGGCTGGGTGCTTGCAGTCCCGGTTCCCGTGGTGCGGGTCCTCCGCCCGACCATCGGGTGGTCGTGCTTGGATTCGACGGTGTCGATCCGGACTTCGTAGTTCGTTGGGAGGATGAACTTCCCTACATTAAAAAGCTGATGGCCGAGGGGACGTTCCGCCGCCTCCAAACGACGATCCCACCCGCCTCCTGTACCGCCTGGACCTCGTTTTCTACGGGCATGGATGCAGGCGGACACGGTATTTTCGATTTCATCTACCGAGATCCGAAAACCTATCTGCCCGACCGCACCGGCGCGGTGAGCCACAAGGCAAAGTATCTTTTCGGCTTGTTCGAGACCGAACCGGAGACCTTTACCACGACGATGAGTGGTCAGCCCTTCTGGACACTCGTCGATCATGCGGGCTTGCGCTCCGTCGTTCTCCGGGTCCCGTGTATCTACCCTTTGGCGAAAACGGAGCACGGCTGGCTCGAAGGAGGATTCGGAGTGCCCGACGTCCGCGGTACCGAAGGGACGTTCCACTATTTCACGACGGCGCTGTCTCCCCGTGAGGCCGACGATCCGAAAAACGGGGGGAAGGTGGTGTCGCTGAAGCGCGGCGATACGATCAAGAGTTTCATCGAGGGGCCGGCAAATCCCCTATCGGACGAGTTTGAACGTATTTCGATCCCTTTCGAGATGCACAGGGAAGGGGCCGATGCACTGCGCATCGACGTCGATGGTAAAAGCGCGAGCGTGAAGGTCGGTCAGTGGAGTGATTGGTTCTCCATGCGTTTCAACGTGACTGCGATGTCGAGTATCGCGGGGATCGCGCGCTTCCGCCTGATAGAAGTCGAACCGGAGATCAAGCTGTATCTGTCACCCATCAGCTACGATCCTGCCGATCCTGCCATCCGTGTGACCGAGCCTCCCGGATTTTCCAAGCAGATTCACGATGACGTCGGTAATTACAAGACGGTGGGCTGGAACCACGAAACCTGGGGTCTGAACGAGGAACGCATCGGTGAGAACGCGTTCATGGAAGACGTGTTTGCAACCATGCGAAAGACCGAAGAGATCACCTTCCGGGAACTCGATTCCAAGCCGTCGGAACTTTTCATATCGGTGTTTGTCGAGCCCGATCGCACCTCTCATATGATGTACCGGCTGATCGACCCCGACCATCCGCGCTACGATGCTGCGCTTGCGGCTAAGTACGGCGATGCGATTCGTCAGACCTACCGACGTATGGACGAGATTATCGGAAAAGCGATGAACCGCTTGGGACCGAAGGATACCCTGTTGGTGTTGAGCGACCACGGATTCCACAGCTGGCGACGTGGCTTTAACGTCAATACGTGGCTGATTCAGGAAGGCTACATGACTCTCAGGAACGGTGCCGACCATACGGATAAGAAGTTCCTTCTCGATGTGGACTGGTCCAAGACGAGGGCCTACGCCCTCGGCGTCGGTTCCGTGTATTTAAACCTTCGCGGTCGGGAGGGGAAGGGGATCGTCGAACCGGGTAGCGAGGCCGAAAATCTCGAGCGGGAAATCGCGACGAAACTGAAAGCACTCGTCGATCCGAAAACCGGACGCAAAGCCGTCGAGAAGGTCTACCTGGCCTCGGAGACCTGGTCGGGTGCCCGTATAGCGGACGCGCAGGATATGCAGCTCGGTTTGGCGGACGGATACCGCGTGTCGTCGGCGACACCGCTCGGGGGCGCACCCGCGGGAGTGTTCGAGGACAACAGGAAGAAGTGGAGCGGCGATCACGCGACGAGCAACGCGTCCAACACCGAAGGCTTCTTTCTGAGCAATCGTCGGATAGCCGACAGGGATGTCTCGATTCTGGATCTTCCGCCGACGATCCTTCGTTTGCTGGGCATCGACGTTCCGGCCTTCTACAAAGGCAAGGTGCTTGATGTCGAGGGCGTGAATCTGTCGCCGAAGGGGAGCTGACTATGGAACTGATTCGACGGGTTGTTGCCGGTAGCTACGGCGGTGCCGTAGGGGGTGCGCTGGTTGGTCTCGCCGAGGCCTGTGTGGTTGCGTTGGGTGCCGATGCCCAGGAGTTCTGGGCGTTCTTCTTTGGCGCGGTTTCTTACGGATTGATCGGCGCCCTTTGCGGAGCGGGATGGGGGTTCTTCTCTGGGCTTGTGCGCCTCCACCGGTCGAGGGCTGCCACGTTCGCGACCGCCGCAGGATTGGCCGCCGCCGGACTTGGTGCCGTGGTGGCACGGTTCCGCATCATTCGCGATGTGTTTGCGGAAAACCTACCGCTGGCGACGAGCCGGGGCGTGATGGTCCACTTGGGGTTGGCGGCGGCTGCGATTGTTACGTTCTTCCTCGTCCACGCATTGTTGGGACGCAGCGCCGCGAAGCGAGGGCCGGTCGTCGCCGGACTGCGCTGGACGGTCGGGCTGGTCGCGAGCGGACTGGTCGCCTCGGTTGCTCTCACGTTGGTACTCGGCGGTTCGTCGGTGGCCGGACGTCGGCCGACGTCGGCCGACGGTCCCAACCTCGTCCTGGTGATTGTGGACACTCTGCGCGCCGACCGGCTCGGCGCCTACGGCAGTACGTCGCCGGCGACCCCGGGTATCGATGCCCTCGCTAGCGACGGGGTCGTCTTCGAGAAGGCCTTCGCCCATTCGTCTTGGACGAGGCCGTCGATCGCGACCATCCTGACATCTTTGTATCCATCCTCGCACAAGGTGATGCACAAAACCGACCTCCTCCCTGATGCAGTCACGACGATCGCAGAGGTCTTGAGGCACGCCGGCTATCGAACCGCCGGCTTTGTGACCAACATTAACGTGGCGCCGTCCTTTAATTTTCAGCAAGGATTCGATTCCTACACCTATCTGAGCCCCGCTTTCTTCTTCGGCGCGACGGATTCGGGCGCAAAGCTGTCTTTGTACAGCGGTATGCGTCTGGTCCGCGAACGGTTTCTTTCGAGCAAGAAATATGTCGAACACTACTACCAAGATGGCGAGACCGTGAATCGAACGGCTCTACCGTGGCTCGATGACAACGCGCGCGAACCGTTTTTCACCTTGGTCCATTACATGGACCCACACGACCCTTACTTCGACATTCCCTACGACGGCAAAGCGGTCGCACGCGTGGACACGCCCGACCCCGCCCCCTCTCGCGCTGGCGAGTTGGCAAAACTGTACGATTCGAATGTTGCCTACGTTGACCGCTTTGTCGGCGACCTCATGCAGGAGCTCAAGTCCGCCGGGGTGTACGACAATACCGTGATCGCCCTCGTCGCCGACCACGGCGAGGAGTTCTACGAACACAAAGGTTGGTGGCATGGAACGACCCTATACGACGAAGAAATCCATGTACCGTTGATCGTGAAGCTACCGAAGTCCGCCCACGCGGGTCTTCGAGTGAAAGATCTTGCGGGCACGATCGACGTAGCGCCGACGTTGGTTGCATCGGCCGGGGTAGCGATTCCTCCGGCGTTCCAGGGGCGCGATCTGTTCGGAAAATCCGTGCCGCCCGATCTGTTGTATGCGGAGGAAGATTTCGAAGGCAACGTTCTCGAGTCGGTTCGTGGGCAGGGGTGGAAACTCATTATTGCCAATCCGGGGAACCCGCGCGGCTTGGCCCCCGCCGAGCTGTATGATCTCAATAAGGATCCGGGCGAGACCTACAACCTTGCCGTATTCAAGCAGAAGCGGGTGGCGGATATGCGCGAGCAACTGGCTGCGATGCACAAGTTTGCGGGCGCGCGGGCGGTCGATGAGGTCTCCGGTCGGATCGACAAGGCGGCCGAAGAACGGCTGAAGGCGCTCGGCTACATTCAGTAGGATGCTCCTGGTCGTAGGGTGGGACGGTGCATGTTTTGAACTAGTGGCCCCCTTGTTGGAAGAGGGCGCGTTACCGAACCTTTCGTCGATCTTGGAAAAGAGCGCCCACCGTCGTCTGCTGTCGACAGTCCCACCGGTCACGTTCCCGGCGTGGACTTCTTTCATGACCGCGGCATCTCCCGGACACCACGGAATTCCAGATTTTTCCTTGCGGCCTGATCATTCCTATTCGATTCGATTTGTAAATGGTTCGTATCGCCGGGTGCCGACCATCTGGCGTCTGATGAGCGAAGCGGGGCGGCGCGTGGGTGTGTATGCATTGCCGGCGACCTATCCGGCGGAACCGCTTCATGGTCTGCAGGTGTGCGGGTTCGATACGCCTTTCGGAACCGGGAGAGGGGCGAACTTTTGTTACCCCGGCGGGCTGATCGCGAAACTGGAACGGCGATACGGCGCGATAGCAGTCGATGGTCCATCGCAATCGAGACTGGGGCAGGGTTGGTACGAGGATGCATTGGCGCAGATGCTGTCGACCATCGAGCTGCGCACCGACATAGTTTGCGATCTTCTATCGCAGGAGGAGTTCGATTGTTTTTGTGTGCACTTTGGCGAATCGGATACAGTTGCGCATCATTTCTGGCAGTTTTGTGATCGAGGGTCGCCGCGCTACCGGCCGGGCGATCTCGGCGCTAGTATTGCGGACATCTACCGCGCCTTGGACCGTGCCTTGGGTCGCCTCTTGAAAGCCGTGCCCGACGGTAGCAGTGTCATGCTGGTGTCCGACCACGGCAGCGGCGGCGCGAGCGACCGTGTCCTTTTCTGGAATCGCTGGTTGGCCGATGAGGGCTTCTTACGTTTCTCGGGCTCCTCCGCGATGGGAGACAGGGTGTTGACCGCAGCACGCAAGGTAGCGCTGAGAGCCGTTCCGGAAAGCGTGCAGGCGCGGCTGTTCGGTCGCCTTCGCAACGCCGCCGGGGTGCTGGAGTCGGCTTCGCGCTTTCACAGCATTGATTGGCAACGCACGCGAGTGTTCAGCGAGGAACTCAACTACTACCCGGCACTGTGGATCAATAGGCGCGGACGAGAGCCCTGCGGGACGGTTGCAGCGACGGCGGTTGAACCGCTGATCGACGAGCTCAGCGGCCGACTACGAGAGTGGCGGGACCCGATCGACGGTGGCCCGGTTGTCGAGCGTGTCATGAGGCGCGAAGATCTGTTTGACGGACCCTACGCTGACCTGGCTCCGGATATCATCTTGCGGTTACGAGATCCGGACGGTTACTCCTACTGCGCGATGCCTACTCGAGGCGGCGCCGAGAAGAGCGCGCTTCGACGCATGACCGAGGCGGAAATGACAGGAGAGAGGGGCACGACGATGTCGGGTTCTCACCGGCCCTACGGCATGTGTGCGCTTGCGACACCCGAGGTCCGCCCCGGTCGCTATGAGGACGGAACGCTTCCCGATGCCGGGGCCACGGTTCTTGCCGTGATGGGTCTTGGTCCTGGAGCCTCTGCCGACGGAGTCGCTTGGGTCGACCTCAGCACGGCGTTGTCGGTGCGGCCCTCACAGCCGTCGGCCGTCACGCAGATACCCGACCCGCGTGCGTACGATCCGCGGGAAGAAGCCGAAGTGGTCGAACGGCTGCGCGCTCTCGGCTATCTTGACTGAGAGATTTGGGGATGCGTGTCGCTATGGTTGTCGCAGGTCCGTTGCCTTCCCCCCAGGGCTCGCAGATTTTCGCCGGGCAGATGGCGGATCAAATGGGGCGCCGCGGTCATGAGGTGCATCTGCTTACCTACGGCCAAGGGAAACGAGTGGACGATTGCCATTTTGTACACCATCGGCTTCACCGCGTGCCGGGCGACGCGTCGCTTCGATCCGGGCCGCGGATCATCAAGCCGCTGCTCGACGGCCTCATGGTTCACGCGCTGATTCGCTTGATCCGCCGGCACCGGATCGAGGTTGTGCAAGCTCACAACTATGAAGCCGCCCTGATCGGATTGGCCGCCCGTTTTCGGACCGGGGCCCCGGTCGTATACCATAGCCACAACCTTATGGGTGACGAGCTTTCGACCTATTTCGACGCCGCTGCCTTCAAGCGTGGCGCTGACGCGCTCGGCCGCCGCTTGGACTGCACGGTGCCGAGGAGAGCCGATCATGTGATCGCTCTGTGCGACTATAGCGCCGAAGCGCTGCTGGCCGCCGGGGTGGAGGCTGAGAAGCTCTCCGTGATACCGGCTGCAATCTCTGACGATGTGGTTTGGGAGGACAGGCGCCGCGCGAAACGCGCGCTGGGCATCGATGTGGACACCAGCGTGGTAGGGTACTGCGGGAATCTCGACGGCTATCAGAATCTGCCGCTGCTGTTCGATGCGGCCCGGGAGATAGCGCAGAACGAAACGCAAGGACAAATTGCATTTGTTGTCGTAACCCACTTAAGTCAAAGGGGAATTGATAGGATGAAAATTCGTATGGCGATACCCGATTCGGTCGCCGTCCTGAGCTTGCCATCTTTTCAGCAGGCCAAACGTGTCATTGAGGCCAGCGACGTCGTCGTCCTACCGAGGCGCCGAGGCTCCGGCTATCCGATCAAGCTTCTCAACTATATGAGCGCGGGCCGTGCCGTCGTAACGGCCGGATGCGGCGCGAAAATTATCCGTGACGGCGACGACGGCCTGGTGGTTGATGATGACGATCCGCACTGTATGGCCGAGGCCATCCGCCGCCTGACCGGCGATCGTGGCCTTAGGCAGCGCTTGGCCGCTTGCGCGCGCCGGCGATTCGAGCGGGAAATGACGTGGAAAACCGTGCTGCCGGCTGTTGAGGCCGCAGTCGCCGGAGTCCGTGCGCGACAGCTCACGCGGGCCGAGACAGAGCCTCGGACTTGGCGGGAAAGGAGGAAAGGACTGTGACGGAGGCGCTTCGACAGGATGGGCTCCAAGGACTCTCTCGTCCGGCTCCGGTGGAGACGCTGTTGTCGGTTGTCATACCCGTCTTCAACGAGGAAGAAACACTTCCGACGTTGATGACTCGTCTTCACGCAGTGCTCGAGGGAATGGACGGAGATTACGAAGTGATCTTCGTAGATGACGGGAGCCGGGATCGGTCCCTCGCGATGCTCAAGGAGTTCCGTGCCGCCGATGACAAGATCAAGCTTGTGAGTTTTTCGCGCAACTTCGGACACCAAGTTGCGATCTCGTGTGGGCTGGACTGTGCCTCGGGGGATGTCGTTGTCGCCATGGACGGTGACTTGCAGGATCCTCCGGAGCTTGTGCCGGAACTCGTTCGCACCTGGCGTGAGGGCTACGAGGTC
>CAZKLE010000024.1:0-20147 GCA_964553415.1 uncultured Myxococcales bacterium
CTCCCGAAGCTCTGTAGAATCGAATGCCGGGGGCAGAGCTTCGAGCAAACACTTGATAAGCATACGGTTGCAGAAACGCTTGGCGCCGGAGATAGTTTCCATCTGTGTGGACAACGTGTGCGGCAGGGCGAGGGTCCATTGCAGCGTTCCTGGTCCGATTAGTACGGTGCCGCCCCCGCTCGGTCGTCGGACGATGGCGATCTTTTCTTTGCGGCAGGCCTCCGCTGCGACCTCTTCGGCAGCAATGCCCGAGCGGCCCAGTACCACCGTATAGACGGGACAGGTCCAGGAACGGAAGCGCGGGCCGTCGCCGCTCTCGACTTTAGCGAGCATGGCCAGATCGACGGCGAGTTCCCGGGCGGCGGGCTCACCCTCGCGACTGTATTCGCGGCTAAGGGTCATCCGAACAGCCAACCTGGCGAGCCGCACTCAGCAGGTCAAACACGGGCCCGTCGCCGTCGCCGGCGACGGTGCGATGGGCTGGAGAGTACGCTCGGCGCGCTCTAGACTAGAGCCGGCGGATGTGTTGATGGGAGAAGGCCAAGGCACGGAGACGGTTTCGCGCTCGGCGCTCATCGGGCGAGTTCTCGGCCCACTGCTTTTCCTTCTCGCCCTCGTAGTTCCTACCGGCAGTATGGAAGCGTCGGCTGCGCGGGTCGCTGCGGTCGCGTTATGGATGGCGGTTTGGTGGGTCAGCGAGGCCGCACCTTTGGCCGTCACCTCGCTTCTGCCTCTGGTCCTTTTCCCTTTGATCGGCGTACGCGGCATCCGCGATGTAGCTCCGAATTACGGCGAACACATGATCTTTCTGTTTTTCGGCGGCTTCGTGCTCGCCTTGGCAGTCGAGCGTTCACAGCTTCATCGGCGCTTGGCGTTGCGCACCTTGCACGCTCTGGGCGGTTCGCCGCGGCGCTTGGTATGGGGATTTCTGATCGTCACCGCGCTGCTTTCGATGTGGTTGTCGAACACAGCGACGACGCTCATGCTGCTTCCTATCGCCATGGCGGTCTCGAGTCGTATCGAAGATTCGCGCAGCCCCACGCGCATACTGCTCGCCCTTGCCTTTGGTGCCTCGATCGGTGGGATCGGCACCCTGGTCGGAACACCACCGAACCTGGTGCTGGCCGGCATGGCCCCCGACCTGGTCCCCGAGCTCCCGGCCATCACATTCGGTGGTTGGATGTTGTTGGGTGTCCCTTTGGTCCTGGTGCTGCTACCGGTGGCTGGCCTTCTTCTGAGCCGCGGCTTGCCCCGTCTCGAGGTGTCGAGCGGGGAAGTGGCTCGAGAGATTTCCGGACTCGGGGTTTTGCGGCCGATGGAGCGGCGGGCGGCGATTCTCTTTCTGCTGACGGCGCTTGCCTGGATCACCCGTTCGGGGATGCACGTCGGTGGGTTTCAGCTGCCCGGCTGGAGCCGGCTTCTTGCTGACCCCAAGCTCGCCAGCGATGCCGTCCCCGCCGTCGCAGCAGCGATTCTTACAACGCTGATCCCCGCCGGCGGGGGTGAGCGTCGCCCCTTACTGACCTGGAGAGAGATCCAGCACGGTGTGCCCTGGGGAATCTTACTGCTCTTTGGAGGAGGTTTTGCGCTTGCCGACGGTGTCCACGCATCGAAGCTGGACTTGTGGTTGGCGGGCGAGTTGCAGGGACTGGGGGCGTATCCTTTACCGATTGTCGTGTTCAGTGTCGCGCTTCTTACGGCGGTCATCACGAATCTGACCTCCAACACCGCCACGGCGACGTTGCTGCTGCCGGTGATGGCGGCTCTGGCTGAGGCCTTACACGCCTCCCCGTACATGCTCATGGCGACGACAACGGTCGCCGCCTCTTGCGCCTTCGTGTTACCGGTAGCGACCCCGCCGAACGCCATCGTCATGGGATCGGGCCGCGTCTCTGCGGGCGAACTCTTTCGTGAGGGGCTTTTGCTCAATCTGGTCGCCGTCCTGGCCACGACCCTGTTGTGCTTGTTCCTCGGCCCTCTCGTCCTGCCGATGTAGCTCCGCGACCGCTTTGCCGTAGGTATCAATTTGCGCGTCGCACGGCCGCGAGTACGCCGGTCATGCCGCTGCCGCCGCGGATCGCACCGGCGGTTGCCGCCCCGCTGAAGGCGGCACCGAGTATCCCATACACAAACGCGTCCGAGCCTGTTAGATAGAGCCCGCGTAGCGGTGTGCGCACGCCCAGCCAACTTTGCTCGGCTCTCTCGGGCAGCCAGGGTAGTCCGTAGACCGCGCCACCCGCATGAGAAGTGAAATGTTCTACGCTGAGCGGTGTCGAGACCTCCATGTAGCGAACCAGCTTCGACAATCCGCGGCAATGCGGCTCCACGAGTTCCAGCAGCGCTTTTCCCATTCGTCGTTTGGCTTGCTGGTATTCGGCCGGCCTCTGTTTCCAGCTGCTGTCGGCCCAGCGCGAGAACGCTTCGGGCTCGACGAAGGTCAGAAGTTCCGCCGTGTGTGCCTGCGCAACGGGGTTCTTGAGAGAGGGGAACGAGAGATAGGCGAAGCGCGCCTCGCCTGCCAAAAGTGCGTCCGTGTCGATACAGCGTTCGTGGTCGTAATCGCGATAGATCCAATAGTTCTCGCCGCGGATTCCGAGGCTCGCAGGCGAATCGGACAGGCCCAAGTAGACGGTAACCGCAGTCGGGGCACGTTCGGCAAGCGGCCTCAGGCGGGCGGCGTAGGAGGCTCCGATCTCACTCGGCAGTAGTTGGTCATAGGTGCTGTAGGCGCCCGCGCCCGAAACGATTACCGGGGCGTAGTATCGAGTTTCCGTGCCGTTACGGTCGGCCGTGCGAACTCCCACGGCACGACCGTTTTCGACCACGATCTCGCTTACGCCGCGGCTGACCAAGCAAGCTCCTCCGTGATCTTCCACTACCTTTTTGACGCATTCGGCGATCCTCCGTGCGCCACCCACCGGGTAGTAGGCTCCCTTGGAGTAGTGCTGAACCAGAGTGGCGTGTACGGCGAAGGCAGATTGGGAGGGAGGCAGGCCGTAGGTGCCCCACTGCGATGCCAACAGCGCGCGGAGGCGTTCGTCCGATATGTTGCGGCGCAAGACCTCGGCGGTGGTGGACAGAGCCAGAGCTCTGTTGCGCCGGGCGAGCAGGCGCCACACGCTCGCCACGGCCGGACTGGAAGCCGCTGCCATCGATGCAAGGCGCGTCCATGCGGCTGCGCGCTTTATATCGGAGAAGTACGCGCGGATTCCTTCCGACTCAGCAGGAAACTGCGCTTCCAAGTCTTCCTTGAACCGTTTGGGGTTGCCGACCTGGCCGAAGTCGAGCTCCGGATACACGAAGCGGTCGAAAGGATCCGGCATGCGCGTCCAGTCCAACCCGCCGTTGCTTATGAAATCGAACAATCTGCGCGGCAGGCTTCGTGGATGCAGTTCGCCTACGTAGTGCAGGCCGACGTCCCATTCGAACCCTCCCGGCCGTTTGAACATGTGCGTGAAGCCGCCCAACACGAAGTGCCGCTCGAGGACCAAGACTCGACGGTTCTCGAGCCTGGCGAGCAAGGCGGCCGTACTCAGCGAACCCATGCCGGAGCCGACGACGATGACGTCATAGTCGCGATTCTCTGAGTAATCGTGCATCGTCGCTTCCTGCCGGCTCGATGATACTCGCCGTCTCCTCTCAGGTCACCCCCATAGATGACTGCGCGGGCTTGGTCGGTTAGGCGGAGGTTGACTTCACCCTGGAACCCTTGAAGCGTGAAAATTTGATAATGCGCAAGCTTCTCGGGAAGGCGGTATTACGATTGTTTGGATGGTCGATCATCGGTGCACGACCCAAGCCTGACAAGTACGTTCTGATCGCGGCTCCACATACCTCCAATTGGGATTTCATTTTTCTTCTAGCTTACGCCGAGGCCTTCGGCGTGCGTGTGTCGTGGCTCGGCAAGGCCGAGATGTTCCGGTTTCCGTTTCGCCGGTTACTCCGGCGTCTGGGCGGAATCCCCGTCGAGCGCCGCGACCGAGGGAACACGGTTGATCAGATGCGCGAGCTTTTTGAAGCGCGCGACCAGATAGCTTTGGCTGTGCCCACTGAGGGAACCCGCCGCTATGTTGAATACTGGAAGTCCGGGTTCTACCAGATCGCGCGTGCTGCGAACGTCACTATCGTCATGAGCTTTCTCGACTACGCGACGAAACAGGGCGGTTTCGGTGCGGCTCTCACGGCCTCCGGCGATCTGAGGCGCGACATGGACACGATTCGCAGATTCTATGCGGGCAAGCTCGGCAAGCGTCCGCAACTCACGGGACGTATCCGCCTGCGCGAAGAAGACGCAGAACTCGATGATACCGGCAGCTGAACCGAAGTTTTGCGTTGCATGTCGCGTGACGGGCACTCGGTGACGCCTATTAGGACTGCGGTTGCGGGTGCCGCGGTGGTCATGAGCCGGGCATCGGACGCTTTTTGTTGAAAGTGGAGCGGGCGACCGGGCTCGAACCGGCGACGTCCAGCTTGGGAAGCTGGCATTCTACCACTGAATTACGCCCGCACGGCTGCGAATATGCGGCAAGGGCCGGCCACCGTCAACCGCGCGGGTATCGGGCCGACGGAGAGCCGCCCGCGACCATCGCTGCTCGACCGGTGAGGAAAATCTGATACACCGTACGGCTTGCTGCGAGCGAGCGCGTACGAACGAGGCATGGAATGAGCGAACGACCGAGTTGGGACCAATACTTCATGACCATCACCCGGCAGGTTGCCGAGCGCTCGACCTGCTCGCGGGCCAAGGTGGGTGCGGTGATCACGCGCGACCGCAGCATCCTCGCCACCGGCTATAACGGTGCGCCGAGCGGTATGCCGCATTGTCTCGACGTGGGTTGCCTGGTCTACGAATCGCAGACACCGACGGGTGACATCGAGCAGAACTGTTTCCGTACCATCCACGCTGAGATGAACGCCATCGCGCAGGCGGCGCGCAACGGCACCAGCATCGAAGGCGCCGATTTCTATGTGACGCACTCCCCCTGTATCCACTGCTTCAAAGTGCTGGTGAATACGGGCGTTTGCACCGTTCGCTTTGCCAAACCCTACAAGCTGGAAACGATCGAAGAGCTACGGGTGAACAGCGGTGTCGAACTGGTTCATATCGACACCGCCGAACTCCCCTAAGAATCCCGCCCGGTGTCAGGCCACCTTCTCGTTCATCCCGAGAAGTTTGCGCAGCTCGTGGCCGGTGTAGGAAGCTTCGCACTCCGCCACCTCTATGGGGGTTCCCTGTACCACCACACGGCCTCCGTGGACGCCGCCTTCGGGACCCAGGTCGATTACGTGGTCGGCGTGCGAAATGAAATCGGTATGGTGTTCGACCACGAGTACCGAATGCCCGCGCGCGACGAGGTTGTCGAGTACCGAGATGAGCGTATGAACGTCTTGCAGATGCAGCCCGGTGGTGGGTTCGTCGAAAAGGAACAAATTGCCTCGGTTGCGTCCCTGCTCGTGGAGGAAAGCCGAGAGTTTGAGTCTCTGCGCCTCTCCTCCCGATAGGGTCGAGGTGGATTGGCCGAGCTGTAAATAGCCGAGTCCTACCGAACGTAGGGAGGCGAGTTTGTCGCGGATCGGTGCGCGGTCGCGAAAAAATTCGTAGGCTTCATCGATCGTCAGGCCGAGGACGTCGTTGATATTCTTGCCGAGATATTGGACGTCGAGCACCGTTTGCTTGAAGCGTTTTCCGCCACACTCGTCGCAAGCAACGTCGATGTCGGCCATGAAGTGCATTTCGAGGGTGACCGTTCCCGTGCCCTGGCAGTGCTCGCAACGGCCCCCTACCGCATTGAAGGAGAAGGCGCCGGGGGATATCCGCCCGCGCTTGGCCTCGGGGGTGGCCGCAAAGAGCTTGCGGATGTCGTCGTAAATTTTCAGATAGGTTGCCGGGTTGGAGCGTGCCGACCTCCCAAGCGGCGCTTGGCTCATCATCAGTACGTCCTCGACGTACTTGAATCCTTCGATCGAATCGCAAGCACCGGCTTCTTGGGCGTATTTACCCCCTGCGCTGCCCTTCCGCAGCCAGTTTCCATACAAAACCTGTTCGACGAGCGTCGATTTTCCCGACCCCGATACGCCCGTGACACAGACGAGTTGGCCCAACGGGATCCGGAGGCGATCAATCGTCAAGTTGTTTTCACTGGCGCCGCGGATCGTCAGATAGTGTTCTGCGGCCGGTCGGATGCGTTTCTTTTGCCTATGCAGCGTGCGAATCAGAAGCAGTCGACCCGTCGAAGTTTCCGCCGATCCGAGTGCCGACGGCTTGCCTTCGTACAAGACCTCGCCGCCGTTGCGGCCACCGCCGGGGCCTAGGTCGATGAGGTGGTCGGCGCCCTCGATGATCGTCGGGTCGTGCTCGACGACCACCACGGTGTTGCCCATCTTGTTGAGCCGTTTGAGCACGCCGAGCAGCTTCCTACTGTCGCGCGGGTGTAGTCCGACGGTCGGTTCGTCGAGAGCATATAGCGTGTCGGTGAGAGCGCTTCCAAGAGCCGAGGCAAGATGAATGCGTTGCGCTTCTCCTCCGGAGAGCGTGCGTGCTTGCCGGTCCAAGGTCAGATAGCCCAGTCCGACGGATTCCAGGTAGGATAAGCGATTTCGAATCTCGCGTACGATCGGCGCGGTTTTTTCTTTGACCTTCGCTTCGAGCTTCAAACGGGCGACGGCGCCCGACAGCGTATCGATGGGAAGCGCACAGAAGTCGGCGATGTTGCGGCGTCCTACCGTCACCGCGAGAGCTTCGGGTTTCAATCGTGTAGCTCGGCAAGCATCGCAGGCGTGATAGGCACGGTAACGGGCGAGCAGAATGCGCACGTGGGTCTTGTAGCGACGCTTCTCGAGCCACTTGAAAAATCCGTCGATCCCCGGCGTCTCCCGGTCGCCTTCCCGAACCCAGGTTTTCGCTTCTTCGGAGAGCTGGTTGTAGGGAAGTTCGATCGAGTAGCCTTTGCGCACGGCCGAGGCGAGGAAGTCCTGCTGGACGTCGGAAAACGCAGGCGTGCTCCAAGCGGCGACCGCTCCGTCGCTGAGGGATAGGCTCTTGTTGGGGAGAACTTTGTCGTAATCAATCGTGACGATGCGGCCGAAGCCCTCGCAGGCCGGGCATGCTCCCAACGGGCTATTGAAACTGAAGAGGTGAGGACTGGGATCCGTGTATTCGTGGTGACACTTCCGGCAGGCGAAGGCTTTGCTGAACTCTTCGTCCGGGGCCTCGCTGTCGAGATAGCTCACGGCAAAGCCTCCCGCCCCCAGTTCGAAGCCTTTGGCCACAGCTTCCGCAATTCGGGTGCGGCGGTCTTCGGTCAAGCGGAGGCGGTCGATGACGACGTTGACGCAGTTCGGATCCAAATCGGCGGCGACGAGCTGAGACAATTCGACGGCGTTGCCGCCAAGGACGACGCGGTTGTAGCCCTGGTGGGAGAGGACGTCGATGACAGCCGCGGCTTCCGTATCAAACAGGGCGATCGGCGCGTGAAACATCGCTCGCGCTTCGGCGTGGCTTTCCAAGAGTAGATCGGTGATAGCGGAGTTGCCGAGAGTTCCGACCTCGCCCCCGCACTCTACGCAGGACATCGTGCCGGCATGGGTCATGAGCAGACGCAGGTAGTCGTGGATCTCGGTGATCGTACCCACCGTGGAACGCGCGTTCTTGATCGAATTTTTCTGCTCGAGCGCGATCGCCGGAGGTATATCACTGATCGAGTCGACGTCGGGCCGTTCCATTTGCTCGAGGAAAAGCCGCGCGTACGTCGACAAGGACTGAACGTAGCGGCGCTGGCCTTCGGCGTACAGAGTGTCGAAAACGAGAGAGGATTTGCCGGATCCCGACACCCCGGTCACGACCGTAGTGCGCCGTGCCGGGAAGCGGCAATCAATTCCCTTGAGGTTGTGGGTACGAGCCCCGCGGATTTTAATCGGCTTTTTCATGAGCGCCGGGCTGCCTACGGTAGGGTCCCTCTGCGTGGACAAAACCTTGAGGCTAGCATAGCGATGAGGCCTGGCAACCGAACGAACACAAACTCTTTTGCCCGAGGGCTGGCTGCGGATTCCGGGTCTTTGCTGCGGATTCGGAGACAAGCGCTCAGGGCCGCCCTCGCTCCCCCTCATGGCGAAACAGGTGCATGGCACGAGGCTCGTGGCCGCGACCGAGCTATCGGCCGTTGCCCGGCGCAGCGGGCAAGCCGGCGGCGGCGTGCGCCAGGGGGTGGCGGAGGCTGATGGAATCGTCGTCCGTCGTCCGGGCTTGTTGGCGGCGGTGGCGACCGCCGATTGCGTTCCGGTCCTGTTGGTAGCGGAGGCGCGACGAGCGGGCGCTGGAGGTCTTTGGGCTGCGTGCGTCCATGCGGGTTGGCGGGGAACCCTCGCCGGTATTGTTGTGACCGCGGTGGACCGGGCTCGAGCCGAGGGTGTGTCGCCGCAGCGGCTCCGGGCGGCTCTCGGGCCCTCGATCGGACCATGTTGCTACGATGTGGGCGCGGACCTGGCGGCCCGTTTCCGCGAAAAGAAGTTGCCGGTGCTCGATAGCGGAGGCCGTTCCCGTCTGGACCTGCGCGACATCAACCGCCGGCTTCTCGAATCGTGCGGCCTTCTTCCCCGTCGGATTCAGTTGCTGGGTCCGTGTACTTGCTGCCACTCGGATTCGTACCACTCGTATCGCCACGAGCCGGCGAACCCGGGCCGTCAGCTGAGCTGGATCGGCTGGGAAGCGGCATCTCCTTGAAAGGGTCTTCCAGGCTTCCGACCACGATGCGGGCAAGACAGCCTGCCTGAAATCCGTCGATGACCCGGTGATCGAAGGTAGAGCCGATCTGCATCTTTGGGGCGATCACAATTTCCCCGTTCGAAACCACCGCTTGCTCCTTGACCTCGCCGACCAACAGAACGATCGGTGTCCTGCTCACAGGTACCAACGGCGCTAAGCCGTGGCCGATCCCGAAAACGCCGACGTTCGATACCATGGCGCCGCCGAACTGGTCGTAGGCGATGCCGAAACGGGAGAGGTCGAGTCTCAGGTCATAGGTCAGAAATTCGACGATCCGCAAAACCGGTTTGAGCAGAATATCCGGGATCGTCGCCAACGTGCGTTTGGTTCGTTCGGAACCGGCATCTTGACGCGCGTGTACACGGCGGACGCGCCGGGCGAGTTCGTTGGCGATCTCGACCGTAGACTTTTTATCGGCGTTGGGGATTTTTACGCCGGAAAGATCGTTGCCGGCGTCGGTTGAAACCTGACAATAGACGTCGACCGAATCGCGCATGTAGAGCCGTCCACGTGAAACGATCGAATTGGATTGCGGCCACGTTGCCAGCGCTTTCGCGATTGCCTTGACGACGAGGTGCGTGACGGTGACCGGCGTATCGGGAAACTCTCGATTGACGGCCTCGAGGTAGCGAACGGCTTCGCTCATGTTGATGTCGAGGTTGCCGTAAACGGTCGGATCTTTCGGCCGCCGCCAAATGTGCAACGCGAGCCGTCGCCAACTCGAGAGCCTGTCGATTCTCGTGAACCGCGAGTTCCCCATCGTTGTTGCTCCTATGCCGCGGGCGGATTATGCGCAAATAAAACGGCGTAGAAAAGAAGATGGCATTCTCCCGCGCCTTCGCGTCACCCGAATGCGTCCTAATGACGCGTTGCGTATGCGGGCCGCAGACTTTGTCCTTGTAACAAACTATAATTGGCTACGTTGATAAGGACCAGAGGCCGGCCGGTGGCTGTGATGGATTTCGGGGTGTGACGTGAATGCACGGTCGCCTGCAAAGCCCGTTTGGGAGGTGCGCCGATGTCGATGCAGTCTTTTTGGATAGTCGCTATTTTCGTTTTGTTGATTGCCGCCGCGCGGCCGGCTGACGCGGTTACGGATCAGGCCGCAACCGGTGGCGCTGCCGTCGTCGTGCAATGGTTCGTGCACGGTCAGGAGCTGCAATCTCCCGTCGGCACGTGGTATTACCAAGCAGCCAAGCCGATTCAGGGTCTGTGGCACGCGCCCGACCGGCTGGAGCTACGTAGCATCTACTTGGACCGCTTGCGTGACCGCCGCTCCGACCGGGGCGTTCCCTTCCTCCTCGTACAGTGGTAGCGGTTCTCCGACTCGGTGGCTCGTAGGACCCGCGCTGGACTATCGTGCGGCTTCGGGGCTAGAGTCTGACGATTATGAAGACTTCCATGTTTCCACGCCGGCCTATCCTTGCTTCGGTCGTGATTGCCGCTATCGCCGTGGTCCTGCTGCTGCCGGCGAACGCCGGGGCGGGCGAATTCCAACGTGAGCACGACGATCATCCGCTCGTGTTTCTTCGCTACGCTTTGTATCCGATCGGCGCCGTGCTCGAGTACACGCTGTTCCGGCCCGCGCACCAAATCGCCGCGAGGTGGCTGCCCGACGACGGTTGCTTTGCCAGCGCCTCCGGCTGCGATGTGGCTCGAAAACGTCGCCAGCGCTACCGAGCCGCACGACGCTGATCGTTGCGCAGGCGCTCACACCACCTGAAGCTTAGCGTAGCGCGCGACCAGCTTCTTGATGCCCGCACGGGGAAACTGCACGACGACCTTCTCGTTATCTCCGCTGCCGTCTGAACGGCGTACCGTCCCGACCCCGAACAGGGGGTGTGCGACTTTCATCCCGACCCGGTATGCCCCCGATGAATACGAGCGCTCGGCTGCACGGATATCCTCGGGGCTAGCGGTGTCGTCACCCCTCAGGAAGGGCCGTGAAAAAGCCGGTGCTTCGCTCTTGCCGTACTCATGCTCGACGAGTTCTTCGGGCAGTTCTTCCAGAAACCGAGAGGCGAGGTTTCGCTGCGTGGTGCCATACAGGTGACGCCTGCGAGCGCGTAACAGGAATAGCTCTTGCTTAGCGCGCGTCATGCCGACGTAGGCGAGGCGCCGTTCTTCTTCGATTCCCGACTCGTCGATGGAACGGGCATGAGGGAACAGGCCCTCCTCCATGCCGATGATGAAGACGCGATCGAACTCGAGCCCTTTGGAATTGTGCAGGGTCATCAAGGTGACCACGTGGGCATCGCCTTCGTAGCCGTCGACGTCGGCTTGTAGTGCGACTTGTTCGAGGAACGTGCCGATCGCGCCGAGGTCCGGATCTTGCTCGTCGAGTTCGCGTGCATCGAAATGTTTGTCGAAATCCTGACTAACGGTGAGAAGCTCCTGGACGTTTTCCACGCGACTGTCACCATCGCCGCCCGGCAGCGCTCGTAGATAGTCGGTATACGCCGTGTCTTCGATGACGCGCTCGAGCAAGGCGGTGACCGGTTCCGCTACGGCGTCACGCCAAGGTTTGACCAAGTTGCGAAATCGGTCGAGCCGCGTCCGTGCCGCCGCGGCCAACCCGGGGACCTCTTGTCGTGAATCAATCGTCTGCCAAATCGAGCATGCATTTGCTGCCGCCACCGCGGCGAGCTTCGCCCACGTCGTGCGTCCGATCTGTCTGGCGGGAACGTTGATAATGCGCTCGAGGGCAAGCGTGTCACTGGGGTTATGCAGAAAACGGAGGTAGGCAACGAGGTCTCGAATTTCTTTGCGATCGTAGAACTTGACGCCGCCCACCATGGTGTAGCGTATGCTCGCCCGGGCGAGCGCTTCCTCGACGGCCCGCGACTGCGCATGGGTACGATAGAAAACAGCTGCGCCTTGCTCGGCCGGGTGAGAGCGGATGGAGTCGACGATGTAGCGCGCCTCGTCCTTTTCATCGCCAGCCGTGTAGAGCAGGATCTTGGCACCGGCCGCCTGAGCGGCGCGCATGCGTTTCTCCCGCCGCCCCTGGTTGTTGCACACGACGGCATGAGCTGCGTCGATGATGTTCGCCGTGGATCGATAGTTGACATCCAGGCACACGACACGAGCGCCGGGAAAGTCGCGGTCGAACTCGAGGATGTTGCGGATGTTGGCGCCGCGCCAGCCATAGATGGATTGATCATCGTCGCCCACGACGCAGAGATTGCCGTGCCGGGCCGCGAGCCGTGAGACCACTAGGTACTGCGCATGATTGGTGTCTTGATACTCATCGACGAGCACATGCCCGAATTTCTTTTGGTAGTGTTCGAGAATCTCGGGTTGTTTTTTGAAAAGCCTGAGAAGGTTGCCGATCAGATCTCCGAAATCCATGGCATCGGCGGCTTGCAGTCTTTGTTGGTAGGCGGTGTATATCTCTGCGGCGGTTTCGAAGAAGTCCTCGGGGTGTTTTTCGACCATTTCTTGCGGCGACAGCGCTTCATTTTTCGCCGTGTTGATGGCCGAACGAACGGTGTCGGGGCGGAACAGCGTGGGGTCCAGATTGCGCTCGACGATGATTTCCTTGATCAGCCGTATCTGATCGTCGCTGTCGTAGATGGCGAAGCGTGGGCTATAGTCGAGCGCTTCGGCGTGGCGGCGTAGCAATCGTGCGCCGATACCGTGGAAGGTGCCGACCCAGAGATCGGCGGCTGCCGGCCCGACCAGAGCTTGGCAGCGCGCGACGAGTTCGCGTGCGGCCTTGTTGGTAAAGGTGACGGCGAGGATCTGCCAGGGCTCGACTTCGTGGTCGGCGACCAGACGAGCGATGCGATGAACCAGTACGCGTGTCTTGCCGCTGCCTGCTCCGGCGAGAATCAGAAGGGGACCGTGCCCGTGGTCGACGGCTTCGAGTTGGTGTTCGTTGAGCGGCATCGACGCGTGATCGTGCCCGATAGAGAATGGGCGGGCAAGCGGCTATCGGCCGTGGGTGTCTCGGCTACGGTGTGTTATGCCCAGTCGTAAGGGCTAGGGTCCTCGTCCGTCGTGAGCGCGTATGATCGCAAGGATTTCGCCTATCGGGCCGCCAAGCGTGAAGGTCTGCGTTCGCGCGCGGCGCTCAAGCTGCGCGAACTCGACGATCGTTTTCGGCTGCTTGCGCCCGGCAAGCGCGTGCTTGAGCTTGGCTGCTGGCCGGGAGGCTGGTTGCAGATTGCGGCTGAGCGGGTCGGAGACTCGGGCACGGTCGTCGGCATAGACCTTGTTGAAGTCGAGCCGCTCGGTCTCGACACGGTTCGGACTGTGCAGGGAGACGCACGCGACCGCGAGGTGCTGGTGAGGGCTCTCGATCTACTCTCCGGACCCGCCGACATTCTGCTGTCGGATCTTGCGCCCAAACTGAGCGGCGTTAAGGCCGCCGACCTGGCTCGACACGAAGCTCTCGTCGAAGCCGCTGTCGAAGCCGCCCGCTGGGTACTGGCCCCCACCGGCAGCTTACTCGTTAAGCTGTTTTCGAGTTGCGAATCGCAAATGACGGCGTTGCTTCGCAGCCGCTTCGAAGAAACCTCCAAGATTCGCCCGGATACGACCCGCAAAGGTTCCTCCGAATTGTACGCCGTCGCTCGCCGGCCGAGGATGCCGCGGGCGTCGACGGGACGGGATGAGGTCTCTTGATGGGCGTGTCCACGGTCATGGAAACCGTCTTCCCGGTTTTTCTTCTCATTGCCGTCGGCTACCTTTTCAGCGGCTCGCGCAGGCTCGATCTGTTCTCCTTGACGGAGATCGTCATCTACTTAGGCGGCCCGGCACTTGTGTTTACATCCCTGACCAGGGGAAGCATCGATCTGGGCGATGTGGGACGCATTGCTGTCGGCACCGTCTTCATCGTTACTTCGGTGGGGGCCTGCCTATGGGTCGCGGTGAGACTGTCGGATCTACGCGCCGACGGGCTTTACTTACCGGCGATGTTCATGAACGCGGGTAATATGCTGCTGCCGCTGGCATGGTTCGCGTTCGGCGAGGCGGGGCTTCGCTATGCGGTGGTGGTGTTTGCGACGGCGACTCTGCTGCAGTCTTCGCTCGGGGTAGCGATTGCAAGCGGGCGCTTGCGCATAGGCGAAACCTTCAGGCTTCCCTATGTATACGCAGCCGTTTTGGGTCTGTACATGCAGTACACGGGCATGCACACGCCGCGCCTGTTGATGCGACCGCTCGAACTGCTCGCCGGTCTCGCCATTCCCCTGATGTTGTTGTCTCTCGGCGTCCGTCTGCGCAGCATAGAACTGTCCGCATGGAGGCGACCCCTGCTGGCGGCGACCCTCCGGCTCGGCGGTGGCTACGCCGTAGGTTGGACGTTTGTGGCCCTGACAGGACTTTCCGGTACCGCGCGCGAGGTCTTGTTGCTGGCGTCCGTCATGCCGTCGGCGGTGGTGAACTTCGTCTTCGCCGAGAAGTACGGCGAGGCCTCCGGGGATGTCGCCGGCGCTGTGTTGGCCAGCACCCTGCTTTCGGCCGTCTGTGTTCCCTTGGTGCTTACCTTCGGACTGTGAAACAGTGGCGGCGTGCGGCAGCGGGATAGGTTATCGCTCGTCTTCTCCAGCCTGCTCGTCGTGTCGGCTTTGGTTGCGCCGGCTTTCGCGGCCGAAGGTGCAGCACGGCGTGACAGACCGAGAAGCATCACGGTTAGCGGGACCGCCACCGTCAAAGCCGCTCCCGATCGCGTGCGCATAACCTTCGAAATAGAAACGCGGGCGGCCACGGCGGACGAGGTCGCGACGAAAAACGCCGGCCTCAGCCAAGCGGTGCTCGCGGTACTGAAATCCCTGGTCAAATCCCCCGGCCGGGTCACGACCTACGGCTACCAGCTGAATCCGGAATACAGCTACGGAGAACGTGGCGGCGCCCGGCGCCGTGTTCTGACCGGCTACGTTGCCGTCAACCGTTTACGCGTGGTCAGCGCCGATTTGGCCGGCGCCGGAGCGTTGATCGACAAGGCTACCGCAGCCGGTGCCAGTAGGGCCGGCTCGGTATCGTTTTTCCGCGACGATCTAACCGCCGCCAACAGGCAGGCTCTGCTCGAGGCGGGCCGCCGCGCACGAGGCGATGCCGAGGCGATAGCCGAGTCTCTGGGGGTCACGCTCGGCGAGGTTCTCACTGCTTCCTCCACGTCTTCGTCGTCGCTTCCCCCCCAACCCAGGATGATGGCGATGCGCGGAGCGACGAATTCAGCTCCGAAGACACCGATCGAGGCAGGTGAGATCGCAGTGACCATGACAGTGACCGTGCTCTTTGCGATCCATTGATCTCGAAATCGAAAGTGATCTTCTAGTCGCGACCGAAGACCGGATCGCGACTTGGTGATATCGCCTTGCACTCGACGTCTGCGTACAATGCGAGTTCCATGACACGCTCGGGCAAACTCAAATTGACGGCACTTACGCTGGTCCTTGCGCTTCTGCCGATGGGATTGGCCTCGAGGAGCGCCGCGCTCGAAGAAGAAGCTCTCGGTGAGGTGCCGGCGACCAGCGGATACTACAGCGCCATCGGGGGTGCGGAGGCGAAGGGCCGGTCGGCGATCCTTGCCGCGTTGGCGGCGGAGGCCCCTCGGCTCCTGTCGCGTTACATTCGCATCAACACCAGCAATCCGCCGGGCAACGAGAGCGACGGAGCTCGCCTGCTTTCCGCGTTACTCGAGTCCGAGGCGATCCCTACGCAAACCTTTGAGTCGGCTCCGGGAAGGAGCAACGTCTACGCACGGTTGAAGGGCAACGGAACGAAACGACCGCTGATTCTGCTCAGTCACATTGACGTCGTACCGGCTGACGAGTCGCTGTGGTCGAGCCCTCCCTTCCTCGGCGAGCGGCGCGATGGAGCCGTGTACGGGCGCGGAGCCCTCGACGCCAAAGCTGTGGGCATTATCGATCTTCTGACGATGGTGGCGGTCAAACGGCTCGGGTGGACATTGGACCGCGACCTAATCTTCCTCGCAACAGCCGACGAGGAGGCGGGCGGCAAGGAGGGAGCGGCGTGGATGGTGAGCAAACACCCCGAGCTGTTCGACGATGCGGAATTTCTCCTGAACGAAGGGGGATGGATTGTTCAGGAGAAAGACAAACCCCTGGTATACAAACTCGACGTTGCCGAAAAAGGTCCCTGCTGGTTCCGCGTGGTCGCCGAGGGAAAGCCGGGGCATGGGTCGCGGCCGCAAGCGCAGACGGCGACCACCCGCTTGATCGAGGCGCTCCATAAGCTTGACACCTGGGATCGACCCTACGAAGTGGGGCCGATCGTGGCCGGCTATTACGCAGCCTATGCCGCATTCGATCCTGAACGGGCCCGACAGTTCCGGCAACTGGCCCGTTCGCTCGAGGACAAGGAGTTCTACAACTGGTTCATAGACGATGCAGGGGCGGCGGCGTTGATCCGCGACACCATAGCACCCAACGTCCTGGTCGGATCGAAGAAGACCAACATCATACCTGCCCGCGCCGTCGCCGAGGTCGACAGCCGGCTACTCCCCGGCCACGACTGCCCAGCCTTCCTTGATCAGGTGCGCACTCGAATCGAAAATGACAAGGTGAAAGTCGAGCCGATGGTGTCGTTCCCATCCTCGGAATCGCCGTTGGATAACGTTTTGACGCGCGCAATCGAAGCCTTGGCTGCCAGGGAAACGACGCCGTCGGTGGTTTTGCCGAGCCTGCTGACGGGATTCACGGATAGTCACTATTTCCGTGAACTGGGCATTGCGGCCTACGGGTTCGTGCCCATCGTCGTTACGCCGGAGGAGAGGGAAACCATTCACGCTCCCGATGAGCGGATCCGCGCCGAGGAATTGGGCAAAGGGGTGCGACGCATGGTGGATCTTCTCGAGGAGCTCGCCCACTGAGGCAACCGCAACCGCAGTTTTTTGTTGGCGTGATGACTTGCACGGTCCGGCTTGCCATCGATGCGCGGAAGGTTGTATCCTCGTGGCGTTGCGTTGGATACCCGCCCCCGCGCGGGCATGGGGCAGAGGGGAGTGGCGATGGTTGACGAAGGATTGGGTCCGACGACCCTTGGAAAGTCCGTTCACAGTTTGTGGAACGCTGCTCGTAGCTTGGAAGGTGAGATGACCATGCTCGTGGACAAAGTCTCCCGTCTGTTGCCCTCCGGAATCCTGACGCAGGCAGGTAAGGTTTTGGCTGCGGCCGCTCCTTTGGCCTTCGGCTTTGGCACGCAGCAGGAGAAGAGCGATACGTTCGGCGAAAAATTTGAATTGGTGCGCGCCAAACTCGACAGCGTTGCGTCGCAAGTGGCCGAACTTCGTGAGCGGGAAACGCTTCTGGCCGGTGGAGTATCTCAGCTTGGCGCTAGAACCGCCCGTTTCGAGAAAGCTCTTGCCGCGTTGGCTCGTGTGCAGGGACGCTATGGGGCACGCATGCACGATGCGACCGGCGCGTCGGAGCGCCTGGAACGCCTAGCGACAAGGCGCGACGAGCACATTACGAGGGTTACGCGAGATCTGACGGTGCAGCGCTCTCAGCTCGAGCGTGTATCGAAGGAACTTTCTCGTCTTGACCGTCAAGCTCCGGAGATGGATGCAACCGACGAGGCCGTCGCCGTAGTCGTCGATCTGAAGAACCGCGTCCGTAAGATAGAATCCGACTACAACACGACTCGGCAGCTGCAGAAAGACGGTACACAGGGGACTCTGCACGCATTGGAACTGACACGAGAACGCCTTACGCGGCTGGAATCCCGCATTACCGAGATTTCCCGCGAAGCCCTGGCCAAGACCGGACGTTTGGATGCACTGTCGCGCCATGTTTCGTCTGTCGAGGGTCGTCTGTCGAGGGCGATCGGCACTGTCGACGAGCCGGCTGCCCGGGTTGGACCCACCATGGATGTCCGCGGCGCTACGGTTTGACGGCCGGCGACCGACGAGCGCGTACGAGGAAGTGTAAGGGTATGAATTCCAGTAAAAAGGTGATCCCGGTTCTGCTTGTTTCGCTGGGTTTGTTGATGGCCCTGAGCACGGGCTGCGACGACGTCGCCAAGCTGTTCCACAAGGAAAAGGCACCACCCGAACCCCCGAAGATCGAGGCTCGAGCGGGGTGGAAATACTATGTCGGCGGTCCTGTGATGCAGCCCGACGGGTTCGGGCGCTTCCGTATCGGGGAATTTCAAGGCGAAATTTCCAAGCCGAGCGCCCGTGGTTTTCTCGTCGGGGTCAAGCGCGATCCCGACAAGAAATTCCAAATGGCGACTTGGATCAACGGCCTGCGTATGATGGAGGCGAGCGGTTTCATCGGTCGCCACGGAATCTATTTTGTTACGCACCGTACGGCTTTGGATGGCCAAGGACGGGTGATGTCGAAACAGACCCTCGAATACGATGACGAGCACGAGCTGGAGAAATCGGTACTCGAGTATTTTGATCCCGAGACCGGCGAGTTGGTGCACACGTCGAAAACCCAACGTCCGTACCGTCCCCCCCCCGACAACGAAGATGACGACGACTTTTTCGGCGACTCGAGCAAGACCGACTCGGGTGGCTGAGGGGTCTTAGCGGGATCAGCGGGCTTACCGTGATGCGTGTCGTCGCCGTCGACCAACTCATGGACAACTACGCCTACCTCGTCATAGACGACGAGTCGGGGCAGGCGGGAGTGGTCGATGTTGCCGAAGCCGATTCGGTGCTCTCGGTGGCGGCTTCGGAAGGCGTGCGCGTCGTCGCCGTCTTATCCACTCACCACCATTTCGACCACGTTGGCGGAAACCTGGATCTGATCGCCAGACTCGGCGACGACAAGCTCCGGGTGTTCGGCTACTCGGGCGACTGCGACCGCATACCGGGGATCACCGATCCGCTGGAGGATGGTGAGGAGTTTGCGCTGGCGGGGCTCCGCGGCCGGGCCTTGTTCATTCCGGCACACACCAACGGTCATATCGCTTACTACTTCGAGAACGCGGCGACGGTGTTTACGGGAGATACGCTGTTTGCCGGTGGCTGCGGACGCTTGTTCGAAGGCGATGCTGCTCAGATGAAGGCCTCGCTCGAACGGTTGGCGTCTTTGCCCGACGAAACAAGGATCTACTGTGGGCACGAGTACACGCGTAACAACTTGGCATTTGCGGCCAGCCTGGAACCGGGCAACGCGAGACTGGCCGAGTGGCGAAAGCGCGCGGACGAGTTGCTGGAGGCGGGCAAGCCGACCGTCCCGACCACCATCGAGTTGGAGAAAGCGACCAATCCCTTTCTCAGAAGCTCGAGTCCGGAGCTGAGGCGGATGGTGAAGGCGAAGCGTCCGGGTACGGCTGACGATGACGTCGCGGTGTTTGCGGCGACACGTGCTCTGAAAGACGCGTTCTGAGTTCCTGTCGATCGCTTGCACTACGCGGCTCACGGTAGACGACGATGGGCCACGAATACGGGAAATAGCTGTATTCTTGGCGGAGGTAACGGGTGTGAGTCCAGTTTTCGAACAACTGCCGCCCCCGTCCGGTCCAGCGGCGCCCGAGTATGATCATCACGGGGTCGATGCGTTCGAGTTCCCGGAAGAGGCCGTCGAAACCACCGTAGGAATCAGCCGCAAAACGGTCGACGTGGTTCCACATGTACGGATACTTCCACGCCGAGCGCCGGTGATTGTGCACGAGAAATTCGGGCAGACTGATGGCGATCACCGCGTCGGTGGGGGCGAGACCGCTGCCGAGTTGTCGATAGAAGCGGGCCTGCGTGTCGAGATTGATCCGGGGATAAAGGCGGAGGTTTGCCGGTCGTGCTGCGGCCCACACGGCCGTACACAGCAACGCTGCGGGCAGTAGACGAGGCAGATGAATTCGTCGTCCCAAGCCGAAAAACCCGGCGGTGATGATGGCCGCCAATACGGGGACGAACGGTAGGGTGTCGGGCCAGCCTTGAAGGCTCACGAAGGCCATTGCCGCATACACCAGCCCGGCGGCGACGAGACCCGGCTGAAGATACTTCCGGCTCTCTTTGAGGCCGGCGAGAGCGGCAATGGCGACGACCGCGAGGACACCCTCAAAGGGATCCCACCACCGGAGAATCCCCGTCAATCGAGCGATGGTTCGCCCTGGCGTAACCGCTTTCAGGCGCACGTAGTCGAGATTGAACCCTATGGTTTGGGAGACAAAATCCGCCAGCGCGCCGGCGAATCCCAGCCAGGTCAGAAATGCGAGGGCCGGTAGAGCCGCCCCTGCGACGAAAACAGCCAACGCCCGTAACGGCGACCGGCGGCCCTCGCCGACTGCTTGCTCACCGGCGGGTCGGCTCAGCAGTGACCACGCGCTGCCGGCGGCGAAACACAGTCCCGGTTGCCAGCACAGTACCGATGCACTGGCAAGCAGTCCCGACAGCAAGGGACGCTTCCGCTCCGCGGCGAGAAGGCCGGCCAGACCGAGCGTCACCATGGCGACCTTGGGCCTCACT